>NZ_JBFUMY010000131.1:0-7379 GCF_054049135.1 Kitasatospora sp. P5_F3 | reverse complement strand
ACTCTGCCGTTCCCGCAGGTCGGGGGCCATCCGCTGGAGTACTCAACTGATGATCTGAGTATCCGTACTCACCTTTCACCCGCCGCTCGGCACCCGGGAACCGCACCCGCCCCCACGGCGTCCTGACCCGCCGGGGGAAGCACCGGATACGGTGAGCCCCGAACATCGGCAGGGTCCACGGAGGGGGAACGGATGAGCGTCGTCCCGTTGGTCTTCACCAGCGGCTGGGCGAGTGGGATCAACGCCTATGCGGTGGTGCTGCTGCTCGGGTTGCTGGGCCGGTTCGGCGGCGCCGACTCGGTGCCGCCGACCCTGGAGCGCACCGACGTACTGATCGCCGCCACCGTGCTCTTCCTCTGCGAGGCGGTGGCCGACAAGATCCCGTACGTGGACTCGGTCTGGGACGTGATCCACACCGTGATCCGGCCGATCGCGGGTGCCACCATCGGTGCGCTGCTGGCCAGTCAGGACCCGGGCTCGCTCGGCGAGGTGGCGGCCGGGGCGATGGGCGGCACCACCGCCCTGATCAGCCACGGCATCAAGGCCTCGCTCCGGATGGCGATCAACACCTCGCCCGAGCCGGCCAGCAACATCGTGGCCAGCATCACCGAGGACCTCTCGGTGGCCGGCCTGGTCACCCTGGCGATCTTCCACCCCTGGCTGGCCGCCTCGGCCGCCGCCGTCCTGATACTGGTCGGCGCCCTGCTGGTCTGGTTCGCGATCTCCCGGATCCGCCGCTTCATCGTCCGCCGCCGCGAGCGCAAAGCGAACCGCGCCGCCGCCCACCACCCGGCCCCGGGGGCGAACGACGGCAGCGGAGCGACCCGCGTCCCGTACTGACTCCCCCTCAGCCGGTCAGGAAGGACACGTCGATCCCGGCCAGCCGGTCGGGATCGACCAGCAGGTTGATCTCGGCGATCCGACCGTCCCGGACGGTCACACCCATCACCGAGTACGCCCTGTCCTCGGGCACGCCGACCAGGCCGACCGCGCCGTTGACCAGCGCCAGCCGGGAGTACGGGGCCATCGCGGAGAACATCAGCGCCTGGTTCGCCACCGCCTGCGCACCGCGGATCAGCCGGGACGCGCCCGCCAGGCCGCCCGCCCCGGTGTCGGCACGGAGCACCACGTCCGGGTCGAGCACCGCGAGCAGCGACTCGAAGTCCCCGGCCCGGGAGGCGGCCATGAAGGCCTCCACCACCACCCGCTGCCGCCCGAGGTCGGTCTCCGGGACGGCCGCACCCTGCACCCGGCGGCGGGCCCGGCTGGCCAGCTGCCGGGTGGCGGCGGGCTCCCGGTCGACGATCGGGGCAATCGACTCGAACGGCACCGCGAACATGTCGTGCAGCACGAAGGCCACCCGCTCGGCGGGCGGCAGAGTGTCCAGCACCACCAGCATCGCCAGGCCGACCGAGTCGGCGAGCAGCGCCTGCTGCTCCGGGTCCACCACGCCCAGCTCGCCGACCACCGGGTCGGGCACGTGGCACTCCAGGGCGTCCTCCCGGCGGGACCTGCGCGCCCGCAGCTGGTCCAGACAGACCCGGCCGACCACGGTGGTCAGCCAGGCCGGGAGGTTCCGCACCTCCGCCACGTCGGACCGCTCCAGCCGGAACCAGGCCTCCTGGACGGCGTCCTCGGCCTCGTTCACCGAGCCCAGCATCCGGTAAGCCACGGCTCTGAGCCCGGTCCGCTCCGCCTCGAACCGCTCAGCCAGCTGGTCCAGGTCGCGCATCTGTCACATCCGCTCGTCGGGATCCGTCGGTGCTGTGCAAGGACTGAACTGACGATATGACAATGAAAGCCGCACGAAGGTGGTTTTCGCCGGTCCCGACCACCCGCCGAGCCGGGGCCACCGGACCGCATAGGATCAAGCCCCATGGCACGGATCGTCATCATCGGCGCTGGAATGAGCGGTTTGGCCGCCGCCTCGCGACTGGCCACCCTGGGGCACCGGGTGACGGTCTGTGAGGCCGGGCCGACGTACGGCGGGGAGGTCGGCCGGTACGAGCGCGACGGGTTCGCCTTCGACACCGGGCCCACCCTGCTCGCGCTGCCCGCCGTCTACCGCGACCTCGCGCTGAAGACCGGCAAGGAGCCGCTCGAGCAGCTGGTCGCGCTGGCCCCGGTCGAGCCCGAGAGCCGCCACCTGTTCCCGGACGGCACCGACCTGCTGCTGCCGAACGCCTCCCGGGGCGGTGTGGCCCAGGCGCTGGACGCCGCCTTCGGCCCCGGCTCCGGCGAGCGCTGGAGCGAGGTGATGCACCGGGCCCGGACGGTCTGGGAGGCCACCCGCCGCCCGCTGCTGGAGGAACCCCTCCCCGCCGACCCGACCCGGCTGCACACCGATCCCTACCCCACCGCCCCCCGCCGCGGCCTGGCCCGGCTGCGCCGGACCACCCCGCACACGGTGGCCGAGGTGGCGGCCAGGGAGCTCGGCGGCGCCGGACCGACCGCGCTGCTGTACGAGTACGCGCTGCGCTTCGGCCTCGACCCGCGCACCGCCCCGGCCGGGGCGACCGTGCTGGCGTACATGGAGCAGTCCTTCGGCGTCTGGTACGTCGGCGGCGGGATGCGCGCGCTGGCCGACGCGGTGTTCCGCCGGTGCGAGCAGCGCGGGGTGGAGTTCCACTTCGGCACCGCCGTCACCGAGGTGCTCAGCGCCGACGGCCGGGTCACCGGGGTGGCCGCCGGGGAGCGCCGGTTCGAGGCCGACACCGTGCTGTCCGCCCGCGCCGAGGACATCCCCGCCACCCGGCCGGGACAGGCCCGGCTGACCGTGCTGCTGGCGCTGCGGGGTGAGCGCCCGTCAGGTACCGCCGTCCGCACCGTGGTGCACGCCAGGGACACCGCCGCCGAGCTCGCCGCGCTCTTCGACACCGCCGAGTTCCCCCGCTTCCCGACCGTCCAGGTGCACCGGCCGAACGACCCGGCGCTGGCCCCCGAGGGCCACGAGGCGGTCACCCTGACGGTCACCGTCCCCCCGGGGCCGGCGCCCGAGGGCTACGCCGACCACCTGCTCGACCACCTCACGGCGGCCGGGCTCGACCTGCGCGAGCGGATCCGCTGGAGCGAACAGCTCGCCCCCGGTCGGCCCCATCCTCTGCCCTCCCTGGCGGGCGCGGGCGGCAGCTTCCTGAGCCCGCCGAACGCGGCCGGGCCCGACGGCCTGTACCGGATCGGCGCGGCCGCCCACCCCGGCGGCGGGCKGGCCCGCGCCGGGATGTCGGCCTCGATCGTGGCGGGCCTGATCGGCCCGGCCTGACGGCCCCGCACCCGGTCAGGTCAGACCCCTACGGCACCGCCGGCGCCGGGCTGGCCCATCGCCCGGGCCAGCTTGCGGTAGCGGGCGGCCTGGTCAGCCCGGTTCTGGCGCTCCAGGGTGCGGCCGAGCACCTCGTACGCCCAGCCGTTGCCCGGGTCCAGCTCGATCAGCCGCTGGAACGTCAGCTCTGCCCGGCCGAGTTGGGCACTGTGGAAGTAGGACCGCCCGAGCAGCTCGACCGCGGCCCGGTTCTCCGGGTCGGCGTCGACGATCGGGGCGAGGATCCGGGCCGCGCCGCTGTAGTCCTTCGAGTCGAAGAACAGGGTGGCCCGCTGGTACTCCTGGTAGCTCATGGGGGTGGGTCTCCTTCCGCTTCCGGCGACGTCAACCGAGACGGCCGTCCGGGTGTTCCCGGCATGCGCGGAGCCCGGCCGGGACCGAGGATGACGGTGTCCGCAGCCCGTACCCCCAGGAGGCCCGTCATGACCGGCCAGGAGAACTCCGACATCCTCGGCTCGATCGGCAAACTGGTCGACGCCGAGAAGCAGCTGCGCGCCCGCATCTCGGACGGCACCGCCGACGAGGCCTCCGCCCGCGAGGAGCTGGCCGCGCTGGAGGTCCAGCTGGACCAGTGCTGGGACCTGCTGCGCCAGCGCCGGGCCCGGAGCGAGTTCGGCGAGGACCCGGGCACCGCACGGGTCCGCCCGGCCGCCGAGGTCGAGGGCTACGAGTCCTGACGGGCGGTCAGATCTGCTGCTGGTAGTTCCAGTTCTGCTGCTGCGGCTGCTGCTCGGAGGCGTACTGCTCCGGCTGCTCCGGGTTGAACTGCTGCGGGACGGCCGGCTGCTGCTGCCACTCCTGCTGCTGGTACCCCTGGTCGTAGTACTGCTGCTGTTGCTGCGGCTGGCCGTACGGGTCCTGGTACTGGTACTGCTCGTAGCCGTACTGCGGCTGCTGGTAGCCCTGGTCGTAGTAGGGCTGCTGGTAGTACGCGGCGGCGTAGACGCCGTCCGCCGCGACCGGCTCGGGTGCCAGCTCCTGCATCTGCTCGAACTCGTAGGCCACCGGCGCCTGTTCGGGCTCGATCGGGCCGACCTCACCGACCTGCTGGACCACCTCGGCGGCCTCCTCCGGCTCGCCGCCGGTGGCGGCGCTGAGCAGCGGCACCTTGGCCAGGGCTCCCGGCAGCGCACCGTCGGCGCGGCGCAGCGACCAGCCCGCGACGTAGCCGCGCTTGACCGAGAGGGTGACCAGCACCTGGCCGGCCGCGAACAGGGCGGCCCCGGCGCCGATCACCAGTACCGAGGAGAGCGCCATCCCGGCGACCACGGCGAGGAAGCCGCCGAGGGCGACCGCACGCCAGTGCAGCGGGGCACGGTTCTGCAGCAGCAGCTCGGCGACCAGCCAGAGCGCGACTACCGCGAGCGCGGCGTACAGCAACAGGAACCCGATGCCCATACCGCGACCTCCACGTCACCGACCCCTGCGCGTTGCGGCGACTGTACAGGCTCGCCGGGTCGGGGCCCACATCCCCGGACCGACCTCAGCGCTGGTGCAGGCCGAGGTTCTGGTAGATCTCCAGGGTCGCCGTCGAGTGGTTGAGCGTGATGAAGTGCAGCCCCGGCGCACCCTCGGCGAGCAGCCGCTCAGCCATCGCGGTGGCGTGCTCGATGCCGATCGCGCGGACCGCCTCCGGGTCCTCGGCGACCGCCTCGAACCGGCGCTGCAGCTCGGGCGGGAACTCGGAGCCGGAGAGCTGCGGGAAGCGGGTGAGCTGCCGGATGTTGGTGACCGGCATGATCTCCGGGATGATCGGCGTCGAGCAGCCCGCCGCCTCGACCCGGTCGCGCAGCCGCAGGTAGTCCTCGACCTCGAAGAACATCTGGGTGATCGCGTAGTCCGCACCGGCCCGGCACTTGGCCACGAAGTGCCGGATGTCGTCGTCCCAGCTCTCCGAGCGCGGGTGCATCGACGGGAACGCCGCCACCCCCACGCAGAAGTCGCCGATGCTCTTGATCAGCTCGACCAGCTGGTACGCGTACTCGACACCCTGCGGGTGCCTGACCCACTCGCCCTCGGGGTCACCGGGCGGGTCGCCCCGGACCGCCAGCACGTTGCGGACGCCCTCGTCCGCGTACTGGCCGATGATGTTGCGCAGCTCGGCGATCGAGTGGTCCACCGCGGTCAGGTGCGCGACCGGGGTCAGCGTGGTCTCGGTGGCGATCCGGCCGACCAGGTTGACGGTCCGTCCGCGCGAGGAGCCGCCCGCGCCGTACGTCATGCAGACGAAGTTGGGGTCCAGCGCCTCGACCCGCCGGATCGCGTCCCACAGCTTGGACTCACCGGCCTCGGTGCGCGGCGGCATGAACTCGAAGGAGAACGAGCGGTCGCCGGCCGCCAACAGGTCGCGGACGGTATCCGCCCGGTCTGTTCTCGTGGAGGGGATACCGAGTGCCATGTCGAGCAGACTAGCCCGGTACGCGAAGGGCCTGACAATCGTGGTCCACTGGCTGAGACACCGCTGCCCCGTTCGACGGACGGGCACACCCGGGGCGTTGACCCGGCCCGGTTAGGCTGAGCGTCACCCCCCTCCTCGACTCCGGAGTCCATCGTGTCCTCGCCCACCGCCCGGCCGATCAGCCCCATCGACGTGGAGGACGTCCGCGAGCGCGTCAACGCGGCGCTGGCGGTCTTCATGGCCGAGCAGACCGAGCTGCTCGCCACGGTCTCCGCCCAGCTGGCACCCGCCGCCGACGCGCTGCGCGAGTTCCTGCTGGACGGCGGCAAGCGGCTGCGGCCCGCCTTCTGCTACTGGGGCTGGCGCGGGGCAGGCGGCGCGGCCGGCTCCGAGGGCATCCCCCGGGCCGCCGCCGCACTGGAGCTGCTCCAGGCCAGTGCACTCGTGCACGACGATCTGATGGACCGTAGCGACACCCGGCGCGGCCTCCCCTCCATCCACCGCAGGTTCGAGGCGCTGCACCGCGAGCGTGGCTGGCGCGGCGACCGGGAGCAGTACGGGGCCTCGGCGGCGGTGCTGCTCGGCGACCTGCTGCTGATCTGGTGCGACGAACTCTTCCTGCGCTCCGGCCTGCCCGCCGAGCGGGTGCTCGCCGCCAAGCCGGCCTTCGACCTGATGCGCACCGAGGTGATGGTCGGTCAGTACCTGGACGTCCTGGAACCGGTCGCCGGGGACTCCGCCGACGACGGTGCGCTGGAGCGGGCGCAGACCGTGCTGCACTACAAGTCGGCGAAGTACACCATCGAGCGGCCGCTCCAGGTCGGCGCCCTGCTGGCCGGCGCGAGCCCCGAACTGGTCGCCGCCTACTCGGCGTTCGGCCTCCCGCTGGGCGAGGCCTTCCAGCTCCGCGACGACCTGCTCGGCGTCTTCGGCGACCCTGCCGTCACCGGAAAGCCGGCCGGCGACGACCTCCGCGAGGGCAAGCGGACGCTGCTGATCGCCCACGCCATGCGCGGCCTCTCCAAGGCGGACGCCCACCAGCTGGACGAGCGGCTCGGCGCAGCCGACCTGACGGCCGAGGAGGTCCCGGTCCTGCGCGAGCTGGTGGAACGCAGCGGAGCCGCCGAAACCGTCGAGCGCCGGATCGACGAACTGATGACCCAGTCCCTCGCCGCCCTCGACGCGGCCCCGCTCGCCGACGGCCCGACCCGCGCCACCCTGCTGGCGCTCGCCGAAGCGGCTACGGTCCGCAAGTACTGAGGCAGCTGCGCAAGGTTGCACCACCACGGGCCGTCACTGCGGCTGCTTCTCAGGGGCGTTCTGCAGCCGGTCCAGCTCGGCGATGTCCGGGTGGTGCAGGTCGAAGGCCGGGCACTCGGAACGGACCCGCGGCAGCGCCGCGAAGTTGTGCCGCGGCGGCGGGCAGGAGGTCGCCCACTCCAGCGAACGGCCGAAGCCCCACGGGTCGTCCACACCGACCCGCTCGCCGTGCTTCGCCGTCTTCCAGACGTTGTAGAGGAACGGCAGGATCGACAGACCGAGCAGGAACGACCCGATGGTCGAGACGGTGTTCAGCGTGGTGAAGCCGTCCGAGGCCAGGTAGTCGGCGTAGCGGCGGGGCATGCCCTCCGCGCCGAGCCAGTGCTGGAGCCAGTGCTG
>NZ_JBFUMY010000130.1:0-7458 GCF_054049135.1 Kitasatospora sp. P5_F3 | reverse complement strand
GTGCGCGGGCCGGCCGCTCGGCGACGGCCGCTTCGGCGGCAGGCGCCTCGGCGGCGGCCGGACCGGAGCGGCGGCCACGGCCACCACCGGCGGTGGTGGTGCCGCGTGCGCCACGCCCACCGGTCTCGCCGAGGTCCTCGATCTCCTCGGCCTTCAGACCCGCCCGGGTCCGCTCGGAGCGCGGCAGGACACCGGTGGTGCCGGGCGCGATCTTGAGCAGCTCGTACAGGTGCGGCGAGGTGGAGTAGGTCTCCTCCGGGTCCGGGAACTTGAGGTCCAGGGCCTTGTTGATCAGCTGCCAGCGCGGGATGTCGTCCCAGTCGACCAGGGTGACGGCGGTGCCGAAGGCGCCGGCCCGGCCGGTGCGGCCGATCCGGTGCAGGTAGGTCTTCTCGTCCTCGGTGCACTGGTAGTTGATGACGTGCGTGACGCCCTCGACGTCGATGCCACGGGCCGCGACGTCGGTGCAGACCAGCACGTCGACCTTGCCGGCCCGGAAGGCCCGCAGGGCCTGCTCGCGGGCGCCCTGACCGAGGTCACCGTGCACCGCGCCGGCCGCGAAGCCGCGCTGGGTCAGCTGGTCGGCGACGTCGGCGGCGGTGCGCTTGGTCCGGCAGAAGATCATCGCCAGGCCGCGGCCGTCGGCCTGCAGGATCCGGGCGACCATCTCGACCTTGTCGAGCGAGTGCGCGCGGAAGATGTGCTGGGTGGTGTTGGCCACGGTGTGGCCGGTGTCGTCCGGCGCGGCGGCCCGGATGTGGGTCGGCTGGCTCATGTACCGGCGGGCCAGCGAGATGACCTGGCCGGGCATGGTGGCCGAGAAGAGCAGGGTCTGCCGCTTGGCGGGCAGCATGGTGATGATCTTCTCGACGTCCGGCAGGAAGCCCAGGTCGAGCATCTCGTCGGCCTCGTCGAGCACCAGCGCCTTGACCTTGGAGAGGTCCAGCTTGCGCTGTCCGGCCAGGTCGAGCAGGCGGCCCGGGGTGCCGACGATGATGTCGACGCCCTTCTTGAGCGCCTCGACCTGCGGCTCGTACGCCCGGCCGCCGTAGATCGCGAGAACGCGGACGTCGCGGACCTTGCCCGCGGTCTGCAGGTCGTTGGTCACCTGGGTGCAGAGCTCACGGGTGGGCACCACGATGAGCGCCTGCGGGCCGTCGGAGAGCTGCTCCTCGGTGGCCCGGCCGGCGTCCACGTCGGCGCGGACCACGACGCGCTCGATCAGCGGGAGGCCGAAGCCGAGGGTCTTGCCGGTGCCGGTCTTGGCCTGGCCGATCACGTCGTGGCCGGTCAGAGCGACCGGGAGGGTCATCTCCTGGATCGGGAAGGGGTGGATGATGCCGACAGCCTCGAGGGCCTCGGCGGTCTCCGGGAGGATCCCGAGGTCCCGGAAAGTGGTCTTGGTGGGTTCAGCGGTGGTGGACAGGGTGCTGCCTCTTCCATGTGGTGGGGCCGAGAGCGAGAGGGCGGGCGGGCAGCCTCGTGAGCGGCAACGGGCCGCAGAACAGCCCGACTCGTCGGATACGAGGTCGCACAACCGCGCCGGCCCCTGCGGCCTGCCGACTCGAGCGGCCCTGTGAAAGGGCGCGTCGTCCGGCGGCGTGGGGGAGGATTTCCCGTGAGGGGCCAGGCGCGGGACCTGCGCCAGGGCGGCGCGGTCCGCGGCGGCCCTCGCTCGGCCACTGATGCGGTGCCAGGGCCCGAGGTCCGGGCCATGGTCGGAGCCGATCGGGTCTCCGACCGGGCATCCGCGTACGTGAACGCCCGGTGTCCGTACGCGGCACTTCACCGTGCCACCGGGATACATCGAGCTTCCCTACCACCATACAGTCAGGCGACGACTCGAACACGTGACGTGCCCTACTCTGCGCCGGGCGGCCCGGGGCACGGGCGATAGGGTGGCCACAATGGAGACTCAGGCAGCCGACGACGGCACCCCGCTGGACGCATCCGTCACTTCCGTCGCTTCCGACCCGCCCGCCTCGATCGGCGGCTGGGCCGCCCGCTCGGCCGACCCGGACTACCGGGCCGCCGTGCTGGAGCTGCTCGGCGCCCTGGCGTACGGCGAGCTGAGCGCCTTCGAGCGGCTCGCCGAGGACGCCAAGTTCGCGCCCGGGCTGGTCGACAAGGCGGCGCTGGCCAAGATGGCCTCCAACGAGTACCAGCACTACCAGCTGCTGCACGACCGGCTGGTCGAGGTCGGCGCCGACCCGACCGGGGTGATGACCCCGTTCGTCGAGCCGCTGGAGGCGTTCCACCGGATGACGGCGCCCTCGGACTGGCTGGAGGGCCTGGTCAAGGCGTACGTCGGCGACGCTATCGCGACCGACTTCTACCGCGAGGTGGCCGCCCGGCTGGACGACGACACCCGGGAGCTGGTGCTCTCGGTCTCCGGTGACACCGGGCACGCCCAGTTCGCGGTGGACCGGATCCGGCAGGCGATCGAGGACGACCCCCGGGTCGGCGGCCGGCTGGCGCTCTGGGGCCGGCGGCTGATGGGCGAGGCGCTCAGCCAGTCCCAGCGGGTGGTGGCCGAGCGGGACGCGCTCTCCAACCTGCTGGTCGGCGGTGCCGCGGTGCAGGGCTTCGACCTGGTCGAGGTCGGCAAGATGTTCAACCGGATCACCGAGGCGCACACCCGGCGGATGGCCGCGCTCGGGCTCGCCTCCTGACGAGGGTCTGTCTGACCATTCCCGCCGGGCCCGGCCCGCCCGGCACGCACGCTCGCCGCACGGCCGAAACGCCCAAGTAGCTCCGCTACGAGGGCATCTCGGCCGCACGCCGATCGCACGCACCGAACGACCCGGCCTGATCCGGCGGGAATGGTCAGACAGACCCTAGGCGTGCCGGTGCCGCCCCGTCCCGGCCAGCAGGTCGGGGCGGGCGAGCACCGAGACCAGCAGCACCGCGCTGACCGCCGAGAAGAGCAGCGCCAGCGCGGGCAGGTGGTCGTCCAGCGCGTAGCCGGAGATGCCGCCGCCGAGCAGGGCGGCGATCACCGCGGTCACGACGGTCAGGGTCCGGGAAGCCGGGAAGTACGCGGGCAGCAGCGTGAGCGCGCCGAAGCCGACGGCCAGGCCGATGAGCACGAAGGCGATCGTTTCGAGGACCACGGGCTGCCTCCCTGAAGGTTCCCTCTCGGCCATACCCGGTTGCCCCGGTCGGTACGCGTACCGACGCCGAACGGCCGCCCCCTGTTCGGGGACGGCCGTCCGGTCGTGCTGAGACTGCGTCAGATGGTGCCGAAGCCCACCTTGCGGACGCTGGGCTCGCCGATCTCCACGTACGCCAGGCGCTCGGCCGGGACGATGACGCGGCGGCCGTGCTCGTCGGTCAGCGTGAAGAGCTTCGAGGTGCCCTCCAGCGCCTTGGCGACCGCGCTCTCGACCTCATCGGCAGTCTGCGTGCTCTCGAGAACGATCTCTCGGGGCGCGTTCTGCACGCCGATCTTGACCTCCACGGCTTCCGTCCCTCCGGGTTGCAGCCATCCATACGCTCGAACCGCTGTTCGCGGGCGTCGCGCCGTACGGCTTCACCATAGAGCAACGACCACGCGGAACGGCGAAGGTCCGCTGATCGCCTATTCGGCGGAAGCGTCCGAGGACTCCTGGCCAGGGTGCATCGGGAAGCCCTTGAGGCCGCGCCAGGCCAGGCTGGCGACCAGCTTGACGGCCGCGTCGCGGGGGATCTCCAGGTCCTGCGAGAGCCAGTACCTGGCGGTGATCTGGGCCAGGCCGCAGACGCCGACGGCGAGCAGCTTGGACTCGGCCTCCGGCAGGTCGGTGTCCTCCGCGATGACCTGGCTGACCAGCGTCGCGCTGGCGTCGGCGGCCCGCTCGACCCGCTCGCGCACGGCGGGCTCGTTGGTCAGGTCGGACTCGAAGACCAGCCGGAAGGCGCCGGACTCGCTGGAGACGTAGTTGAAGTACGCCTCCATGGTCGCGGCCACCCGCAGCTTGTTGTCGGTGGTGGTGGTGAGCGCCTGGCGGGTGGACTCCACCAGGGCGTCGCAGTGCTTGTCGAGCAGCGCGAGGTAGAGCTCCAGCTTCCCGGGGAAGTGTTGGTAGAGCACCGGCTTGCTGACGCCGGCGCGGTCGGCGATGTCGTCCATGGCCGCAGCGTGGTAGCCCTGGGCGACGAACACCTCCTGCGCGGCACCGAGCAGTTGTTCACGGCGGGCGCTGCGCGGCAGGCGGGCACCACGCGGGCGCTCCTGCGCCTCCTGGACGGCCGTCACGGGCGCTCCTCACTTCACGGTCTGCGGCAGCGCCCTCTGGGGCGGGTGTGCCGGGCATTGCTGGCAAGGTGACTGATTCTACTTTTGGGTAACCCGATCCGCGCCGGGCGAGGGCGAGAAAAGCGCCCGGCCCCCTTGTCGGAAGCACACAATACGGGGCTCACCTGCGCTGTCCAGAGGTTGAGACGTGGCGGAGGCTGGGCCGGAGCGGTCCTGCTCACTACGATCGTGCCTCATGAGCACTGAGCAGCGGGTGGCGGCCGAGGAACCGGGGCCGGAGCGGACCGTGCAGGTCCCCGGGGCGGTACTCGCGGTGAGCGGTCCCGCGGCGGCCACCGACGGGCTGCCGCCCGCGCTCTTCGTGCACGGGCTCGGCGGCTCCGGGGACAACTGGACCGAGCTGATCGCCGAGCTCGGCGGGGAGCTCGCGGCCGAGACGGTGGACCTGCCCGGCTTCGGCTGGTCCGCGCCGCCGCAGGACGGCAACCTCTCGCTCTCCGGGCACGTCCGGGCGGTGATCGGGTACCTGGAGGCGGCGAACCGGGGCCCGGTGCACCTGTTCGGCAACTCGCTCGGCGGCGCGGTCGCGGTCCGGCTGGCCGCCCTGCGGCCCGACCTGGTGCGCAGCCTCACGCTGATCTCGCCCGCGCTGCCCGAGCTGCCTCCGCAGTACACCGCCTGGCCGACCGGCCTGCTCGCGCTGCCTGGCGTCCCCGCACTGCTGGGCCGGACCCGCAGCCCCGGCGGCGACGTCGAGCAGGCCACCCGGGACTTGCTCGCGCTGGTCTACGGCGACCCGGCGGCCGTGCCGCCCGCGCAGTGGGACCGGGCGGTGGCCGAGTACCGGCGCCGGGCCGGGCTGCCGTACGCGCTGGCTGCACTGGCCGGTTCGGCGCGCGGGATCGTCGCGGCGTACACCGAGCGCGGTGAGCAGGCGCTCTGGCGGCAGGCGGCGCAGGTGAAGGCGCCGGTGCTGCTGGTGTACGGGCTGCGCGACAAGCTGGTCTCGTACCGGTCCGCCCGGCGGGCCTGCGCGGAGTTCGCGGACGCCAGGCTGCTGGTGCTGCCGGACTCGGGGCACGTGGCGATGCTGGAGCACCCGGAGCTGGTGGCGCGCTCGGTGCGGGAGCTGCTGGCCGAGAGCTGACGAGGCGTCGGCCAGGCGGTGGGTCGGACGGCCGGAGAACGGCGGACTGCGGTCGAGGTCACGCGGTTTCACTCGTTCAGGTGGCTGACGGGTCCGTGACCGATGGGTCGTCAGCGTTTCGTTCTACCTTCGTGGTGTCGGACCGAACAGGTGTGGGGGAGCAGCAGGCGTCTGCGGCTGCGCAGGGTGTCGAGCGGTGCGGTGGAGCCCGCCGGGAGCCCGTTCTGAGTACTGGTACGTCGGCTGAGGCCGTGGCGTAACCGCACCCGGTCAAGGGAACCGCTCTGGAGGTCGTCGTGCGCATTGCTCTGCTCACCGAGGGTGCCAGCTCGTACGCACAGCGTGCCGACAGCTGGTGCGGGCGGCTGATCGAGGGTCTGCCCGAGCACGAGTTCCGGCTCTACCTGCTGGGTGGGGGAGGCGGGCCCGACGAGGGTCCGGTGCCGGTCGCCGAGCTGCCGCTCTGGGGGCGGCGGCCGAAGGGGCGCGGGCCCGCGCTGCACCGGCGGCGGTCCTACCAGCAGGCGTACCGCTCGTTGATCCGCTCACTGGTGATACCCGGCGAGCGGGAGTCCTTCGGCCCCGCGCTGCACCGGCTGGCGGCGCTCGGCCGGGAGGACGGCGCGCTGCCGGCCTTTCTGGCCTCAGGGCCGGCCCAGCGGGTGCTGGAGCAGGTCTGGCGTTCGCCCGGCGCCGAGACGGCGGCGGGCCAGCCGCAGGTCAGGGACGTGCTGGTGGCGGCGGACCTGCTGGAGCAGTGCCTCCGGCCGCTCTCCGCGCCCTGGTACGGCACCGGCCCCGGGGGGCTCGGCTCGGCCGACCTGTGCCACGTGGTGGGCGGCGGCCCGGCCGCTCTGCCCGCGCTGGTGGCCAAGCAGCTGCACGGCGTGCCCTTCGTGATCACCGAGCACGGGCTGCACCTGCGCGAGCAGTACCGCAGCTACCGCACCGCGCCGTACCGCTGGCCGGTCCGCGCGCTGCTGATCGGCTTCTTCCGGCTGCTCACCGAGGAGACCTACCGGCAGGCCGCCGTGCTCACCCCGGGCAGCGGCTACGACCGGCACTGGCAGGAGCGCTGCGGGGCCGACCCGGCCCGGATCAGGGTGGTGCACGAGGGCACCCCGGCGGTGGCCAGGGCGGCGGCCGGGCCCGAGCCGGAGGGCCCGGTGCTGGTCTGGGCCGGGGCGCTGGAGCCGGGGCGCGATCCGGCGCTGATGCTGCACGCCTTCGCCCGGATCAGGGCCGAGCAGCCCGCCGCCCGGCTGCGGATGTACGGCGAGGAGGGGGCGCCCGGCTTCCTGGCGCACTGCCGGGAGATAGCCGAGCGGCTCGGCGTGGACGCGGCGGTCAGCTTCGAGGGCAGGCCCGAGGGCGGCGCGGCCGAGGTCTGGGCGGCGGGCAGCCTGGTGGTGTTCTCGGCGCTCGCCCAGCGCAGCCCGCGCCTGCTGGCGGACGCGATGCTGAGCGGCCGCGCGGTGGTGGCCACCGAGGTCGGGGTGGCCCGCGAGGTGGTCGGGCCGACCGGCCTGCTGGTGCCGCCGCGTGACCCCGCCGCGCTGGCCACCGCCTGCCTGGCACTGCTCGGCGACGAGGAGCGGCGGGCCAGGCTCGGCCTTTCCGGGCGGCTGCGGGCCCAGGAGCGCTTCGCGGTGGAGCCGGTGGTGACGGCCTTCCGGGAGATCTACCTGGAGCTGGTCTCCCGCTGGCCCGCCTTCCCGACGGTGGCCAAGGCGGCGGCCCGGCCGTTCGCCCGGCCCGCCGAGTACTGGGTGGCAGGTCCCGCCACCGCCGAGCCCGTGGCCGAGGCCGTCTGATGACCGGGCGGGAGGTGGATCCGGTACGGGAGCTGATGGAGCGTCACCGCACCTCGTGCGAGCAGGCCGTGGACGCGCTGGAGATCGCCGCCGCCCTGGAGGACGCCGGTCTCGGCCCCGCCGAGGCGGCCCGCTGCCGGCACGCCGACGTGTTCTCGCTGGCCGAGGAGCTGTACGCCCGGGTCCCGCGCCGCCCGCCGACCGCCCCGGTCCCGGTGCCGCCGGTGCGCTGGCGGCAGCGGTCCTGGCAGGCGCTGCGC
>NZ_JBFUMY010000129.1:0-14846 GCF_054049135.1 Kitasatospora sp. P5_F3 | reverse complement strand
CTCCCGCACCGGGTCGGGCACCACGACGGGCACCCCGGTGGGCACCCGGGCACCGGTGATCCGGGCGAGCTCCTCGTCCGAGGAGTGCACCTTGACGGAGCCCGGGACGAGCGCGGCGGTGGTCATCATCCGGGCCATCTCGCGGCGCTGGTTGGGCAGCACGAGCGTGACCACGGTGCCGGACTCCCCCGCGCGGGCGGTCCGGCCACCACGGTGCAGGTAGTCCTTGTGGTCGCTCGGCGGGTCGATGTTGACCACCAGGTCCAGGCCGTCGACGTGGATGCCACGTGCGGCCACGTTGGTGGCGATCAGCGCGGTCACCTCGCCCGAGCGGAACTGCTCCAGGGTGCGGGTGCGCTGCGGCTGGGACTTGCCACCGTGCAGCGCGGCCGCCCTGACGCCGACCGACAGCAGGTCCAGCACCAGGCGGTCCGCCCCGTGCTTGGTGTCGGTGAACATGATGACCCCGCCGTCGCGGGAGGCGATCCTGGCCACCACGGCGTTCTTGTCGTGGCCCTGCACGTGCAGCAGGTGGTGCTCCATCGTGCTGACCGTGGCGGCGGTCGGGTCGACCGAGTGCACCACCGGGTCGCTGAGGAAGCGGCGGACCAGCTTGTCGACGTTGCGGTCCAGCGTGGCGGAGAACAGCATCGTCTGGCCGCCCTCGGCGACCTGCGTCAGCAGTTCGGTGACCTGCGGCATGAAGCCCATGTCGGCCATCTGGTCGGCCTCGTCCAGGACGGTCACGGTGACCTGGTCGAGCACGCAGTCACCGCGCTGGATCAGGTCCTTGAGCCGGCCGGGGGTGGCCACGACGATCTCGGCGCCACGGTGCACGGCCATCGCCTGACGGCCGATCGACATGCCGCCGACCACCGTCACCATCCGCAGGCGCACGGCCTGGGCGTACGGGGTGAGCGCCTCGGTGACCTGCTGCGCGAGCTCGCGGGTCGGCACCAGCACCAGGGCCAGCGGGCGACGCGGCTCGGCCCGTCGGCCGGCGGTGCGGGCGATCAGCGCGAGGCCGAACGCCAGGGTCTTGCCGGAGCCGGTACGACCGCGGCCCAGCACGTCCCGGCCGACCAGCGTGTTCGGCAGGGTGGCCGCCTGGATCGGGAACGGGGCGGTGACGCCCTGGCGGGTCAGCGTGGTCAGCAGCGCCTGCGGCATGTCCAGCTCGCCGAAGGACTCGACCGCAGGGAGCGCCGGAGTGGTGGTGACGGGCAGCGCGAACTCGCCCTGGGGGGCGGAGCGCTGACGGTTCGACGAGCCGGACGAGCGCTGCGGGCGCTCGCTGCGGAAGCCGCCGCCCGAACTGCCGGAGCCGGAACCGAAGCCGGAACCGAAGCTGGAACCACGGCTCGAACCGCCGGAGCGGGAGCCTTGGGCGGAGCGGGAGTTGGCATTCTGGTACGAAGAACGGGTGGAACGGTTCATGCGGAAGACCTTCCTCGGAGCGGCGCGTCACGAGGCAGCCTCCGCGGCACAAGGCAGCACGGAGAGCACACGAACGGGCCGGACACGGCGGTGAAGAACGCGGGGCGTGGACGGAGAAAACCGTGCTGCACGTCACCTGCGAGGGGCCTCATCGAGCCCCTCGGCCGAAACCTCGAACCGCGAACATCCGATTCCGGCGGAAATGCCGAGAGGCCCGCACCGTGCATGTACGCGGTGCGGGCCCCTTGCTGCTAGGCGGGTGCCGTGGCAGAAAAACTAGAGCGGACGAATGTTCTCGGCCTGCGGGCCCTTCTGACCCTGCGTGACGTCGAACTCGACCTTCTGGCCCTCGAGCAGCTCACGGAAGCCGTTGGCGTTGATGTTCGAGTAGTGGGCGAACACGTCCGGGCCGCCACCCTCCTGCTCAATGAAGCCGAAGCCCTTTTCCGCGTTGAACCACTTCACGGTGCCATTAGCCATAAAAAAATCTCCTTCAAGAGGCTGACCAGCCCCGCCCTGTGCGGTGCCGCGTCGCCGCGAGGATTACCCATCCGGTCGGAGCCGGGAAACAAAAATGCGCCTGCGTTCAAACCAGCAGGCGCACACAAAAGTCATGGGAACCAAAACTGCAACTGACGTAACTGTAACAGAGCCCAGCACCCTCCGGGAACATTTCCGTCCGCGAATTCGCCGACGTGTCGGCCGTCACAGTGGTGGCACAAGCGTCTCATCGGAATATCCGCCGAAGCGGGCCGTCCAGCGCCACCACGGGCAGCCCGAGCACCTCGATGTCCTCTCCCTCCTCGGCCACCCCGCCACCGACCCCAGCCCGGGCGCCCGGGCTGTACGGGGCCGCGCAGAAGTGCWGGCGTTCGGTCACCGAACCCAGGGTCGGCGGAGCGTCAAACATCTGTTCACCGAAGCGTTCTGATTCTGTAACAGATCCCGACCCGACCCCGCGATCTCCGATAGGTTCGTACAAGTGCCCGACGGGGGGCCGACCACGAGGACCGGGGGACGCGCCATGACCAACCACGAGCCGAATCCCGGCGGACGGGCGGCCGCCCGACAGGCAGCCGGGAAGCGCGGCCGTCGCCAGCCGAAGACCCGACCGCGCTGGGTCGTACCGGTTCTGCTCACCACGGGCTCACTGGTGGTCGCGGGCTGCGGAGGCGCCTTCCTCTACCTGAAGCACCTGGACTCCAACATCCAGTCGGACCGGCTCGGCGCGGGCAACGCCCCGCCACCGCCCGGCCAGGCCGACGCCAAGGGCCGGGTGGCGATGAACATCCTGATCATCGGCACCGACAGCCGGAAGGGCCTGGGCGGCGGCTACGGCGACCGGCAGAACATCGGCCTCGGCAACAACGACGTCAACATCGTGCTGCACGTCTACCCCGACAAGCGCGCGGCGGTCGCCCTCGACCTGCCCCGGGACTCCCTGATCGACATACCGAAGTGCACCTCCAAGGACGGCAAGGTCTCCCAGGCGATAAGGCACCGGCCGCTGAACGAGGCGATGGGCCGGGGCGGGCCCGGCTGTGTCCAGGACACCGTCCAGGACCTGACCGGACTGAAGATCGACGCCTGGGCCGTGGTCAACTTCCAGGGCGTCAAGGACCTCACCGACGCGGTCGACGGTGTCGAGGTCAACCTGTGCACCCCGGTCAACGACTCGGGCTCGCATCTCAACATTCCCGCCGGCCCGGTCAAGCTGACGGGTGAACAGGGGCTCCAGTTCGTCCGCACCCGCCACGCCGTCCAGGACGGTACCGCGATCGGCCGGTTCTCGATGCAGCGCGCCTACCTCTCCTCGCTGCTGCGCAAGCTCACCGACAAGGGCACCCTGCTCGACCCGACCAAGGCCTTCCCGGTGATCGAGGCCGCCACCAGGTCGCTCACCGTCTCGGAGAACATCGCCGGCACCACCAAGCTGGTCTCACTGGCCACCGACCTGAAGAACATCAAGCCGTCCGAGGTCGAATTCGTCCAGCCACCCACCGCGTTCACTCACGACGACCAAGACCCGGAACTCCGTGAGAAGAACCGGTTGGTCGATCCCCAGACCGGCCAACTCTTCACGCTGATCCGGCTGGACAAGCCGCTCGACGGCGGCGAGGACCACAGCGGCGGACAGCCGAGCGCCCCGAGTGCCGCCCCCGCTCCGGCCGCACCACCGGTGGACCCGGCCACGGTCAGCGTCACCGTCCTCAACAGCACCGCCCAGAAGGGCCTGGCCACCAGCACGGCCGAGACCCTGGCCAAGCTCAAGTACAAGGCCGAGCCCGGGACCGGAGCGCCGAAGAACGTGGCCACCAGCACCGTCCAGTACCCGAAGGCCGGCCAGAAGGACGCCGCTCTCGCCATCGCCCTGGCCCTCGGTCTGCCCGAGTCCGCCGTCGTGGCCGGCGGCACCGGCACCGCCGTGGTGGTCACCCTCGGCACCGACTATCGGCCCGCCGCCGGCACCGCGACCGCACCGGTGCCCACCGCCCTGCCCACCGAGGTGGCCGTGCACCAGGCGGACGAGACCGGCTGCACCAAGGTCAAGTAGTCGGTCCGCGTCGCGACTTGGCTCGCACCGACGTCGAAGTCAAGCCACGTGCCAGAAGCTCCGAACAGCACACGAAGCATCGTGCTATGGTCACGGAGAGCCACCAAGCCGCGACCGTGTGTCCCAACTGCGGCCCTTGGTAGGCCATTTCACCTACCCATGATCGTGTTACGCCGGAGGCCCACCACCCGCCTCCGGCTCCTGACGCATGTGACGCCGTGCTCCGGCACGCCCGAACGGCAGGAGAGGAACAGACCATGAACGCACCCCAGGACGATTCGACCAGCACGGTCACCGCCGCACAGCTCGCACAGATCGCGGACGGCGGGATCTGGGCGTCGAGCACGACGGTCGCCCCGGACGCGGCCAACGTCGGCCAAGCGCTGGCGGCCACCCTGCAGGGCATCACCACGCAGAGCGTACTCACCCCCGAGCTGGAGCAGTTGGTCGCCGACGTGCAGCGGGTGGCCACCATCGGCTTCCCGTGGCTGACGGCTCCGGACGGGGTCAAGCTCTCGGCGCACACCATCAAACTGAACACCTCGGAACCGCGCCCGGTGGTCATCGTCCCCTCCGGATGGACGCCGTTCGGCTGGGTGCTGTTCGAGTACACGTACCTCCAACTGGCGCTCCGTGGCTACCACGTGCTGGCGTACACCCCGCGCGGCATGGGCCTGACCACCAAGCTCCCCAGCGGCGAATACCTCGACAGCCCCTGGACCTCCGGCGGCACGATCGACGTGGCCGGCCCCCTGGACCGGGCCGACGGTTGGGATGTCATCAGCTATGCGCAGGAGTACTTCCAGCCGAGCTCGATCGGGTTCCTCGGCGAGTCGTACGGTTCCGGGATCAGCCAGCTGGTCGCGGCGAGCGACCCCGACGAGCGGGTCTCGGCGGTCGTCGCGCTGAGTACCTGGGGCAACCTGGCCACCAGCCTGCTGCACAACGACACCCGCCACCTCAAGGCGGTCGCCGCCCTGGTCAACTTCACCGGCGGGCCGGTGGAGCGCAAGTTCGACGAGGAGACCCAGCAGATCCTGCGGGACTTCGACCTGGGTCAGAACCTTGACCGCGTACGGGAGTGGGGCGAGGAGCGCGCCCCCGAGCGCTTCGTCCCCGAGACCAACCGGCGCCGCATTCCGACCTTCTTCTCCAACACCTGGCACGAGACCCTCTTCCCGGTCAACCAGGTCCTGGACACCTTCAACGAGTTGACCGTGCCCAAGCGGCTCAACCTGTGGATCGGCGACCACGCGGCACCGGAGGGCGCGGGGCTGACCGTTCCGTTCAGCGGTCCGAACACCCCGGTGGCCGAAGCCTTCGCCTGGTTGGACCACCACCTGCGCCGCGTCCGGAACGACGTGCCCGACGGGCCCCAGGTCAACAACCAGGTCATGTTCACCTACCGGACCCAGGCGGACCCGGACCGCGGGAAGAACGTGATCACCGAGCCGGCCGTACGCGAGTCGCGCCAGAGCTGGGACGAGGTGACGACCCAGGTCGAGCGCTGGTTCCTGGCCGACTCCGCCCCGGGTGACCAGGACGGCGCCCTGACGCTCGGTCAGAATGCCGCCTGGAACCGGGAGTTCACCGCCGGAAGCCTGACCGAGGCAACCGCGGTCGATGCGGTCCTGACCACCGGCCAGGCCGAGTGGAACGGCAGTCCGAAGGTCTACGAGACCGCGAAGTTCGAGCGGCAGAGCCTGCTGATCTGGGCCACCGAGGCGCTGACCGGAGGCTCGGACGGGCAGACCGCGCGGCGGATCAGGGGCGTTCCCCGGGTGCGCCTGACCGTCCGCAGCTCCGCCGCCTCCACCACCCTGGTCGCCTACCTGTTCGACATCGGCCCGGACGACACCGCCCGGATCATCGCGCACGAGCCGTACACCCTGACCGACCTCACCCCGGACCAGGACACCACCGTCGACTGGGCCCTCCAGGCCGCCGCCTACGACCTGCCCGCCGAGCACCGCCTGGCCCTGGTGATCAACAGCATGGACCAGCTCTACTCGCACGCCACCGTCGACGGCAGCACCACGACGATCAGCTCGCCGGACTCCGACCCCTCCTACCTCGACCTCCCCCTGGGCTAGTTGCCCCGCCGCACAGGCGATCGAGGGCCCCGATGCGACCGCGCCGGGGCCCTCATCCCTTCCGGTCATCCCGCTGCCAGGGGCCGACGCCGAGCCGCCCGGTCGTCCCCAGGTCGAGTTCCGGGATCACCATCACCGGGTCGGAGTCCGCCTGCGCCCGCACCCGCAAGTACGGCGCGTTCACGGGGTCGGCGACCCAGGCTTCGAGCGTGTTTCGCCAGACCACCGTGGCCCGGGCCCGCTCGCCGGGCTGCAGAGCCAGCGGCTCGGGTGTGCCGTCGGCGCCCGTGCCGGTGGCGATGGCGCTGCCGCCCTGCAGGATCTGCACGCTCTCCACCACCTTGTGTTTCTCGTCCAGGATCTGGAGCTGCGGGTAGCCGTTTAGCCGGGTGGTGCCGGTGCCGCAGTTCTCCAGGTGCAGACCCACCGCGCGCAGTCCCATCGCGGCACTCCCCTCGTCCGCGTAGATCCGCACTCCCGACGGCGGGCAAGGCCCGGTCTCCGCCGACGCCTCGGCGCTCGGAACGCTCCGTACCTTGGTGATCCGCACACCTCCCGAGGGGTTGTCCACCGCCAACGGTTCGCCCACCCTGCGCTTCACGGTCTGCCCTGAACCGACCGACGGAACGGCCTCCTTCACCGAATTCGACGCTCCCCCTGACGCCGCCAGGAACGTGAACGAGATCGAGTAGGAGAGCGGCCCGGCCTCCCGGTTGGTGACCTCGAATTCCGCGCAGCCGCCACGGGCGGCGGTGATCTTGACTCCGTCCTTCTCCGGACCGGCCGAGACCCCGGACGGCACTACTCCGCAGGAGGACGCACCGGGCAACGGTTCAGGCGACAGCGCCCCACCCCTGCTCCCCGGGCCGGCCGCCTGCGAGCCGCACCCGGCGAGCAGCAGGACACCGGCCAGGACGACGGGGAGTGCAGAGAGGGAGCTACGCATCCACCGATTCGACCAGTCCCTGATCATGGCGGCAGTGACCCGGACCACATCTCCGGCAACAGGCCTGTCACAACCGTGACGGCCCGTCAGGCGCGGCGCGGGCGCCGGCGTCGGTTCAGGGAGGAACGCTGCCGCGCGGCGCGGCAGCAGCAGCGGCGTCGCCAGCAGGAGCACTCCGGCCAGGCCGATGGCCGTACGCGGGCCGAGCAGGGTACCGAGCACGCCCCAGCCCGCCGTCAGGAGCGCGGTCGAGGCCTTGGTCGTCACCGCCCAGGCGGACAGCGTGCGGGCGACCCGGTCGGCCCGGGTGCGCTTCAGCCGGTAGGTGGCGTGGACGGGGTTGAAGACCCCGCAGCAGAAGATCAGCCCGAACTCGACGCCGATCACCACCAGCAGCCCGCCGGTGCCCGGCCCGACGAAGGCCAGGCCGACTGGCCAGATCGCGCGCAGCGTCCCGGACCAGGCCAGGACCCGGTACTGCCCGAACCGGGTGACGAGCGGGCGGGCCAGCTGCGAACCGAGCAGCCCGCCGATCGAGGGCGCGGCGAAGGCGAGGCCGTAGTGGACTCGAACCGGGAGTTGGCGACCAGCAGGTCCTCGGCCGGCAGCAGCATCTTCAGGTACGCGCCGGAGGCGGCGCGGAAGGTGATGTCGGCCGCCGCGACGACCACCGAGACCAGCAGGAGCTGAAGGAAGGTCAGCACGCCGAGCGCGAACGCGACCGGAATCGTCAGCAGTGCCGCGAACCGCACCAGGTCCAGCGCGATCAGCACCGGCCGCTTGCGACGGAACTCCACCCACGGGCCGAGCGACACCGCCACGACCGCGCCCACCGCGGCTCCGACGGCGGCGAGCGCGGCGACCTCGGCCGGTCCCGAGTGCAGCACCTGGATGGCGATCAGCGGGAACGCGCCGAAGGCGAGCCAGGTGCCGAGCGCGCTGGTCCCGTACGCGCCCCAGAGCCACCCGAACTGTCGTCCCAGCCGGTGCCCGCTCCTCATGCCCGACACCCTTCGCGCTCACCCGCGCCCCGACCCCCGATCGGAGGCATCGAAGCGAGCTCCCTACCCGCGATGGGTCGAATGTCCACGTTCGGGTGAGGTTTGGGGCGGTTGCGTGCCCGAACGGGGCGTCAGGCGTTGGCCGAGCGGAACAACGATCACCGTCCCGCCCGGCGGTCGGTACAAGGGGAGAGCAATGACAGAGCTGACCGCAGTGCAGGCCGGTGTCGGCAGGCTGGCCGTGCGTTGCCGTGCGGTGAACGAGGCACCCGTGTTCGCGTTCACCGTGCTCACGGTGATTCTGCTGAACGCCGTCCTGCTCGGGGTGGAGACCTACCCGGGGCTGACCAGCGTGTACAGCCAGGCGCTCGACGAGGCCGAGTTCGCCTGCCTGGTGGTCTTCACGCTGGAGATGCTGGTGCGGCTGGGCGCGCACCTGGACCGGCCGGGAGCCTTCTTCCGCGACCCTTGGAACGTCTTCGACCTGCTGGTGGTCTCGTCCGCGTTCATCCCGTTCCTGCGCGAGAACACCACCCTGCTCCGGCTGCTCCGGCTGGCCCGGGTGCTGCGCACGGCCCGCTTCATGCCGCAGCTGCGGGTGCTGCTGGTGGCGGTCGGCCGCAGCCTGCCGGGGACGGCGAGCTTCCTGGTGGTCGGGGCGCTGGTGCTCTACGTGTACTCGATGGTCGGCTGGATCTGCTTCGCCCCGTACGACCCGGAGCACTACGGCTCGCTCGGCCGGGCCGGGCTGACGCTGTTTCTGCTGATGACGCTGGACGGGCTGGGAGAGTCGGTCCGGGCCGGGCTCGAGATCTCACCGTTCAGCATCGTGTTCTACGCCTCCTACGTGCTGTTCGGCTCTTTCGTCCTGGTGAACGTGCTGATCGGGGTCGTGCTGAACGCGCTGGACGAGGCTCGCGCGATGGAGGCGGCCGAGGCGGCCGAAGCCGCCCGTCCGGCGGTCGAGGTCACGGACCCCGCCGACGAGCTGCGGCTGCGCATCACCACGGTCCGGCAGGCCCTGGACGAGATGGAGAGCCAGCTCGGCACGCCCCTCTGGGCACCTCGGCAGGAGCCCTCCCACGCCCACTCACGCTGAGCTGAGCTGAGCTCTGAGCCTCAGTAGTCCTTGAGCACGATGGCGGTGGCGGCCCTGTGGATCGGCTCCACCGCCTTGGCCATCAGCCGGTCCTAGATGTCGACCTTGTAGCCACCGTTCCTGACGTGATCATCCGAGATCCTTGCATCCGGTGGATCATCCCCAAAATATCTACGCGCCAGTAACTTCCGTGCCCAGTCGGAAACTTGCGGAAGATGATCATCCATCACATCGCGGTGGCATCCGGCCCGACCGACAGCCGGGCGAGCACCGGCAGGTGGTCCGAAGCCACCGGGTCGTCCAGGACGACAGCGGTCCACAACGGCCTCACGCCCCGGCCGACGAAGACGTAGTCGATGCACTCCTCCGGCGCCTCGGCGGGGAAGGTCACGGGCTCCGATCCGCCGAACGCCGTCCACGCGTCGGTGAAGCTCGCCCGGACGGTCGCGATCTCCGCCGCCCGAGGGGTGGCGTTGAAGTCGCCGAGCAGCACCGCCGGGCCGGTGGCACCGATCAACTCCACCACCTGCTCCGCCTGTCGGACGCGGTCGGTCTCCGAGAACAGTTCGAGATGTGCGGAGTACACGTGCACCGCGACTCCGTGCACGTCGATCTCCGCGTGCAGCAGGCCGCGCTGCTCCTCGCCCGGCGAGCGGAACAGGTGCGTGTTGTCCCACCGGACGATCGGGTGGCGGGACAGCACCGCGGTGCCGTACTGGATCCGCGGCCGACCCGGAGCCGGCGGCTCGAGGTCGATGTTGGCGCCGAACGCAAGGTGGTAGCCCAGCAGTTCGGCCAGCGCGGTGGCCTGGTCGCCCCAGTCGCTGCGCTCCCCGAAGTGCCGGTCCACCTCCTGGAGACCGATCACGTCGGCGCCGCTCGACCGGATCACCCGAGCGGTCCGGTCGAGGTCGAGCACCCCGTCGGTGCCCAGGCCGTGACGAATGTTGAACGACAGCACGTCGAGGTTCATCTGAGCTCCCATCAGATCAGCGGGCCGAGCCGCACCGCAGGACCCCGGACAGGAGCCCTGCAGTGCCGCTACGACGCCGGGTCAGTCGCGCGGGTAGGTGCCGAACGGCGAGACGGAGTCCGGCCAGTTGGCCTGCTGCCACCGCCGGAGCTCCGGATAGGTGGCGTGGGTCGGCACCACCGTCAGCCGCTCGTCGAACCATCCGGTCAGGAACTCCCGCCGTTCGCGCACCTCTTCCCGGGTGCGCCCGCTCAGCATCACCTGGCCGACCCCCTCGGTGGTGTCCGCCACCGAATCCGCCATCCGGAACCCGTACGGGAGGTCCAGCCGGACGTGCTCCACGCCGGGCAGTGCGCGAATCTCGGCCGGCGACGGACGGCCGATCAGAGTGCCTGGCCGGCCGGCCAGGAAGATCGTGCTGACGCTGTCGGGCCTGACCTTCGGCTCGACCTGCGGATCGATACCCGCCGCGCACCGGATGGCGGCCGCGCCGAGGTCCACGCCGAACTTGTACTCCACCGACTCGTGGATCAGGCCGCCACCCGTCCGGGCCGCGCACTCTCCGAACACCAGCCTGCCGGTGTCCTGTTGGTGAAAGAGCTCCATGTGGAACACACCGCGCCGCAGCCCGAGTGCCCGCAGCGCCGCCGCGACCACCGGGTGCGCGAGGTCGTAGACGGCCGCGTCGGCGGTCGGGTCGAACCGCTCCAGCTGCAGCACCCGGTTGGAGTCGACGGCGGTCAGGCAGGGCTCGACGTAACTGCCCACGCTGAGGAACTGCAGCTCCCCGTCGAAGACGACGCCGTCGACCATCCACTCGTCACCCGTGATGAACTCCTCGAGCACGAACGTACGTTGCGGCACGCCGCGCCGACGGTACTCCTGGCAGGTCGCGACCAGCTCCTCGCGGCTGCCGACCACCGACGTGTTCCTGGTACCGGCGCCGGCGAGCGGCTTGAGCACCGCCTGGCCGAAGTCCGCGAGGCCGGCCGGGTCCAGGTGCTGGATGTCCTCGATGACCTGCGAGGCTGCGACATCCACCCCCGCCGCCGAGACGATCTGCTTCTGCAGCCACTTGTCCCGGAAGTGCAGGGCGACGTCGGCCTCCACCGGCGTCGGGAGGTCGAGCACCTTCGCCAGCGCCGCGACGGTGACCAGGGCCTCCTCGTCCGAGGTCTGGACGAACAGGAACTCCCGCTCGGTGACGCCCGCCCTGCGCAGGCTGAACAGGATGCTCTCGATGCTGGTCGGATCCTCCGCGAAGATCCCCACCGCACCCTCGGGGAGCTCCATGCTGCCCCAGTCGTTCAGGTGCGGGCCGTGCACGACGTACGGCTTGATGCCGGACCTGAGGCAGGCGCGCATCGCGTACACGTCCGTACCGACGAGCAGGGCCGAGGGCTGGTCCTCTGACATGACGTCTCCTTCGTTGTGGGAGTGGTGCGCCGGCCGGGCCTTAGCTTTCGGCCGGCTGCAGCGCCGGCCCGGCGAGTGGTTCGGGATCGTCCCGCATGGCCCRCACGCTGGGCAGGGCCACCATGGTGAGCGCCGCCAGTACGATCAGGGCCGCCGCGCCGGCCAGCGCGGGGCCGATGCCGACGCGGTCCGCGATCGGTGTGGCGACGGCCAGACCGAGCGGGATGAAGACGAAGGAGCCGAAGGCGTCGTACGACATCACCCGCGACATCGACTCCTCCGRCACCTGCTTCTGAAGTGCCGTCAGGAAGGTGACGTCGTTCAGGCTCATGCACACACCGGTGACCAGCATCGCGCAGGCGGTCACCGCGACCGGTGCGGTCCAGGCCAGGCAGAGCAGGGACGGCACGATGCCCAGCGTGAACAGGGCCGCGGCCTGCACCGGCCGTTTGGGCCGGACCCGGATCGCCACCAGGCTGCCCACCACGAAACCGACCGCCTGGGCGGTGAGGACGGCGGCCCAGGCGGACGCGCCACCGAGGTGGTTCGCGGCCTCGACCGGGCCGAGCACCACAAAACCTCCCCCGATGCACACGTTCACCAGCGCCAGCTGGGCGACCGTGGCCCATACCCAGGTCCTGGCGGTGAACTCCCGCCAACCGTCCCTGAGTTGGGTGAAGATGTGCTCCGTCGAGGGCGCCGGGGCGTCGGCCCCCCGGGACGGTCGGATGCCGGTCAGCAGCGCGGCGGAGGCCAGGAAGGTCACCGCGTCCACCATCAGCGCCCAGCCCGGGCCGAGCACCGTGACGAGCACACCTGCGAGGGCGGCTCCGCCGATGCTGCCGGCGTTCATCGACAGCTGGACCAGCGCGTTCGCCGACTGGACCTTGTCGGCCGGCACCAGCTGGACCGTCATGGTCCGGGAGGCCGGGGTGAACAGCGCGCTGGCGGCACCGCCGACCACCGACAGGGCGACCAGATTGAGCGTCGAGGCCGACCCGGTCAGCACCAGGAACCCGATCGCGCCCTGCACCGCACCGGCGGCCAGTTCCGCCCAGATCATCACTCGGTGCCGGGGCAGCCGGTCCGCCAGCACACCGCCGTAGAGCAGGAACGCGACCTGCGCGGCCAGCCGGACGGCGAGCACGAAGCCGAGCGTCGTACCCGAGCCGTTCGGCATCCCGAGGACGGCGAACGCCAGTGCGACGGGCGCGATCGCATCGCCGAGCAGGGAGACGGACCGGGCCGAGAACAGCAGCCGGAAGGAGCGTTCTCGCAGGATCGAAAGGTCGGTACTACGCAACACAACTCTCCACTGTCGTCCTCGGGTCGGCCGGGTCGGCGGGCAGCAGCGACAGCCGGCCGCGGGTCGCCGCAAGCTGCTCCAGCGGCACCGGGTCGGCCTTCCACGGCCGGTGCAGGTGATCACCGGTCGTCCGGGGCACCAGGTGAACGTGCAGATGGAACACGTCCTGCCACCCTGCCTCCCGGTTCGCCTGAAAGAGCGTCAGACCGTCCGGCGCCAGCACCTCCCGGATGCGCCGCGCCATCCGGTGGACGGTGCTCATCACCGCGGCGGCATCCTCCGGCGCGATCTCCCAGAGGTCGGCGGCGTGGCGTTTCGGGATCACCAGCGTGTGGCCGTCCATGACTGCGGTGATGTCGAGGAACGCCACCGTGAGGTCGTCCTCGTAGAGGATCGGGGCGGGGTGGCGTCCGTGCACGATGGCGCAGAACACGCAGTCCCCGCGCATCGCCTGATCGTCCGTCGCGTGATCGTCCGTCAAGTGGTCATCCATGGTCGTCTCCAGCGAGGTACGGACTGTCGGGCGGGCTAGCGGGCCACAGCGTGCGAGAGCTCGCCGAGCTCACGGGCGGTCCGCGACAGCGGGAAGCGCCTGCTGTTGGCCAGCCCGGCAGCGGCCAACTCGTCCAGCAGGCCCGGTCCGGCGCGGAACTCCTTGAGGCGTAGCGCGAGCGCTTCGAGATCCCCGAAGTCGACCGGGAGCGCGGAGTCGCCCAGCACCTCGACCAGGCCGGGCACGGGTTGGTACGCCACCGGCAGACCGGCCGCCTGGGCTTCGATGGTCACCAGCCCGAAGGCCTCCAGCTTGAGCGACGGGACCATCAGCAGGTCGTGCCGGCCGAACTCGCGCCACAGCTCTTCACGCGACAGCCAGCCGAGATAGCGCACCCCGGACAGGTCGGCCCGGGCGGCCAGTGCAGCGAACTCCAACTGCGGTGCCGCCACCGCGAGTTCGATCCCCTCTAGACCGGACACCGCCGCGATCACCTCGGCCGTGGCCTTCTCGGCCGTGAGCCGCCCCGCGTAGCAGACCCGCAGGACGCCAGGACGCCGCTCGGATCGGACGGGCGGCCGGGCCAGCAGCCGGTCGGGGACGCCCCAGGGCACCTCGACGATCCGCTCCGGCGCGACGGGCGTCAGCTGCCGCAGCCGGTCCGCCATGGCCATGGTGGGCACGACGATCGCGGCCGCCGCCGCCACCGTCTCCCGGAGCACCTCGGCCTGGGTCGGGTGGTCCGCCGCGTACAGCAGGTCGGTGCCGTGCACCAGCGCGATCTTCGGCCGGTCCGGGAAGGTCCGCTGCAGGGCGGCCGTCGCGCCGAAGGTCAGGWGGTGCTGGTGCAGCACGTCGTACTCTTTGCTGCCGAACCGCTCCGTGACGGCGGCGCCCAGTCGGTCGACGTAGGACCAGAAGTCGGCGCCCGACACGGTCTTCCCGGCCACCGGCAGCAGCGCCGGGTTCGCCCCGACAGCCGGTCCGCCGTCCGGGGCGAGCATGAAGACGTCGGCCGGCAGCAGCGGTTCCGGCCCGCCGTAGAGATCGCGCAGCAGCTCCACACTGCCGCCGGGGCTGTCCGGTGTCAGGTCGATTCCGGTCAGGATGTTCACGCGAGCTCCTCGTACAGGCGCGACGTGTCGATGCCGCTGCTACGGGTGTATTTCCGGCCCATGTTCTGGTAAGTGGCCATCGCGCCAAGGGTCTTCAGGAAGACGATCTTCCCGAAGGTCATCCCCGGATAGATCCGCACCGGGCGGGCGACCCGGATCTCCAGCGTCCACTTGATGGCGTGGCCCACATGGCCGAGCGGGGCCGATACATGCACCCACACCCCGAGCGCCCCCACCGTGCGATCCCCGTTGATCATCTGCGCGAAGCGCTCGGAGTGGGTGCGCTCGTGGGTGACACCGAGATAGAGCGTGCCCGGCCGGAGCACCATGCCTTCCGCCGGGATGACGTGCTCGACGAACTCCGAGGAATGGGCCGCATCGAGGTCGGTATTGCAGCTGCGAATGGTGTCGCC
>NZ_JBFUMY010000128.1:0-7800 GCF_054049135.1 Kitasatospora sp. P5_F3 | reverse complement strand
AGGTCATACAGATCCTCTCGGAAGCCCCGGGCGGACAACACGGAGCGGCCCCGCACGGGGGTGTACTCCGAGATGTCGCACGCAGCGGGCGGCTGCTCACGTGTCCGACGCGGACTGCCGCCCCGGTCACCTTCACCGCGTATGCCCGGCCGCCTCGTGGGCGGGGGCCGCGGGTGGTGAACCCAGGTGGTGCGCTGTGCACTGGTTACGAAGCTACGAGCCATCGGGGGCTCCGGACAAGCATTACGGTGAAAAGGCAGCTCAGAGCGGGGTTACCGAAGGTACGGCCGAAACCGGACCCCCGATATCAAGGGCCGGACGGGTCCTGCGCACGATCGTTTTGGGCCCCACTGTGCCCGCCGTCACCCCTCACGGGCGGTGACGCCAGGCACATCATCAACCCAGCGCGAACACACGGGCACGGAAAGTCGGATTCACGGTGATCACGGCGACGCCCGCCGTGGCCGCCCTCACAACCGTCACCCCGAAGCCCGGTCGGCCCGTCGGCCGGCCGCCGTGCGGCACCGCAGGAACACATCGACACCGCACCTCCGGGCACGGCCCGCAGACACCGGGCGGGTCCAGCAGCGCGATCTGCAGGACCGTAAGCTTCCCGTCGGTGCGGGCCTTGTCCTGCTTGCGCAGCCACGCCCCCGGCCGGAAGGTCGGGTCCGCGTCGCCGCCGGTGCGGTTGGCCGGGCCGTCCAGGGTGCCGCCGTCGGCGAGGTCCCTGGTGGCGCTCAGCGAAGTGGGGGATGCCCGGCGGGCCCGGATGCTCGCGGTGTCCCAGCAGGTGCCGAATTACCTCTGGATCGGATTGATCCTGTCCGCAGTCCTTCTGGTGGTCACCTCCGCGCTCCGGATCGAATCCCTGACCTGGCCGGGAATCGTCGGTATCGGCGGTCTGGCGCTCCTGGTGTCGGGCGTGCTCACCATGCTGTCGGCGATGAACCATCCGTTCGGCGGCGGGATTCACGTGGAACCCGATGCGCTGAAATTCGCGCTGCCCCGATTCTCAGTCATCTGATCCGGACATTCCCGACCGGAATGCGGTGTCCGGGTCCGCGCGATGCCCCGCCGTCCCCGCCGGGCAGGGGCGTTTCAAAGTCCTGGTGATCATGTGAATCCGCAGGCCAGGCAGTCCGGTTGGCCCGTCACGTACGCAACGAAGCTCCGGTTGAACAGGGGTGACCTTCCCAAGTCGCCCTGAACACCGGAGCTTCGATGTGCCGTCAGTCTGCCACCGTCTGCCTCGTCAAGTCGCCCGCCCTGGAAGGCGTGGCGGGACTCTCCCTGGTGGAGCGGTTGCGGTTGCTGCCCGATCCGCGCCGGCGGCGCGGGGTGCGTCACCCGTTCGTGGCGGTGCTGCTGGTCGCGGCCTCGGCCGTGGTCGCCGGCGCGCACTCGTACGCGGCGATCGGCCAGTGGTCAGCGAACGCTCCGCAGCACGCCCTGGCCCGCCTCGGAGCCCGCGCGGTAGGCGCGTTGGGCGTGCGTGTAGCGCCGAGCGCCTCCACGATCCGACGGGTCGTCAACCTGGTCTGCCCCGGTGGCCTGGCTGACCTGACCGGCGCCGATCCCGGCGGTGCGGACTCGGTGGCCGTGGACGGCAAGGCCGCCCGAGGCTCCCGCCACGACCAGATGCCCGCCGCCCACCTCCTGGCCGCGATGACCGGCGACGGCCGGACCGTCACCCAGCTACGGGTTCCCGACAAGACCAACGAAATCACGTGCTTCGCCGCACTGTTGGAGCCCTACGACCTGACCGGGATCACCGTTACGGCCGACGCCCTGCACACCCAGCGCGCCCACGCCCGCTTCCTGGTGGAGGAGAAGAACGCGCACTACCTGCTGGTGGTCAAGGCCAACCAGCCCGCACTGCACCGGCAGTTGCGGTCGCTGCCGTGGAAGGACGTGACCGCACGCCGCTACGACCGCGAGATCAGTCATGGCCGCCGGGAGACCCGCGCGACCAGGGCCCTCACCGTCACCGACCTCGGCCCGGACTTCCCCCACGCCGCCCAGGCCGTGCGCATCCTGCGCCACCGCACCGACCTGCGGACCGGCACCGTCAGCCGCCAGACCGTCTACGCGATCACGGACCTGACCTCGCATCAGGCCTCACCCCAGCGGCTCGGCCACCTCGCCAGGTCACCGTGGACCATCGAGAACCGGCTCCACTTCGTCCGCGACACCACCTTCCACGAGGACGCCTCGAAGATCCACACAGGCCACGGACCCGAGAACATGGCGACCCTGCGCAACCTGGCCATCAACACTCTTCGCGCCGCCGGACACCACAACATCGCCGCCGGCCTCCGCCACGCCTCCTACGACCCATTCAACCGGCCGCTGAACCTGCTGAACATCCCCTGACCAGGCCGTCTACATGATCACCAGGACTTTGAAACGCCCCTGCCCCGCCGGGCGACGGTCCGTCAGGCAGCAACCGGCGGGCGCCAGAGCCCCCGGGCGGCCAGCAGCGGCAGCACGCCCTCGCCGACCGTGTACGCCTCCTCCAGGTGCGGGGCCCCGGAGAGGATGAACTCGTCGATGCCCAGCGCGTGGTACTCGGCGATCCGGTCGGCCACCTCCTGATGACTGCCCACAAGCGCGGTCCCGGCGCCGCCGCGAACCAGGCCCACCCCCGCCCACAGGTTGGGGTAGACCTCCAGTCGGCCGGTCTCGCCACCGTGCAGTTCGCGCATCCGTCGCTGGCCGTCGGACTCGCTGCGGGCCAGCGCCTCCTGGGTACGGCGGATCCGCTCCGGGTCCATCCCCGCCAGCAACCGGTCGGCCTCGGCCCACGCCTGCCCGGCGGTGTCCCGGCTGATGGTGTGCAGCCGGATGCCGAACCGGGGGCTGCGCCCGTACGCGGCGGCCGCCGCCCGGATCCCGGCGATCTTCTCGGCGACCTGCGGCGGCGGCTCGCCCCAGGTCAGGTAGACGTCCGCGTGCCGGGCCGCGACGCGTCCGGCGGCGGGTGAGGAGCCGCCGAAGTAGACCTCCGGCACCGGGTCCGGCAGCCGGGTCAACTCGGCGCCCTCCACCCGCAGCTGGGCGCCCTCGTGGTCGACCCGCTCGCCCCGCCAGAGCCGGCCGGTGATCTCCAGGAACTCGTCGGTCCTGGCGTACCGGCCCTCCTTGTCGAGGAAGTCGCCGAAGGCGCGCTGTTCCGTGGACTCCCCTCCGGTGACCACGTTCAGCAGCAGCCGTCCCCCCGACTGGTTCTGATAGGAGGCGGCCATCTGGGCGGCCAGCGTCGGGCTGAGCAGGCCGGACCGGAAGGCCACCAGGAACTTCAGCCGCTCGGTGACCTGGGTCAGCATCGCCGTGGTGAGCCAGGCGTCCTCGCACCACGCACCGGTCGGGGTGAGCGCCCCGGCGAAGCCCAACTGCTCGGCGGCGCGGGCGATCTGACCGAGGTACCCGACCGTCGGCGGCCGGTCGCCGCCGACCGAGCCCGGGGTCGAACCGTGCCCGCCGCCGACGATCTGCCGGCTGTCGCCGGTGGTGGGCAGGAACCAGTGCGCGGTGAGCGTCATCCCCGGCCCGCCCCGGCCGCCAGGAAGCCGCCGAAGCCGCCGTCGTGGTACACCAGCGGGTCGCCCTCGCCGGCCTGCGCCGCGACCACCTCGCCGACCACCAGCAGGTGGTCGCCGACCGGCTGCACCAGTACCGGACGGGCCGTCAGCCAACCGGCCACGCCGGCCAGCAACGGGACACCGAACTCCCCCGGCCGCCAGTCCGTCCCGGCGAACCGGTCCACCCTGCTGCGGGCGAACCGGCTTGCCAGCTCCTCCTGGTCACGGGCCAGCAGGTGCACGGTGAACGCCTCGGCGGCCCGCACCGCCGGGGCCGAGGAGGCGGTGGCGGAGACGTAGAAGGAGACCAGCGCGGGCTCCAGGCTGACCGAGGTGAACGAGGTCGCGGTGAAGCCGACCGGGCCCGGGACAGTGATCACGGCGACCCCGCCGGCGTGCCGGCGCAGGGTGCGCCGCAGCAGCTCGGCGGGCGGCGCGGTGGTGAAGCGGTCGTCGACGGCGGTCACGGTCGGGTTCCTTCCTGGGCGGTGGGCACCTCGGTGAGCAGCGGCGGCAGGTCGGCGCCGAGTCGCAGGCGCTCCAGCCAGTGGACGATCCTGGCTGCCACGGTGCGGTGCGGGGCGTCGTTCAGCACGTCGTGCAACCCGTCGGTCAGCAGCACGAGTTCGGCGCGGGGCAGCCGGGCGGCGAGCGCCCGGGCGCCGTCGGCCGGGGCGACCGGGTCGGCGGCGCCGTGCAGCAGCAGCACGGGCACGGCGGGGGTGGCGTCGGCCGCTGCGGCGGCCAGCTCGGCGGGGACGGCCCGGGCCAGGTCACCGGCTCGGAAGGCCGGGTCCTCGGCGAGCTGTCCCCGGTGCGTCGGGCAGGCGGTACGGACGGCCAGTTCGTMGGTCCAGTCGCCCGCCTCGCCGGGCACGCCGACCAGCAACAGCGCGTCGGGGGCGGCGAGTTCGGCCTCGGCCAGGGCGGAAAGCGCCCCGGTGTCGGAGCCCGCCAGCACCACGGGGGCGTTCAGCTCCCGGGCCTCGGCCACCAGCGCGGCCAGCCCCTCGGGGCCGGCCAGCGCCCGGACCACGTACCCGTCGAAGGCCAGCCGGCGCCCGMACCGGGCGTACACACCGGGGTGTTCGCCCCGGCCCGGGAGCAGCAGCACGGTACCGCGCGGGGTGATGGCCGGGGCGGGGTTCCACACCACGGCGGTCTCGGGCACGGTGGTGGTCATCGGCCGGCTCCCACGGTCTCGGCGGTGCGAGCGGCAGCGGCGGCGTCGCGGCGGGCGACCTCCTGGCGGACCAGCGGGAGCAACTCGCGGCCGTAGTCGAGGGCGTCGTCCAGCGGGTCGTAACCGCGGATCAGCAGGGTGGTGACCCCGAGGTCGACGTAGTCCAGCAGGGCCTGCGCGACGGTCTCCGGGGTACCGACCAGCGCGGTGGAGTTGCCGGCCGCGCCGGTGGCGGCGGCGGGGGCGGTCCACAGCGCGCGGTCGTGCCGGTCGCTCTTGGCGGCGGCGGCCAGCAGGCGCTGGGAGCCGACGTTCTGCGGGGTGGCGCCGGGGCCGACCGGGAGGATCTGCCGGCGGCCGCCGAACGCGTCGCCCCGGCTCTTGATGGTCTCCAGGACGCGGTGCGCCCGCTCCCACGCCTCGGCCTCGGTGCGGCCCAGGATCGGCCGGAACGAGACGCTGATGCCGGGCACGTCGGTCCGGCCCGCGGCCTCGGCGGCGGCCCGGACGGAGGCGATCTGCTGGGCGGTCTCGGCCAGCGGTTCGCCCCACAGCGCGAAGGTGTCGGCGTGCTTGCCGCCGACCCGGTAGGCGGCCTCGGAGGAGCCACCGAAGAACACCGGGATCCGGTCGACCGGGCGGACCTCGGACTTGAAGTCGGCGAACCGGTAGTACGGGCCCTCGTGCGAGAACGGCTCCTCGGCGGTCCAGGCCCTGCGCACGACGGTCAGGTAGTCGTCGGACCGGGCGTAGCGCTCGTCCTTCGCCAGGTAGTCGCCGTCCCGGCGCTGCTCGGCGTCGTGGCCGCCGGTGATGATGTGCACGGCGACCCGGCCCTCGGAGAGCTGGTCCAAGGTGGCCAGGGTGCGGGCGGCCAGGGTCGGCGCGATGAAGCCGGGGCGGTGCGCAATCAGCAGGCCGAGCCGCTCGGTGTGCGCGGCGGCGAACGCGGCGACCTGGAGCGGGTCGGGGCTGGCGGAGGAGTGCGCCACCAGGATCCGGTCGAAGCCGGCCTCCTCGTGCGCCTGGGCGAACCGGCGGGTGTAGTCGCGGTCGACGACCGGACCGGAGGCGGGGCGGGTCTCCGAGACGTCCTGGGTGGAGATCATTCCGATGAATTCGACAGGCATGGGTCAGATTCCTTTCGGGGCAAGGGTGTTGGTCGTCCTGCGGTGCAGTGCGGCACGACCGTGGGCGAGCAGCAGGGTGTCGTCCTGCGGGGTGTGCACCCGGCTGCAGAGCACGTCCCTGAGGTGGCGCTGGAGCGGGTGACGGCGGGTCAGACCGTGGTTGCCGACCAGGGCGACGGCCTGCTGGACGGCGTCGATGGCGGCCCGGGTGCCGAGCAGCTTGGCGCCGGCCGACTCCTCGGCGGCGCCGGGCTCCCCGGCGTCGACGGCGGTGGCCAGCGCGCCGGTCAGGCGCTCGGCACCGCTCAGCGCGATGTCGATCTCGCCCACTGCGCTCTGGAACCGGGGCAGTCCGGCCAGCGGTGCGCCGAGCGCGGTCGGCACCCGCTCGTGCAGGAAGCCGGTCAGCCAGTGCTGGGCGGCCCGGGCCACGCCCAGGTAGAGGGCGGTCAGGCCGAGCGAGTTCCAGGCCCCGACCGTCGCGTCCCGGCCGCCGTCCGCGCCGGGGACGGCGAGCAGGGCGGTGTGGTCGAGCGGGATCCGGACGGCGTCCAGCAGCACGTCGTCGCTGCGGCTGGCCCGCAGACCCAGGTGGTCCCAGGTCGGCTCGATGCCGATACCCGGCCGGTCGGAGCGGACCAGGAAGAATCCGACCCGGGGTTCGGGCTCGTCGGTGCGGGCCCAGACCAGCATCCAGCGCAGCGCGACCGCTCCKCTGGAGAAGATCTTACGTCCGCTCAACTCCCAGTGTCCATCCCGGAGTTGGGCGATCGTGGCGGGCAGTCCGCCGCGCACGGGGCTGCCCAGCTCGGGCTCCGCCCGGAGCGCGTTGATCAGCACGGGGCGCTCGGCCGACTCGGCCAGCAGCTCGGCCAGCGGCCCTTCGGGCCAGTGCGGGGCGCGGGCCTGGGCGGCATGGGTGAACAGGGTCATCGCGGTGACCAGCGCCACCGCCGGGTCCCCCTCCCCCAGCGCCCGCAGAATGCGTACGGTGTCGGCGAGCCCGGCGCCGGCACCACCGTGCCGGGGGTGCACGGTGGCGGTCAGCAGCCCGGCCCGGTGCACCAGCTCGACGCCCTCGTGCGGGAAGCTCGCGTCCTGGTCGTGTTCGGCGGCCCGGGCGGCCAGCGCGGCGGTCAGCCCGGGCAGCGCGGTGAGGTCGGGCGGGGCGAGGACGGGCAGGGTCAGGGTCATCCGACGTACTCCGGTGCGGGCGAAGGGGTGAGCAGGATGGGGGCGGCGCGGACGGTGACCGGGGGCGGCTCGCCGTCGCTCCAGCGCTCCAGTTGGACCAGTGCGTGCTGGCCGGTGCAGCCCTGGGAGAGCCGTGAGCTGGGCAGGTCGCCAGTCAGCGCGTTGGGGTTGCCGTGCGCGCACAGCGGCGGTTCGGTGCCCGGCACCGGGTCGAACCAGGCGCCGGTCGGCAGCCGGACCACGCCCGGGCGCAGCCGGTCACTGAGCCGGGCCCCGGCCAGGCAGGCGCCCCGGTCGTTGAACAGCCGCACCAGGTCGCCGCCGGCGATCGAGCGGGCCGCGGCGTCGGCCGGGTGGATCTCCACCGCCTCCCGGCCGGCCACCTTGTCGGCCAGGCTCGGTGCGCCGACGTCGAGCTGGCTGTGCAGCCGGGTGCTCGGCTGGTTGGCGACCAGCAGCAGCGGGTGGCGCTCCGCCGCCGGGGTGCCTAGCCGCTCGGGCGGCTCCAGCCAGGCCGGGTGGCCGGGGCAGTCAGGCAGGCCGAGGGCCGCGATGGTGGCGGAGTACAGCTCGATCCGACCGCTCGGGGTGGCCAGCGGGCGACCCTCGGGGTCGGCCCGGAACTCCTCGAACAGGGTGCGCTCGGCCGCCTCGGCAGGCAGCTCCCACTCCCCCGCCGCCCAGAACTGCTCGAACGGCGGCGGGGCGG
>NZ_JBFUMY010000127.1:0-23652 GCF_054049135.1 Kitasatospora sp. P5_F3 | reverse complement strand
GGCCGGGGCCGCCGCCGCGCTGGCCCTGGCGCGGGCCGGCCGGTCCGTGCTGCTTGCGGACGCCGGGGCGGGCCCGGCCAAGCTCGGCGAGGCGCTGCCCGCAGTGGCCAAGGTGCTGCTGCGTGATCTCGGGGCAGGTGAACAGCCGCTGTCGGAGGGGCACTTGACCTGCTACGCGAACCAGTCCGGCTGGGGGTCGGCTGCACTCGGCTCCACCGACTTCATCCGCGACCCGAACGGGCCCGGCTGGCACCTGGACCGGGCCCGGTTCGACCAGGGCCTGCGGGAGGCCGCCCACCGGGCCGGGGCCGAACCCGCCGCGCACACCACCGTCCGGGGCGCCGCTCGGCAGGCCGGCGGCTGGACCGTCACCATGCGGGAGCGGGGCGCGGCGGCCCGGCAGGTGCGGTGCCGGTGGCTGGTCGACGCCACCGGCCGCCGCCGGGCGGTCACCGCCCGCCTCCCGGCCGCGCACCGGCGGACCGACCAACTGTTCGCCAGCTGCCTGGAGTTGGCCCCCGACCCAGCGGGCCGCGCCGCCTCGGGCAGCTCTCTGGTGGAGGCCGTCGCGGACGGCTGGTGGTACACCGCCCCGCTCCCCGGCGGCCGGCGCCTGCTGGCCTACTTCACCGACGCCGACCTCACCGGTCCGCTCGGCCCTGCCGAGTTCCACTGCCTGCTCGGCCGCACCCGGCACGTGGCACCTCGGGCCGCGGCCCACCCGCTGCCCGAGGGTGCGGCACCCCGGCGGGCACCCGCCCACTCCGCCCACCTGGACACCCCGGTCGGCGCGGGCTGGCTCGCGGTCGGCGACGCCGCCACCGCCTTCGACCCTGTCTCCTCCCAGGGCATCCTCACCGCCCTGCACACCGGCATGACCGGCGGCCTCGCCCTCCACGCCCACCTGGACGGCGACCCCGCCGCCCTCGACTCCTACCGCACCAACGTCCGCGCGCTGCTCGCGGCGTACCGGCGCAACCACCACGCGGTGTACGCGCTGGAACGCCGCTGGGCCGACCGACCCTTCTGGCAACGCCGGCACATCCCATCCACCGAAAGGAACCCCGGATGACCACCCGTCACGAAGAGCACGAGGACCCTTCGGTCCACTCCTTCATCCTGTCCGGCCGGGAGGCCGTCTTCGGCTACCACCTGGCGATGTTCGGCATGGCCGAGCACCGCTACCAGGTGGTGCTCGAGTACGGCCTGCCCGCCGACATCGTCGACACCTACCTCAAGGACCAGGCCGACCACCCGGAGAGCTGGCACGCGGTCCGCAACACCCAGGACATGGTGCTGCCACCGATCGGGGACGGCACGGTCACCGAGTACCCGGCCCGGCTGGACCGGGTCACCCAGACCGGCAACGGCGAGGACCGGATCTGGGAGCCGATCTCCGGCGGCTTCACCGCGCGGATCTCACGGGTTCTCACCTTCCGCCGCTTCAGCGCGGAGGACTTCCCCGCCCACGTCACCTACCTGCTCTACGGTCAGGGCGAGGAGGCCCACATCGCCCACCGCCTGGTCGACCGGCCGCACTACGAGCAGATCCTGACGCTGCGCCACCTCCCCGACGGCGTCACCCAGCAGGACCTGGCGAAGGCCGTCGAACTGACCATCCCCACCGTCCCCGACGCCGGCCACAACGACCGACCCTGGACCACCCGCCCCCTCCCCGACCCCAGCTACCCCGCCCTCCTCCACCGCACCCCGGGCGCCCCGCCCCTCCCGATCACCCTCGACCTGGCCGAAGAACGCTGGTGGAACATCACCACCCTGAACCTCTGACCACCCCGGTCAACCTGGCCACGGCCCCCACCACTTGAGTGGTGGGGGCTCCGCCGTGCGAGAGTGGCGCCGTGCGAACCATAGGATGATCGGCGGGATGAGCTGGGAGTCACCGTCGGGTACTGTCGGCTGCTCGACGAACTGACCCGGGATCAGCTGGGCGGGCTGCACTCCGCCAGCGCCGGGTCCTTGTCCCGCGACTTGGTGCGGAACACCTCGCGGCCCCCTTGGCCGGGGCCATCGTGGAGCGGTCCACCTCCACCATCAGCACCGGCACGCCGATCTCCGGAGCCTGCCACACCGCGTCCGGGCGCACCTTCCGGCGGCCGCCCAACGCGAACTCCACCTCCGTCGCCCAGGACATCACCGCGCCGATCCCGCCCGCCGCGCCGGATTCGGTGAAGGGTCAGAGGCGGCTGCGGCGTACCACGGGCCGGGCGGGCGGCACCCGACCGCCGCGCAGGGCGAGGCCGCGGCGCGAGTGCGCTCCAGCCAGCTCGTGACCTGGTTCATCGTGGCGGCGTCGAGGTGGCGGGTGAGCTTGCGGACGGCCCTGTGGTCCTCGTCGGTCATGGTGTGGAGTCCGGCGCGGGCGAGGGCGGTGTACAGGGGGTCGGCGGCCGCTCCGGCGAGCTGGCGGTGAGCCGCGTCGGCGCTCTGCTGGGCCTGGTGGGCAGCCTCGGCGGCGCGGGCGACGTCCTGGCGGTCACGGGCGGTGCACTGGGCGCGGCGCAGGCCGAGGTCGAGGTCGTGGTCCTGGTCGTACGTCTTGCCAAAGGTGGTGGCGGCTTCGCCCCGGATGCGCTGCCACTCCTGGTAGACGGGCGCCGCGTAGACGAGGGCGCTCTCGTCGCTGGCGTCACCGTACCGGCCGACGCCGAGCTGCTCGCCGCCGTCCCGGCCGGGGCGACCCGGATCGAGGACCTGGTCCAGCGCGGCCCCGCCGCCCCGTCTGGCACTCGCTGGGCGACGACCGGCCGGCGCCGTGCGGCTGGACGGGGTTGTCGGGCGGGCCGCAAGGCCCGCTCTGTCCGTCGCTGTTCTGCCTTCCCGGGCAACCGAACGGCCCCCGGCAGGGCCACGATCAGCCACTGCCGGCACCGCACCTCGCCGGGCAGCACGGGATGGGGCGAGGCCGGCCGGGCATCGTGGTGTCCGACCAGGTTCTCGAAGCGGTCGAGCGACGTGGAGTCCCGGCCGGAGTAGACCGGCTCACGACCCGGCTGCGACCTGTTCGCGGACCGGAGGGTCCTACCGCGTGGCCCCGGCCATGGGTGTGCAGTGGTCGGGGCGGTCAGTGTTCGAGGTCGGCGCGCATGGCGATGAAGAGGCGGGCGGCGTCGGCCGGTGTGGTGCGGGGGAAGAGTGCGACGGCGGCGGTGGTGGTGTCGGCCCAGCCGCAGATGACGTCGGTGGCGGTGGCGGACTCGGGAAGGCTGAGGCACTCGAGGGATCCGCCGAGCGGGCCGGGCTGGTACGGCTTGGCGGTTGCGGGGGTGCCGGTGGAGCCGTTCTGCAGGGCGTAGTCGATCAGGCCGCGCCAGAGGTGCTCTCGGCGCTTGTTCGGGTCCTCGGGAACGCTGTCGACGCCGACGAAGAGGATGCGGCGGGCGGAGGTCTGCCCGGCGCGGTTGTAGTCGGCGACCACCAGGTGCATGCCGTCACGCATCTCGCCCGGGTCGACCGGGACGTCGGACACCGCGTCGGCACCGGTGTCCCTGGTGAGCCCGCCGGCGGTCTCGGCCTCGACAAGCGTGTGCTCGCCCGAACCGGCGGGCGAGGAGAAGGACGTTGCGGGCACTGGGGCGAATGCTGCGGAAGCGGTGGCAGCTGCGACGACCTCCGCAACCCGTACGCCACCGAGCTGCGGACGTTGGCGACGTTGGCGACGGGTGAGCGGATCGTGCTGATCGCGGCCTGCGCGGTGACCGCCTCGAGCCCGTCTCTGTGCTGAAACAGCCGGACCACGAGCTGCCCGCCCTCGCCGCCACGATGAACGCGGCCACCATCTCCGGGCTCGGAGCCGCCGACACCGACCCGCAGTAGCCGCTCAACCCCGGGAACAGCCGTCCAGCCCGGTCGATGGCGGTGAATCTGCTGGCGCTGGAGGGACGGGCCGCGCAAGACTGCGCTCCCACTCGCTGTTCGCGCTGCAGCGCGCCTTCGCCGAACGCCTGGGCTCCGGCAAGACGTTCCGGAAGCTCATCGAGCAGGCCGCCGCGGCAGGAGTCATCACCGCCGAGCTCGCCGGCCGGCTCGACCCGGGCCGCCAGCTGCGCGACAAGCTCGCGCACGGCGAACTGACCACCACTGCCCTCACCCCGCAGATGGCCGTCGCGATGGTGAAGGCCGCCTTCGACACCACCGGCCTGCTCTTCCCCGCACCGGCCGCCGACCTGATCTGACTACGCCCACCGGTCTGCGGGCGGCTTGGGCCGGCCCTCCGGTTACCGGCCGACGAGCCACCTTCCTGGGCGACGACTCCGCGCTCATCGCGGGCGAGGTCACCCCGGCAGCCGCTCGCGGCACGAAGGTCGCGGACTTCAACGATCCCGACGGCACCAATCCGGAGATCACCGAACCCGAGGGCGGGTTCGCCAACCAGCCCTGCCGGGGCCGGCGCTGGGGTGGTGCGGCCGGGCTGTCTTCAGGCTGCGGGGGCCGCCGTCGGCGCGCCCGTCTCCTCGATCGTCCGGACGAGGGGCGCGAGCTGCGGGTCCTCGGCGGCCTCGGTGAGGGCCTCGCGGAGGGCGGCCTCGTTGGTGGGGCGGGCCTCCTCCAGGAGCCGCAGGCCCTCGCCGGAGACGTTGGTGTAGATACCGCGCCGGTCGGTGGGGCACAGGTAGCGGGAGAGCAGGCCGCGGTCCTCGAGGCGGGTGACCAGGCGGGTGGTGGCGCTCTGGCTGAGGACGACGGCGTCGGCGACCTGCTTCATCTGCAGGTGGCCACCCTCTCCGTCGTGCTGGCGGCTGAGCACGTCGAGCAGGGAGTACTCACGCACGCTCAGGCCGTGTCCGGCCTGGAGGGCGTGCTCCAGGCGGGACTCGATCCGGCCGTGCAACAGGGAGAGCGCGCACCAGCCGTGGGCCAAGGCGGTGAGAGCGGGGGCGGTGGCGGTCATCGGGGCTCCTTGGTCGGATCATCCCCTCAATGGTTGCACGACAACTAATGCACGCGGAGGTTGACCCCGCTTGCACTTATCCCGCGTATGCAATTATTGTCATCAAACATAACCGTCGCATGCAATCACCTGGAAGGCACCTCCATGCCACTCGCGCTCCTGGCCCTCGCCATCGGGGCCTTCGGGATCGGCACTACCGAATTCGTGATCATGGGTGTGCTGCCCCAGGTCGCAGGAGACTTCGGCGTCAGCATCCCGACGGCCGGCTGGCTGGTGTCCGGCTACGCGCTCGGCGTCGTCATCGGCGCCCCGCTTCTGACCGTGCTCGGCACCCGGGTTCCCCGCAAGAAGATGCTCATGTTCCTCATGGGCCTGTTCATCGCCGGGAACGCCCTCTCGGCCGTCGCCCCCAGCTTCGGCCTCATGCTGACCGGCCGGATCGTCGCCTCCCTCGCGCACGGCGCGTTCTTCGGCATCGGCTCCGTCGTCGCCGCCGACCTGGTCGCCCCGCAGAAGAAGGCCTCCGCGATCTCCCTGATGTTCATGGGCCTGACCGTGGCCAACATCATCGGCGTCCCCGGCGGTACGTACGTCGGCCAAGCCGCAGGCTGGCGCGTCACATTCGCGCTGGTCGCCGCGCTCGGCGTCGTCGGCCTCCTGGGTGTGGCGAAGCTCGTCCCCGAGACCGGCCGCCGGCCGGATTCGGTGAGCGTCCGTGTCGAGTTCGCCGCCTTCCGCAACGCCCAGGTCTGGCTCGCCATGGCGATGACGGTCCTCGGGTACGGCGGTGTGTTCGCCGCGATCACCTACATCACCCCGATGATGACCGAGGTCGCCGGCTACACCGAAGGCGCCGTGACCTGGCTGCTCGTCCTGTTCGGCGTCGGCATGTTCCTCGGCAACCTGCTCGGCGGAAAGTTCGCCGACCGCGCCCTGATGCCGATGCTCTTCACCGCCCTGGCCGCCCTCACCGCAGCCCTGCTCCTGTTCACGGCGACCGCGCACGACAAGGTCCTCGCCGCGATCACCCTCTCCCTGATCGGCGCCTTCGGCTTCGCGACCGTGCCGCCGCTGCAGAAGTGGGTGCTCGACCAGGCCTCGGCCGCCCCGACCCTCGCCTCCGCCGCCAACATCGGCGCCTTCAACCTCGGCAACGCCCTCGCCGCCTGGCTCGGCGGTGTCGTCATCACCGCGGGCCTCGGCTTCACCGCCCCGAACTGGGTCGGCGCGATCCTCGCCGGTACGGCGCTGCTGCTCGCCTTCCTCGCGGCCCACCTGGACCGGCGCACCCGTACCGCCAGCCGCGTCGTCGCCGGGTCCGCGGCAGCCGAGCCCGCCCCGGCCACGGTCTGACCCACCCCTCCCTCCAAGGCCCGGCCCCTCCGTTCCGGCCCTCCCGGACAGTCCCCCGAGAGAGAACCCCTCATGAGCACCACCGCACCGGCCCCCGTCGCCCCGCTGACCATGCAGGAGGCCGAGATACCGATCACTGCCGCCGGTCGCGCAGCGGTGGCTGCCGGAGTCACAGCCGGCGTCACCGTTCTCGACGCGGGCGGCCACCTGCTCGCTGTCCACCGCGACGACCGGCTGATCGGCGCGATTGGCGGCGGCGGCCCCGAACAGGACCACGGCTTCGCCACCACCACGCTCGCCGAGCTCGCCCGATGAGCCGTACGCCGCAGGAAGTCTTCGCCGACCACGGCAACCGGTTCGGCACCGGCGACCTCGACCTGATCAGCCGGAACTACACCGAGGACGCCGTCTTCCTCACCCCCGAGGGCACCCTCACGGGACGCGAGGGAGTACAGCGGGGCATCGGCGCCCTGCTCGCCGATCTGCCGGACGCCGACTGGCAGTTGACCCCGCAGTTCGCCGGTGACGTGCTGTTCCTGCAGTGGAGCGCCACCACCGGCACCCACGAGGTCACCGACGGCGTCGACACGTTCGTCTTCCGCGACGGACTCATCAGCGCCCAGACCGTCCGCTACACGCTCACCACCCGTACGGCCCGTACGACCCGTACCACCCGCACCGCCTGAAAGGCCACCCGCACCATGGCATCGAACAGCACCATCCCCACCGTCACGCTCAACAACGGCGTGGAGATCCCGCAGCTCGGCTTCGGCGTCTTCCAGGTCCCGGACGAGGAGACCACCGCCGCCGTCTCCTGCGCCCTGGAGGCCGGCTACCGCTCCATCGACACCGCCGCGATCTACGGCAACGAGGCTGGCGTCGGCAAGGCCCTCGCGGCCTCCGGCATCGCCCGTGAGGACCTGTTCGTCACCACCAAGCTGTGGAACGCCGACCAGGGCTACGACGCCGCGCTCCGCGCCTTCGACGACAGCCTGGCCAAGCTGGACCTCGACTACGTCGACATGTACCTGATCCACTGGCCCACCCCGGCCCGTGACCTGTACAAGGAGACCTGGAAGGCCATCGAGAAGCTGGTCGCCGACGGCCGGGTCCGCACCGCGGGCGTCTCCAACTTCCAGCCCGACCACCTGAAGCGGCTGATCGACGGCGCCGAGCTCATCCCGGCCGTCAACCAGGTCGAACTGCACCCGGGTCTGCAGCAGAGCGGACTGCGCGCAGTGCACGCCGAGTTGGACATCGCCACCGAGGCGTGGAGCCCGCTCGCCCAAGGCGCCGCCCTCAAGGACAAGGCCGTCACGGCCATCGCCGACCGGCACGGCAAGTCCCCGGCCCAGGTCGTCCTGCGCTGGCACCTGCAGCTCGGCAACATCGTCATCCCCAAGTCGGTAACACCCCAGCGCATCGCCCCGGGGGGGGCGGGGCCCCTGGCGGGGTGTCAGCGGGCGCTGGCGCGGGCGCGGGGCAGGGCGATGACGGAGCGGTGGTGACCGGGCCGGAGCGGCAGCGGCTGGACAGGCGGGCGTGCTGCGGGCGTGTGAGCCTCGACGGACCGGGGCAGGCTGCGGGTCGGATCCGATCCGGGAGCCGGGGGCACCGTGCACAACCATGACGAGCCGGCTCCACCACGGGAAGACACCGGGCTCTCCCCGGCAACGGCCGATGAGGACGGGCCGATGCTGCTCGCACACGTCGGGCTCGCCATAGTCGCCGCAGCCACCACTCTCACCTGGACCCAGGGCTTCCTCTCCGTCGCGGTCTGTATTGCCGGGTTCCACACCGCCCTGATGGCCGTCCAGCTCACCATCCGCCTCGTCCTGCGCCAACACCCCTGGCGCGCCGTCCGGATGACCTACTTCTGGACCTTCGCCACCGCCATCCTCGACCGGCTCCTCCACCACTGCGACGTGATCTCCATCAACGGCCCCAGCTACCGGCTGAAGAACCGCCTCGCAGCCATCGAACGTGACACCGACGCGGCCTGACCAGAGAGCGGGTCAAGCCGATTCGAACTCGACCATCGCGTCGCCCGCAACTGCGGCCGCAGCGAAAAAGTTCCTCAGCTCGCTCAGGTCGGTAGTCAGATCCTCTGCCCATGCCTGGCTCCAAGGCGTGGCGACACCCAGAGCCCCGACCTCTCGTGCCAGTACGACGTCCAGGTCCCTCACCAGGTCGTCGACCGCGACTCGGTTCAGAAAGGCCGAGGCGTCCTGCACCTCGTTGGGGCGAAGCACCCACAGCTCCGTCCCGACGAACCCATACTCAGGGTCTTCCTCGCCCTCGGCCCGTTGCTCACCCCCGAAACCGGCAGCTGAGCGACGCCATCCGAGGTCCCGCCGACTGCTGTCAGCGCGAAGTGCATCAAGTAGCCGTTGCGTTCCACGGACATCACCATGCCGGCCTCGCGGAGCGGCTTGAACTCTGCATCGAACCAGTGCGGCACCAGCACGCCCAGTTCCTTCGGGGAGAGCTCATCCAGCGACTTGCCGGCCACACGCCGCCAGAAGAAGTCCACGCTCATATCGGCACCTACTCCAATGCTGCTGCCCGGCATCCTCGGTGCCGCTCGCGCGACAGGCTAGGAGCCTGGGTCAGTAGTCGGCAACGGGGTTGTGGGTTCAGTTGGGTGCGCGAGATCGTTTGAGGCGATACCCCCGCCGTTGCCTGTTGGAGGACCTCCGTGGCCGACCTTTTGCCCGCATCGCTGCCCGCTCCGCCGTACTACGCGGTGGTGTTCACCTCCGTGCGGACCCCTGGTGAGAACGGCTATGGGGATAGGGCCGAGCAGATGCTGAAACTGGCTGCCGACCAGCCGGGATTCCTCGGCGTCGATTCGGCTCGCGGCGCGGACGGTCTGGGGATCACGGTGTCGTACTGGAGGGACGAGGAGTCGATCGCGGCTTGGCGGGGTCACGCGGAGCACGCGCTGACCCGTGCGCATGGACGCGAGCATTGGTATGCCTCGTTCGCGGTCCACGTGGCCAAGGTCGAGCGCGCCTACGGGTTCACTCGCCCGGCAGATCTGTAGGTGCCACCGCTGCCCATCCTCGTGATCATTCGTGCGGGATGATGTCGGTATGCGTGGTGGGGATGGGCTGTTCGAGGTCGAGCCGGTCGAGAAGAGGCAGCCGCAGGGCCGTGGGGCGGGGGTGGACAAGCGGTTCCGGGTGTTCGATCCGCACCAGGTCCTGCTGCTGCCCCCGTCGCTGGACGGCTGGCTGCCCCAGGACCACCTGGCCCGGTTTGTCGCCGACCTGGTAGACGAGGTGCTGGACCTACGGCCGATCCTGGCCGACTACACCGAGAAGCGCGGCTACCCGCCCTACGACCCCCGGCTGATGCTGCGTCTGCTGATCTACGGCTACACCACCGGGGTGCGCTCCTCGCGGGCGATCGAGCGCAGGTGCGCCGACGACGAGCAGGCCGTCACCGACGCCGGCGACAAGGCCGCCGCCAGGGCCCGCCCCAAGCCCAAGGCCCAGGCCAACTTCACCGACCCCGACTCACGGATCTTGAAGAACAGCGACGGCGCCTACATCCAGGCCTACAACGCCCAAGCCGTCGTCGACGCCGAACACCAGGTCATCACCGCCGCCGACGTGACGACCAACGCCTCCGACGCGCTGAACTACACCACCATGCTCGACCAGTCCGCGGCGAACACCGGCGTCCACCCCAAGCAGGCACTGGTCGACGCCGGATACTGTTCCGAGACCAACCTCGAAGCCGCGAAGGAACGCCAACTGTCCTGCAGCACCGACACGTTCATGGCCACTGGCCGACTCGCCCACGACGAACAGGCCCCACCAGCACCACGCGGACGCATCCCCGCGAACGCCACCCTCAAGGAACGCATGGCCCGCAAACTGCGAACGAAACCCGGCAAGGCCGCCTACAGCCGCCGAAAAGCCATCGTCGAACCCGTCTTCGGACAGATCATGACCTGCCAGACCAACCGCCAACTCCTCCTGCGCGGCGAGGACGGCGCCCGCGGCGAATGGCGACTGCTGGCCGCCTGCCACAACCTCCGCAAGATCTTCCGACACACCGGAACCACCGGACTCGCCGCCCTGGCCGGCTGACCAGCCGGGCCTTCCCGGCCCCGTCACGGGCCCCACTGGGCCGGATACCTGACAGGCAGCACCCGACCACACCCTCGCACGTGCCAGCGGGCAACCGCGACCGATCCCAACGCTCCCCGTCAGCTGGCTGCTTGCCCGTTACCGACCCACGCTCCTAGGTGATCCCTCCGACAAACGGAGCGAAGGCTAGGACGCCAAGCTGAGCACGTTCATCTGTACTTGGCTGATTCCCAATCATGTTTGTCAAGGGTGCCGGTGAACGTGGTGGAGGCCGGGAAGTGATCCCGGCGCTCGTCGCTGCGGCGGATGAGATCATGAACGGATGAACGAGACATCCGCTGCTCTGGCGACGGCTCGGTGGCCGCTGACCGCGGCTGGGGAGACTGATTGGCTGCGGGACCTGGCCGACGATGACGGGCTCACCGGCTTCATGCCGCCGGCACTGCCCGACGCCGCATGGGTGCTCCACTCCATGTACGAACACGAGCTCGGTCCCACCGGAATGTCCTATGTCGCGTATCAACGAGCCGTGCTGAATGGCGGCGGGCCCGAGATCATCCCGGGCCTCGACCCCGCGGACGTGTTGGAGGGGGCGCCGGGCGAGCCCCGCGGCCCCCGTTGGCGCCGGCTGCGGTGGGCGGAGCTCTCGCGGCGGACCGGTGATCCAGTGGCACCCGAGGGTCGGCTGCCCTGCTACCGCTCATTCCCCTCGCTCCGGGAGCCGAGCGGCTGGCCGGTCGGCATCGACGGGCCCTCCGAGGGCAGCCTGGACCGGACCGACTGGAACCGCCTGGTCGACATCCTCACCGAGCACAGCCCGCAGGGAGCGGAGACCCGCTGCCTGGCCTACTACAACCCGCTGTTGCAGAGGGCTGAGGACTTCGACAACCTGCACGTCCGGGCCGGCACGCTCGCGGATGCCAAGGCGTTGTACGACCACCCCGAGGAGGACGGTTGGACGCCATCCAATCTCTGGGCCCAGGACCGGTCCTGGGTCCTCTGCACGGACTATGACCTCTGGGCCACCAAGGTGGCGGGCCCCGCCGCGCTCGTCGAGACCCTCCTGAACGACACGGAGGTCGAGGCCGTACGACTGCCCTGGGCCCTCTGATCCCGACCGCCCGGCCTGGGAACGACCAGGTGTGGCCAAGACGCCAAATGAAGCGCACGGTCACAAGGGCGCTATGCCGAGGTGAGATCGGGGGGCGGCTCGGTGGTGAAGGTGCGTTGGTCTCGGATGAGAGCCCATAGGACGTCGAGACGGCGGCGGGCCAGAGCGAGGATCGCCTGCTTGTGGCTCTTGCCTTCGTTTCTCTTGCGGTCGTAGAAGGTCTTCGAGGTGGGGCAGAAGCGGGCGGCGATCTGGGCGGAGAGGTAGAAGACGCGCAGGAGTCGGCGGTGGTAGCGGTGTGGCCGGCGCATGTTGCCGCTGATGCGACCGAAGTCCCGTGGGACTGGTGCGAGTCCGGCGACGCCGGCGAGTCGGCCCGCACTGCCGAAGGCGTCCATGTCTCCGCCGGTGCAGGCAATGAACTCCGCCCCCAGTAGCGGGCCCATGCCGGGCATGCTGAGGACCACTTCCGCGTGACGGTGCTCTCGGAAACGGACCGCGATCTGCGCGTCGATGTCAGCGATCTCATCGTCCAGAGCCAACACCGCCCTGGCCAGCGTGTTAACCACGGCCGCGGCCGTGGTCTCCCCGGCCACGGCGGTGTGCTGGGCCTGCGCCGCGGCTACTGCCGCCTCAGCCATGGCCTGGGCGCCACGGACTTTACCGCTGACCATGACCAGTGAGCAGAGCGATCAGAAGTGCACCCCCGCCGGCGTTCAGGTCGATGGCCCAGGTCACCGGGCTGTCCTCGGCCAGTGCGAGGACGTCGCCTATCAGCTCCAAGAGGTCGGGTTCATTGTTGGGCACCCCGCGCGAGAGCACCTTCGTCCCGTCCGTGTCGATCACCGTGCAGTGATGCGCGGCCTTGCCGGCATCCGTGCCCGCCCAGAGCTCGGGCACCCGAGCCTCCCTTGCCGATCGGTTGACTGGTCCCTGCAGACGACCACGCCGACGTGTCCTTACGAAGCGATCCCTGTTCGCTCATCCCAATGAGTGGCCGTGTCGTCGCGGGGCACTGGGCGGCCAATCAGCCAAAGCCACACCTACGGCATGAGCACTCGTAGCCACACCCAGGCCCCCGGGTCTCCCGATCGTACGAAGGACCGGAATCAACCCGCCAACAAGGTAAGGAGCACTTTGATGAGTACGCGGACAGGCGGCGAGTTCGCCGCCCCTGCCCGGGTGCGCTGTCATGGTCATCAATCGGCCGATCATGTTCAGACCAGGGTGGAGATGCAGAATGGGTGGCCGGCGGGGTCCAGCAGGACCCTCCACCGATCGGGCTGGAGCTGGGCCGGGGGCTCGACAGCGCCCAGGGCCAGCAGGTGGGCCTGCGCGGAGTCCAGGTCGTCGACGCCCAGATCGATGTGGGCCTGCTTCTCCTGGGAAGGGTCCGGCCAGGTGGGACGCCGGTAGTCGGCCAGCCGGTTGAACCCCAGTCCGGCCGAGCCCTCCTGGCCGAGCAGGACGAAGTCGTCGGTGGAGTAGACGACGGGCAGGCCGAGGGCGTCGCCATAGAAACGGGCCAGCTCGGCGGGGTCCGGGCAGTCGAACGTGACGGCCGCATAGCGGATCGCGGGCGCGGATGTGTTTCCAGTGCTCATGGGTCAGACGCTATGACGGGACTAGGACAGATTCGGTCCTAGTCATGCGGGAACTTCACGATGCGATCAGCAAATCCGCCCGCCTGCCGCGACTGGTGCCGGCGTACAGGTGAACTTTGATGAGTACGCGGACACCTCCCCAGAAACGACTCCCGGACAGCAGCACCAGTGGGTCTCCGAGGTCGAGCCGGGCTCCACCCCCGCTGCCCGTATCCACGCCCTGCCCGCGTTGTACAAGGCGACGGCCGACGGCCTGCCGACGCTGGCGGACAAGGGCTACATCGGCGCGGGCATCGGCATTCGCATCCCCGTGGGACGCCCAAAGGGCAAGTCCGAACGGGCACTTCACGTCGACACCCGCATGTCCAACACCCTGCTGCGGCACGTCCGCGCCCTCGGCGAGCGCACCGCCGCCGAGCTCAAGCAACGATGGCGCACTCTGCAGCACGTCACGCTCAGCCCCAGCCGGACTGGCGACATCGCCCGCGCCGCCCTCGTGCTCAACGGCATCTGGAAGTGATCACCACTGAGAATCAGTCGTATGCTCCGCAGCATGCCGAACTCTGAAGAGGTGATCGGGTCAGCGAATGCGATGCTGATCGAAATGCTGCATCGTGCCGGCGTCAGGGCAGGGTTCGGGCCTTGCCCGGCTGCCGATCTTCAGACGGTGGCTCGGGACCTGCCGTTGTCGGCGGAACTGCGGAACCTCTACGGGACTTCCGGGCCACTCGACACGATCCATATCCCCGCCCCGCTCGGGGGGATCACACTCGCCCCTGCTCGGGACCTGGTGTCCTACCAGTCCTGCTACCGCTGGCACGGCAACGACGGGCACCGTCTGAACGAGTGGCCGGACGAGTGGGTGGTCATCGCCAACCACTCAGGTGATCCGTTCATCGCCGACACCGCGGTGCCGGGCACCCGAGTCGGCATTGCAATCCACGGCGCGGGCTCATGGAAGCCGTTCTGGATTGCCCCTACGCCGGCTGACTTCCTCATGCTGCTGGCTTGCCTCACCCAGGCCTACGTCGTGGAGCACCTCAACCGGCCCGGTGAGGATGAGGACGACGACGAAGGCTGGCCGCCCACCCATCACGACCGGCTCGCCGCACTCCTGTCCGACCACGCACCTGGAGTCGATGCCACAGCATTCCTGAACTACCTGCGCCAATAACCCCGTTGGCTTCTCACTCGACATGCCGGGGCCCCGGTCCGCGCCGGGTACGGTGCGGCTACCCGGCGGACCGGGTCGCTGCTCGCCGAGTCTCGACTCTGCTCATCGAATGCTTCTACCCGCAGACATTGCTCAAGCATTCATGGACCCTCCACGCCGTTGAGAAAACCCCAGTGACCTACACCGCCGGTTCCTCCTCGGAATCCCCAGTCTCGCCGATGTCGTGGCCCCGGTCTTTGAGTCGACGCTGCGCACCAACATCGAAACGGTCCTCGGCGGCTTGCTTGGCACGATCAAGGTCGAAGAGACCGAGCAGGACAGGCTCCATGTGGCGTACGGGCTGGACCCCGACCCGTTCCCGGTCAAATCCGCGCCCCTGGCTGAGGGGGAGGTCTGGCGCGATCCGGACGACCGCTACAGCGGGCCGTGGACCGAGGGCGATATCCGCCACTGGGTCCGCGAGCTGCCGGAGGTCCTGGACGTCGTGGCCGTCGTGAGCCGGCTCTGCAGCACGCCGGATGCGTGGACAGCTTCGGCCCCTCTCGGCGCCTCGCTCTTCCCGGACGAGGCGAAGCCGAGCCACCGCGTCGGCGTGGCGCTCCGCAGGGCCGTCAAGGGCGGCCACCGGCTCGGCCGAAGCAGCGGCCCCTTCGAGCGTGACAAGAAGGAGTTCCGCAGCAGAGTTCCGTCCGAGGTCGCCCGCGTCGTCCTGGACGAGCTCCAGCGCCACCCTCTGCACGCGGAGGCGCTCGCGATCTCCGGGCAACCCCGCACGACGGCGTGACGCGGTCAGCCAGCCGCGGCGGAGCGGGTGCGCAGTTCGGTGTGGACGGTCTTGCCGTACGGCTCCGCGGGTCACGACAGCAGCCTTCCCGGCCGCGGGGCCGGGAAGTCCGCTCGAAGGTGTGACGGCGGGTCAGGGCTTGGGGAAGCCGTAGCGGCTGGCCGGGCAGGCGTACCGGCCCGCCGCCGAGCTCGTCTGCCCGCGACCACCTCAAGGCGTCCGCCCCGATGGTCACCCGGCGATGCGCAGACGAGCGTGGCTCCGGAGTCCTTCGGGGTCGGCTGCCACCCGGCCGGAGTCCGTGATCCACGCGTAGCCGCCCCTACACGGAAGGTCCAGCCGCCGGGAGCGAGCTCGAAGCCCTCCGCCTCCGGCCAGACTTACCGAGCGCTCTTGATCGCGGTCTCTTCGTTCATGATCCACCTCTCTCTGCTGCGCGGCGCCGCCACACCTGGACCCAGCTCGGCCGTTGGCACAGAGCGCCGCGCGTGGCCGAGGGCGGTGCCGTCCCTCGTCGCGTGCTGCTCGGGCTGGCACTCTTCCGGGTGGTTGACGTGCTGATCCGCTGACGGCTGGTCAGTCGCGGCGGTACACCGGGTGGCACGAGAGACCATCACGTCGATCCGGAGGTCCACGTGCACTTTCAGCGATCCGTTGTACGGCGAACCATCACCGCGGTGGCCATCGCGTCAGGGCTGGCGCTCCTGGCGCCCGCGCCTGCCACGGCCGCCCCGCCGAAGCCGCAACGGCAGGTCTACGCCTACGTCACCAGCCTCGACGGCCACGTGTACGTGATCGACACGAGGACCAACAGGGTCCAGGGGCTCGGGACCACCACTGTCGGCGGTGGCCCGGACCAGGTGGCGGTCACCCCCGACGGTGCCAGTCTCTACGTGACGAACGCCTTCAAGTACGTGTCGGTGGTCAACATCGCGAAGACGACCGTCACGGACATCCCCTTCGACAAGAGCGAACTGTCTCCCGACATCCTCTACGGGGAAGCGATCGCCCCCGACGGCAAGCACGCCTACGTGGCCGTCCAGAACCCTTTCCACGGGGACAAGGTGTCGGTGATCGACACCGCCACCAAGCAGGTCTCCGCCACCATCCAGGTCAGCAGGCCCCACCAGGTGGTGATCAGTCCCAACGGCAAGCGCCTCTACGTGACCGGCGACAAGGGCGGCCTGTCCGTGATCAACACCACCAACGATCAGATCATCACCACCATCCGCCTCGACGAGCCGGCCAACGGCATGGCGGTCACCCCCGACGGCAAGCGCCTCTACGTCACCGGGAACAACGGGACCGTCTCCGTGATCAACCTCGCGAAGCGGAAGATCGTCCACACCATCCCCGACGTCGGCACCGGCGGCGTGACGATCAGCCCCAACGGCAACCGGGCCTACGTGGTCGGCGTCGACAACAAGGCCAAGCAGGGCAAGGTGTCGGTGATCAACACCACCACCGACACGGTCACCAAGACCATCCCCATCGGCGACGCCCTGCCGACCAACGGGCCGGGCAGGTACTTCCTTCCCTCGGAGGTGGCCCTCACCCCCGACGGAAAGAACGCCTACGTGGTCGGCTCCTACGGCCACGGGACACCCCAGGGGACGGTGTTCGCGATCAACACCGCGACCGACGCGGTGACCCCCATCACCGTCGGTGCCGGAGACACCATGGGGGTAGCCGTTGGCCGGCTGTGACCGCGACACGAGCGCCCCGGCAGATCCAGGCGGCACGTGAATCCTGCCGACAAAGTCCGAGCATGAACGCCTCCGCCTCCAACGGCGACCACCGCCAAGACGACGATCAGGCGGCCGTCGCGTAGGACCCGGCACGCCCTTGGGCGCCCGGTCTGGTCGGGGCGCTGAGCGGTTGGGTCAGCCCCACCACTCGCTGGTGTCACCGATGTCGTCGCCCTGGTCGCCGTCGGGTCGCGGGGCTTGGTCGAACTTCCCCAACTCGGCGCGCAGCACTTCGGTGATCCGGTCGGCGGCGTCGGCCGGGGCCTGCACGGTGCGCTGCTGGAGGTCGTGTGGGCCGCCGACGGCCGGCCAGACGTCGCGGGCGGCGCCGGGGGCGGCGGTCCGTTTGGTGAAGTCGTCCAGGGCGTCCGCGAGGTCGGCGGCCGCGCCGGTGCTGTCGCTGCTCATCCGGTCAGCGTAGGAGAGCTGCGGGGCGGCGGCTGCGGTGAGCTCGGCCCGGGCGCGGCGCAGTCGGCGCAGGCCGAGGACCGTGGCGGTGGCGATGCGCGAAGCCTCGAGGCCGGGTGATCGAGCGGCATCCCGAGGCGTCACTCCGGAGCCGGTCGATCGCCTTGCCCTCGGGCGGGCGCGGCGGGTAAGCACACAAGGGCCGTTCCGAGGCCGGCACTCCGGATGGTCATGATCAGGCCGCTTGCTCAAGCTGCGTGGTTGTCCGGTGAGGAGCCGGGTTGCTCAGCTCTGCGGGCGGGCGGTGGCCCCGACGTGCTCGCCGAGGGAGGTGAGGATGTCCAGGAGGGCGGCGAGGGGCTGGTACTCCGGGCGTACCGCTGGGGAGACGCCCTGGGACTTGAGGGTGTCCCAGATGTCCCGGACGTGTTCCAGCAGGTCTTCCCGGGCCTGGAACTGGGCGTCGTACGCGGCCCGGTCGAGGAGCCTGAGACGCGCCCGGTCCAGCGTCTCCACCGCTTCGGCGATCGTCAGGCCGGCCCGGCGGATGTCCAGGTCCTCACTCATGCCCATCAGCGCTTATCTCCCGTTTGCCCTGCCACATTCGAGTGCGCCCAAGCCTAGGCAGTGGCAGTCGGCGACGGGGCGCGTTCGAAGGATCCGGGCACCGGTCGGGGGGTGTACGACCGGTGCGCCGCGTGCTGCCCCCGGTGGTCAGACCCGGGAGCCGCGGCACGTGGCGGTGCTACTGCTGGGTGGCCGCCGCGTTGGCCTTGCGGGCGGGCAGGCGGTCCTGGAGGCCGTTCCAGTCGATCGTCTTCTCGTCGGCTCCGTGCTCGCGGGCGAACCGGAGCACCTCGTCCTGGCCGTGGACCGGCCGGCGGGACTTGGGAGAACCGTCGGACGGCTTGAGCTCCACCACCAAGCGGGCCGGGTCGGAGTGGTCCTCGGTCACGACGATCTTCTGGGCGGGCTTGTTCTTGTTCTTGTTCATGACGTCACGCTAGACACCCATCCTGCCACTCTGCGCAGTCACGCCCGCTGAACGGGTGGTCACGGATGGTCACCGCGCCGAGCGCCCGCGGGGCCCCGGTCCCCGGGGACGCCGCGAGAAGTCTCTGCCGGGGACTTCGCGAACTCCCCGGCCAGGGGATCGGACAACACCCTGGTGCCGTCGCCGACGCCTCGGGCCGTGTCGGCTTGGTCGCCCGCGCCTCACCTCGTTCGTTACCGACTCGTGACAGCGGCATATGTGCGTGTGGGTGGACTCGGGCTGCGCTCCGGAGAACACTGGGCGGCCCCCGCAGGAGGGGCACACCGGCCACTGGCGAGGAGCTACATGCTTTGGCGGAAGAACCATAAGGACCGAGAAGCTGAAGCACTGGCAGCCCTTGTCGCTGATGCCCAGCATTTGGACTACGGCGGTGGCTTCGCTCGTGAGCTTCAGCGACAGGAGGGCAAGCCACAGGAGGAGCGGGTGCCACCCCAGCTACCGCGCCGAACCCTGCCGACCGAGCCGTACTACGAGCCGCGACGATGGGCCGGGCGCGAATGAATGATCCCAACATCACACAGCGCCTAGACCGGCCGCCCGGACGGCTCGCCATACCATGACAGGTACCAGCGAGCGGTGGTCCTACGGCTCCGCCACCAACACGCCACCCGTCGCGCCCCACCGCGACGCCCTCTCACCCCAGGAGTCGCAGGCAGCGCCTGGGACGGGGGAAGGCAGCGGCGCCCTCCCCGGGGCTGCTCAGAAGCGGAAGCCCCGGGGACCATCGGGGGCGATGATGCGGACGCCGACGTTGTCGTTCGGGTTGAGGTGGACCAGCGCGGTAAACCACGGCGCAGCCACCTCGGGGTGGCGACGGCGCAGCAGGTCGGCATCTCCGTGCCCCGAAGCTTCGCCTGGCCGCGCAGACTCATCAGCTTCAGCTCGGCTGACTACAGCGCCGGATTGCGCCGCGGGCCGGAGGCAAGGCGCGGATCCGCAGCGGGCATCAGCACAGTCGATTCCTGTCGTGTAGGCCCGTCAATTTAGTTCCCCTGATACCTTTTTGACGTTGTGTCAGTTACCGAACGGTGGCGGCGCGGGGGAATCGTGTCGGCTAACGGACCGTCGAGTCAGCCCTGGCCCCATCCGCCGCGCCCAGCGGATCCGCCACGTCCGGTGGGGCCGCCCACGGCCGGGGTTGCGATCGTGCCCCCGCCTCTGGCGAACCTGCACGGTGGAGCGCCGGGCGCCGTCAACGTCCAGGTCGACCGGTCACCGAAGGCGTCCAGCAGGTCCTCCAGCGGGACGACGGTCGCCTCGGCGTCGGGCTCCGCGACGTGCAGCACCTCGCGGGTTGGTGCCGCCGACGGCGCGGCGGACCAACACCTGCTCGATGAGAGTCAGTTCGTCCCAAGTCTTCACGGCAGAGGATCTTGGCACATTCACCCGGTTCGACCTGCAAAGTTTTCGGGGGGATGCCCGAGGGTGCGGACGACGCTTTGACGGTGGCGGATGTGATGATCACCCCGGCGGGCAGGAGCGCGCTGTACCTCGACTCGGGTGGTTCGGATGGAAACGTGGCAGGACCTCTCGGAGTTGGTGGCCCAGCGTCTGGCGGGCGCGTCGTCCAGCGAGCGCAAGGTGTTCGCGGCCGGCGTCGCGGAGCGGCTGCTGGGTGCGCACGAGGCGCTGCCCGAGAGCGAGCAGGCGCCCTTCGCGCTGAGACTGCGTCCGCTGCTGAACTCCGTCTGGGAGGGCGCGTTGGGCGACACGGCGGCCTTCAAGGCCGTCAACCGGGCGATGGCCGAGTACATGCTCAGTGAGTACTGCCACAACGACGGCCAGGACGGCCCGGACGACGCCGACGAGGACGCTGCCGCGACTGTGCTGTTCGCGGCGGACACTTACCTGCACGGGATCGCGGAGTTCGCCGTCTGGGCCAGTACCCGGGCGGTGGAGGTCATTCACCGTCGTGAGCAGTCCCCCACCCCTGAGCAGGTCGGGGCGCACATCTACGACGGTGTGGACCTTCCGGACCTGGAGGAGGCGCTGGTCCCGGACCTGCTCGCGGAACTCCGTCGCCAGCTTCGCGACCTCGACCTGATCGCGGCCCGGGCCGAGGACATTCGATACTCCCTGCTGGGGCTTCCGATCGACCTTTCGATCCGCCTTCGCGTCGAGCTGCGAGGTCCGCTCTCCGTCCGGGACTGAACGGCCGGGCCAAGGTCCGCCAGGACGCCGCCAGGTCATGCGGCAACGGCCTCTGCCAGGGAGGCGACTGCGGGGAAGGCAGTGCCTTCGTCGAATCGCTCGTGGTGCTGGAGGCAGTGGTGGAGCTGCCCAAGCAGTCGGTTGAACAGATGGCGTTGGGCGGCGGCGTGCCAGTCTCCGTGCTCGCGGCGGGCGGGTAATGGGCGCCGGCTCCGGGTGAGGCGGTGAGGGCGGAGAACGCCCACAGGTACCCAACATGGTTGAGGCGGTCGTTCTTGACCATGCGCCGGCCCATGTGGCTCTTCTTCCCGGAGGCGCGGGTGACGGGTGCCGCTCCAGCGTAGGCCTTGAGGCCGCGGGCGTCGGCGAAGCGGGTGTGGTCGTCGCCGACTTCCGCCAGGACGCGCGCGGCGAGCTGGACGCCGAGGCCGGGGAAGGACAGCAGGATCTCGGCGTCCGGGTGCTGGGGGAAGAGCTCCTCGACGGCCTGGGCGAGTTCGTCTGAGGCCTGGCAGGTGGCGTCGAGCTGGTGCAGGAGGGCGAGCATCTGCTTGCCGAGGGCGTCCTCGACGAGCAGGGGCTGGTGGGCGTAGTTGCCGCTCGCCGACCTGGCCGACAAGGGCCTGCTCACCGTGGATGTGGCCACCACCTTCCCGCTGGAGCGGGCGCGGGGGGGGCCTTCCGCTTGAGCGGGTGTCAATGGCCTTGTGGCATAGGGTAATTCGCTTGGACGGCGACGCTGCTGTAGTGATACTGGCGCGATGTTCTCCGATGCCGACGCGGCCGCGCTCTACGACCGGCTGAACCCCTGGGACCCGGACCTCTGGCCGGGAGACGCCTTCTACGACGGCCTGGTGGCGGCCGCCGGTTCGGTGCTGGACGTCGGCTGCGGGACCGGCCAGATGCTCCACCGGGCCCGCGAGCACGGCCACACCGGACGGCTTGCCGGGATCGACCCGGACCGCGCCTCGCTGGACCGGGCCCGGCGCCGCGCGGACGTCGAATGGGTCGAGGGGACGGCGGCGAAAGCGGCCTGGCACGGCGAGTTCGAACTCGCCACCATGACCGGCCATGCCTTCCAATGCCTGGTCACCGACGAGGAGTTGACTGCCTCGCTGGCCGCCGTCCGAACCGCGCTGCGTCCGGGCGGCCGCTTCGTCTTCGAGACCCGCCACCCCCAGGCCCGCGCCTGGGAGAGCTGGAACCCGGCGAACGGCTCCGAGGTCACCGACCCCACCGGCCGCACCCTCTGGGTGGAGCACCGAATCGAGTCCGTCACCGGCGACGTGGTCACCTTCACCGAGACCACCGCGGAGGCGGGCACGGTCCTGCGGACGGACCGGAGCAGTCTGCGCTTCCTCGCCGCCGCGACCCTGGACATCTTCCTCGACGCCGCAGGTCTCGTCGTCGAGGACCGCTACGGCGACTGGCGCCGGGGGCCGCTGACCGCCGACAGCCGGGAGATCGTCACGATCACCCGCCGCCCGTAGCCGGTACGAGCCCGGACCGGGCGGGGGGCAGGAGCCGAAAGACGCGGCGCCGGAAGGTGCCGGAGGCACGGGAGGCCTTGGCGTCGGGACCCAGGATGGCGTAGCCGACCATGCGGCCGTCGCGGTGGTAGGCGGGGCGGCCGCGGCGGGTGGTGAAGCAGTCCAGCGCTTGGCGGACGAAGTCGAGGGTGGTGGTGTCTTCGAGCCAGATCGGGTCGGTCTCGTGGGCGAGCTCGGCCGGGTCGATCAGCGCGCTCACGGAGCCGGCTCCTCGGTGTCGTCGGCGATCAGGCCGGAGCGGAACCGACCGCCGACCGCACCCGGCGCAGCAGGCCGACCGGACGGTCAGGGCTGATGCAGCCATTCGAAGGCGCAGGTAGCCCTGCGCTTCCCGTCTGTCGACCAGCGTCTGTCCGACGGCACCCCGGTGAGCAGTGAGCTTGCTCCGAGCACCGCCTGGCCGGCCACCGAGCTGCTTGCACCAGAGTCGGCGACCAGCCAGGCATCACACGCTGCGGGCGCCGGGCAGAGCTTCTCCGTCGCGTCCCGGGCCGGACCGACCGGTTATCTCCCACGTCATCTCAATGTCCCGAGAGCCACGGTCTGCCCCTGATGGCTTCCAGAAGCCCGTCCAACGCCTCGAGGGCAGCCCGATAGTCCTTCCCCTCCGGGCGGGCGGCGTCCGAAGGCCGGAGCAGCAGGACGCCCGCCAGGTGTGCGACGACGTGGCGAGCAGCGCCACACTCGTCCTGTCCATGCACGTTCGACCTCCTTGTTCCACCGGATGCCTCGTGAGCGAGCCGGGACGATCTGCGTGATCGACACTGCGTCTGGGGGACACCGACATCGTCATGGAGGATCTGCAGTGAGAGTTCGAAACGGTCTCGTCAGCGTCGTCGCCGCCGTCAGCCTCGCGGTGCTGGGTACGGGAGGGGTGACCGTTGCCCACGCCGCCGGGCCATCCGGGACGGCGCCCTCGTCCGGCGGGGCGGCTGTTGCGGCTGCCCAGCTGACGCTTGCGCAGCTCACGAGCAAGGTCATGGCAGAGGTGCAGGCACGGTATCCCTCGGTGACCACGCTCATGCTGGCCAGCGGTGAGTCGCCGACCGGCCCCACCACCGTGATGACGGATGTGACCCAGTGGGAGTTCGTGATCAACAACTCCACCCAGGGCGCAGTCGGCAGCGTGGATGTGCTGGCTGATCTCGACGGCACGATCTCCGGCATGACGACGCACGCGCAGCGGTGGGGCGGAGTCCTGCCGATCACCCCGCCGGTCACCATGGAGCCGACCGAGGCATACAGCATTCTGCAGGCGGCCGGGCACACGGACGCCTACCAGTTCGTCTCGCTGGTGAAGCCGCTGGTCGCCGACCCACACCTGCAGTACCACTTCTCCAACACGCTCGGGGGTCAGGGCTACGCGGTGAACACCGACGTGCCCCACACCGTCGCCCCGATCCTCCCCGGCGCCCTCGGCGCCCTGGAGCCCGACGACTGCTGACCCACGCTCAACGAGTCGGCATCGGCGGGCTCTTCACCACCACTCCGCCTGCCCCGACGCTCCGCCCGCCCGCCACCACCTACCCGCCACCACTCATACCTCGCCCGGTGGGGACGGGGCGGCACGCACCAGCGACACGGCCGAAGGGGTGTGGCCGCAGGCGCGAGGACGCGGCGGGCACGCCAGGTGAGGTGCCTGGTCCTGTCCCCGGCGGTGTACCGGTAGCTACGAGCGGGGGGGGGGGGGGGGGGGGGGGGGGGGG
>NZ_JBFUMY010000126.1:0-7847 GCF_054049135.1 Kitasatospora sp. P5_F3 | reverse complement strand
AACCCACGGCGGACTCGAGCTGGAGTCAACTTCGTTGTGGACAGGGGGCGTTCCCAGGGGCGGCGTAGGTCGGCGGCCAGCGGGCGGGCCAGGCGGAGCTGGGTGTGGGCGACGATGACCAGCCAGGTCCACAGGTCGGCGGTGTCCGGAGCGCGAAAGTGCGGCGCGGTCCAACCGAGGGTGCCTTTGAGCAGGCGAAACGTGTGCTCGAGGTCGAATCTGCGCAGGAAAGTCGGCTCTGTCGCTGATCTTGTGACGCTGCGTCGGCCTGACGGCCTTGGTGTTGCTGGCCGAAGTGGTCGGATACCTCTCGCTGGACGGCGGGCTGATCGCCCTGCAGGCCATGCATCAGCCGCTCGCCTAAGGTCAGCGTGCCCAGGCGAGGTCCAGCAGGTGGTGCATGACCGCCACCGGCAGTGCCGGATTGCCTGCGCGACAGTGATTGCAGCAGGACTGGCAGGGCTGGTGCTTGCCGGGTGCACCCCGGACACCGCGGACCGGGCCGCACCCTCTAATCCAGGCGTCAGCCCGCCCATATCGGGCAGCGCCCCGACCGCGCCGGCCCCAGGATGCGCCTCCCCGAAGCCCACCTTCAGTGCGTACGGTGGCACCACGGAAGGCCTCCCGGACGACGTGCGCTGCCTCCCCCACGTCGCCGACGGCAACCTCCTCAACGCCCCGCCCGATGCCGACGGCACCCTGGTCCAGGGCCGCTCCCTGACCGTCAACATCACCGAGGACACCACACCCGACGAAGCCCACGCGCTGTGCGTCAAGCTCACCGACATCGGCTACGGCACAGGCGGCCAACACCAGATCTCAATGCTGTCCGTCAGCGGCGGACCAATTATGTACATGTCACTCCCCGACCAGCCAGCCTGCGCCAAAATGCGCTGACCTGCTGAAACGTCGCGAGCGCCCGAGAGCGTCGGTCCAACGTGCGGGACAACCTGGGAGGAACCCCGTTCGACTGTGCCTTTGCATGGTAGGTGGCCATCGTTGCGGGCTAGTTGGCCAGGCTGTTCAGCCGTGTTGGCCAGGTGCTGCCGGGTTGCGCCGGGGCAGCCGGGACGGCGGCGAACCGCGAGGATGGGCCCATGTCTGCCGTGCCCATCGAACCTCGCCCCCTCAACGACTCCGAGCGAGCCGTGCTGGAACACCTCCTGGAAGCCGACTTCGCCGGCGCCCCCGCACTGCGCAGCCAGCTGGACCACACCGAGGTGGTGGCCACCTGGGGAACCGGGTCGGTGAGCGTCGACCTCCGGGTGCGCGGACTGGAGCAGCATTCTGCCGCGCCGTCCACGCTGCTGCCGGCCGGTGCCAACGTCTACGACCGCTCCGGCGAGTACATCGGCGAACTGCTGGTCTGGGCCGAGGGAGGCACGGCCCTGTCGGCCCTGGAGTACGCCTGGGTCACGGACGACATGCCGACCTCCCTGCCGTCCATCGACCAGGTCCGGTGAGCCGCTGACAGCTGGTCGGAGCGGGACAGCCGGCCAGGCCAACTACCGTGCACCGTTTGGCCAAGTAGCGCGCAAAGGCACACCCGCACGTGGACAAGCCCTCCGGAGGTGGCTCCAGTTGGAGTCCCTCACCGGAGACGGCGGCCCCGGAGATCCACTGCAGAACCCGGTCCTCGTAGGTTGGGCCCTCGGATACGACACGCCCTGCAGTGCGGGCGGGGGGACGAAGGGTGGGACATGCGCGGGACGGACGCGGTGGCGGCACTTGCTGAGCTCATGCCGGTGACTGACGGGGTCGATGAGCGGGTCGACTGGGGCGAGGTCGAGGCGGCCTGGGGAACCCGGTTCCCCTCGGACTACGTCCGTTTCATGGAGGTGTATGGGTCGGGGGTGATCAGCGACGGAATCAGCATCCTGCTGCCGTCACTGCGCGTCGACGGGTATCCCTACACGGCAGGCCCGGGCTTGCAGGACGAGACGGAGATCGCCCGCGAGGCCTGGGAGATGTGCCGCGACGAGGCCGACTTCGACGTGGCTCCCGAGTCCATCGTGGCGTGGGGTGCGACGTCGGGCGCGGACATCTACTGCTGGGTGACCACGGACGAGGACCCGGACCGATGGCCGGTCCTCATGTATGGGAGGGGTACCGACAATATGCAGTTGTTCCCTCTTGGGATGGCCGAGTTCCTTCGCAGGCTCCTGGGCGACGCGGCGTTTCGACAGGGGAAGATCAACATTGTCCTGCGGGACGAGGTGTCCTTCGTCAACTGGCGTAACAAATAGCAGTCTCCGTCGGCCGTCCCGGTGGACGGGATCTCGCCACATAGCCGGCCCGCCAGCGAGCTGGCGGGCCGCAGCAGGCATCGGCTCGCCGCTCGTGAACTGGTGGCTCCCACCGGAGGCGGACAACTGCGGCCTGATCCTGGTCGACGGGGTCCTGGTCGACGGGGCCGGCCGGGCCGGGCTGCTCCCGATCGTGTGCGTGGACGTGGCCGATCCGGTGCTCCAGGGCCTGGTGCAGCGCGGTGCGGACGAGCGATCGGTCGAGTACCGGGGCGCCCGCCTGGCGGCCTTGCAGACCGCCATGCTGACCGCCGCCGCCGAGTGGGACCTCGCCCGGGTGCTGAGCTTCCACCACTTCGTGGCGGAGGCCCGGGCCTTGAGCACCGGCCTGCGGGACGTGGCGAAGGTGCTGCGCGAGCAGGACTCAGCACTGCACCCGGACCCGGAGCTGATCGGGACGAGCTGGCTGGAGTCCGAGCACACGGCCCGGGAGCGGCGGAAGACGCTCGGGGACTTCTCCTCACTCCTGGCTGACGACGGGCTGCGGCTGCTGCGGTACGTCCTGGCCTCGGTGAAGGTCTTGTCCGAGGGCGTCGACACGTTCGACTGCGACAGCGTCTTCTTCGCGGACGTGCGCGGGTCGATGGTCGACCTGGTCCAGGCCGTCGGGCGGGCGCTGCGGATGAAGCCGGGCAGCGGGAAGGTCGCCACGATCGTGGTGCCGGTCATCCTGGGCCCTGGGGAGAGCGGCACGGAGCTGCTGAGCTCGAAGGCGTTCGACGGGCTGGCCAAGCTGCTGATGGCCCTGCGGTCGCACGACGCGGCCGCCGTCGAGCGCCTCGCGCTGCCGCAGTCCGAGACCCGGCCGGCCCGGGAACCCCGGCACGCTGGTGACCCGGACGAGCGCCGCTCCGGCGAGGCCGGGGAGCAGCTGCTCCAGTTCTCCACCCAGCGGGATCCGGCGGTCATCGCGGCGTTCGTCCGCACCCGGGTGCTGGGGCCGGAACGCGAAGAGTTCCGGCGCGGACTGGAGGAGCTGCTCGCCTACAAGAAGGCGTTCGGGGACGTGAAGGTCGCCTACGCCTACGCCGCGCCGTCCGGACACCGGCTCGGCTCCTGGGTGGCCGACCAGCGCCGCTACAAGGCCGCCGGAGTCCTGGACACCGAGCGGATCGCCGAGCTGGACGCGGTCGGCATGGTCTGGTCGGCATTCGACAGCGCCTTCACCGACAACCTCACTGCGGTCGCCGGATACGCCGCCGAACACGGGCACGCCTGCCCGCCCAACGAAGCCGTCTGGAACGGCCGCCCGGTCGGGACCATCCTCAAGAACCTCCGCACCGCCCAGCGCAGGACCGAAGCCCTGGAACGGCGGGCGGAGACCGGGGAGACCGGTCTCGACTGGGCCGGGGCGCTCACAGCCGAACGGAAGGCCGCCCTGGACGAGATCGACCCGGCCTGGTGCCCCACCTGGCCTGTCGAGTGGCAACGCTGCTTCGCCCTCGCCTGGCAGCACACCAAGGCCGGCGGCACGCTCGCGGGCGACCCGGGAGCCGCCGTCGTCCAGGGCGAGGACCTCACCGGGTGGGCCCGGGCGCAGCGGACCGGCTGGGACAAGCTCGGCCCCGCCCAGCAGTGGCTCGTCGAGCACGTCCTCGGTCTGGAGCCGATGCCCGCCGAGGAGCTCCCGCCCGCGAAGGTGCCCCACGCGGAGAAAGAACGGCGCAACCTCGCCGCCGCCACCCAATACCGGGAACGGGAAGGCCACCTCAACGTGCCACGGAAGCACAAGGAACCACTGCTGCTGGACGACGGCACCGTGGTGGAGGTCAGCCTCGGCCTGTTCATCGCCAACAGCCGCCTCCGGCGGGCCACCATCCCGGCCGAGCGCGCCGCCCGCCTCACCGAGCTGGGCATCCGCTGGCAGTAGAAGACCGGGGCGAGGGGCGGTACCAGGCGCCAGCACAGAGGGGGCGGTTCCTCGACGGGCAGTAGGAGGGAGTCGCCGGAGGACCGCTCTTTGCCGGCAGGTGCCCGAGCACCACTTGCGGGCGCAGGACTGCTCGAGGTGGGCCGTGGAGGTTTCGTATGCCGCACATTCCCGCTGGTCACAGCCTCTGGTGAACTCCTGCTCGAAGGAGTGATCCAAGCACCAGGGGTTCGGCCTAGCGGGCTGGGCACCCGGCAGGTCAGCCAGGACGAACAGGCACACCCAGAAGATCTGCACCCGACTAGGTTCACGTCGAGAGCGTCAGCACTTCTCCTTCCGCGCCTGCTGGATCAGCGGCTCGGCCTCGTCCACCGTGAAGGAGACCTGCCAGATCTCGGCCGCCCGGTGCAGAGTGTCGGCGAACTCCTGGTAACCGTGGTCCTGTTGAGCCGCGTCGGCAGCGCGGTTGATCGCCGTGTTCAGGTACTGCTCGGCGGTCTGGTAGTAGGGGTCGGTCAGATTTGACGGCCGGGGGCGGGCAAGTTGGTCGGTCAGCTGCTGCAGGGAGGCACAGGCGGACTTGGCAAACTCGCGCGCCGCCACCGTGGCCTTGGAGGGCGTCGAGCTGCAGGCCTCCAGGGAGAGCATGGACGCCAACAGCAGAGGCAGGGGCAGTGACAGACGAAGTATCAGCTGACGTCGACTAGTCATGGGCCAATCCTAGTTAGCATGACGGCCTGACCGCCCGGAAATCCGGCGGACCGCATCTGGGCCTTGTCTGCCCGGTCTGGCCTGGCCCGGGTGATCAAGGCGCCCGCTTCCGCCGTACGGGCCGCCGGGTGGCGGGTGTCTTCATGACCCGGTCGCCGGTGCTGAGCTTGTTGTATGTCACGCCGTCCACGTGGACCGTGAGCTCGTGTCCGTTGTCGGTGCGGATTCGCATCCTGTGGCTGGTGGTCGGGCCGTAGGTACCGATCCCTGTAGTGGTCCAACGCTCGATGACCTGCCCGGCGTAGGAGTCGTTGTACGACCTTCTCCGCCGGTCGGAAAGCGCCACTAGGACGAGGACGATCGGGCCGGCGACGAGGACCAGGAGAATGAGGTACCTCATGTGTGCCCCCCGCGTTGGCGACAGCGCAGCCTGTTCACGGCAGCGTACCGCTCATGCGGGCATCGGCCCAGAAAGCTTGCGCAGCAACGGAATTGAGACCGCCGCGGCTGCGTGAGCGCCCTTCTCCGGGCGAGCGAATAAAGGGGTGCGGATGGGCCGGTGTTGGTGCAGGTCACCGGGCGCGACAACGCCCGGTGCGACAGGGAGTGCGACAGCCCCCGCGACAGGAGCGATGTGGGCGCTCAGCGGCGGTCCTTGGCAGGGTAGAGCTTGGCGTGCTGCACCCGCAGCTTCCACCACGGGTCGGCCGGGGCCGAGACCCGGGCGGCCAGCAGCTCGCGCCGGGTGGGCAGCGGCAGCACCAGCGGACCCAGCTCCTGGTCCTCCCGGTCGCTGACGCACTGCGGGCACTCCAGCCGGTTCGGGCCGGCCTCCTCCGTCAGCTCCAGCAGCGAGCCCTCCTTCCCGCCGATCGAGCCCTCGCACGTCCAGCACCGGCGCAGCTTCGCGTTGGCTTCGCGGGCCGCCTCGAGCTGCGCCTGGGCCTTGGCCTCCAGCTCATCCTCGATGCGCCGTCGGTTCTTCTGGTGGCAGGACCAGCAGCGGCCACCCGGGCGGCGAGTCCACTTCTGCGCTCCCTTCAAGCCGTACTCCGTGGTGCTCTCCTGGTGGGGAACGTTCCCACTGTCGGCGCAGGCCAGGGTCTCCATCAGCTCGCGGTGGGCCTGCTTCGCCTTCTTCTCCCTCGCCTTCTGGCGCTCGCCGTACGCCTCGCGGGTGTGCGGGCTCTCCAGCGCGTCCAGCAGACAGTGCCGTCCGGCGCGGCCGTAGCGCCACCAGACGGGGCCGAGCGGGCCGTGCTCGGCCAGGAGCTCCAACGTGGTGGCGACGACCGGCACGGCGTCGTCGTACTCGTGCCAGCCGTCGCCGTCCGCGTTGTGGGTGGGCATCGTCCACCAGGTAGCGCCGCAGGCGTCGCGCGCCAGGTCCGCCACCTGGCTCTGGCGCGAGTTCCGTGAACGATCTTGAACCTGGTGTAATCCCAGGGTGAGCGGGTGCCGGAACCGGGGTGGCTCGCTGTGGGGGCGGGGATGGGCGGACAGATGGCGGCGGCAGAGCACCGGGATGCTGTGGCGAGGCGGACGCGGGCGGACTGGGAGCTGATGCCCCTGGATGGCGTCGGGCCGCTGCGGTTCGGCATGCCGATCACCGAGGTCACCGCAGTACTGCCGGGCATGAGCGAGCTGCGCCGGTTCCAGGCCGGACCGTCGGAACCGAACACCCTGGGCGTTGCGTTCGGCACGGAGCCTGCAGAGCCTGCTGTGTACGGCTACTTCATCAGCGGCCGGCTGTTCTGTGTCGCGGTCGACGCGGCCTTCGGGCCCCAGGTCACACTCTGGGGAAGGGAGTTGACGGCCTGCGTCCCGGCGGATCTGGAGCAGTTCCTTCTGCATGCTTCCGAGTGCGGGGTGCTCGGTGTGTCCTACGGTCCGCGGGGCAATCCAGGAGCCGTCGGCATTGGCCTGGTCCTGCGGGTGCAGGAGGTCGCGGGCAATGCGGTGACCCGGCCGGTGATGGTGGGTCGAGGCTGGGAAGAGCGGTGCCCCGACGACTGGGAAGGGCCGATACCGGAATGCGAATGGATTGGCCGGCAGTGGTTCTACCCGGGTTTCGCGCAGAGCTGGCCCACCAGCAGGCCGGTTGCCGGCTTGGGGCGACTGGCAGCGGCCCTACTAGGTTGAGTGTCAACGGACATGGCGGGTCCGACAGCTCCGGTGCGAGTTCCGTGAAACCCGCCCGCAGGTCTGGCCGGTTGGCGATCATGACGGGTGTCTGTCACTGAACTCCTGGCCGTCTTGTGTCCCCAGTTCGCGCTGCTGCAGGTGGACTTGATCCGATCGGTCGGCCGGTCCGTACGGGTCCACGCCCGAGGTCGGACGCCGAAGGCGGAGTGTCCGGGCTGCGGCAGCTGGTCCGGGCGCGTGCACAGCGGCTACGAGCGGCGGGTCGGCGACACGGCGGTCAGTGGGCGGGAGCTGGTCCTGCACCTGCGGGTCCGCCGGTTCTTCTGCGATGCCGCCGAGTGCGGGAAGCGGACTTTCGCGGAGCAGATACCGGGCCTGACGTTCCGTTATGGCCGCTGCACGTTGCCGCTGCGGAAGGTCCGTGAGGCTGTCGCGCTCGCGCTGGGCGGCCGGGCCGGGGCCCGGCTGGCCGAGCACCTGGCGGTCGGGATCGGCCGCGATGCCCTGATCCGCCTGGTCCGAGCCCTGCCGGACCCGCAGGCCGGGCAAGTGCGCGTGCTCGGCGTCGACGACTTCGCCCTGCGCAAGGGCCACCACTACGGCACCGTCCTGATCGACATCGAAGGCCGCTGCCCCGTCGATGTCCTGCCCGAACGATCCGCCGACGCCCTCGTTGAACCGGGCGATCAGGTAGGCGGCGTGGCCGTCCAGGCTGGTCTGCCGGCCGCCGGTCGGCCCGGAACCGATCAGCTCCTCGGGGGTGGCCGCGCGCATGAACTTGCGGACTGTCTTGGGGTCCAGGCGGAGCTCGGCGA
>NZ_JBFUMY010000125.1:10328-12170 GCF_054049135.1 Kitasatospora sp. P5_F3 | reverse complement strand
CACCCAGGGAGTTCCGATGAGCCGCCACCCCCACCCCGGCGCCACCAGACGCCACCGAGCCATCACCGCCCTCGCGGCCTCCGCCGCGCTGCTCTCCTCCGTCGCCGGCATCCAGCTCGGCGCCGCCCCCGAGGCCGGCGCCGCCGCCAACGGAGTCGCCCTCACCCCGCCGATGGGCTGGAACACCTGGAACTCCTTCGGGTGCAACATCAGCGACCAGCTCATCAAGGACAGCGCCGACACCATCGTCTCCTCGGGAATGAAGGCCGCCGGCTACCAGTACGTGGTGGTCGACGACTGCTGGATGGCCGACCAGCGCGACGCGGACGGCAAGCTGCTGCCGCACCCGACCCGGTTCCCCGGCGGCATGAAGGCCCTCGGTGACTACCTGCACGCCAAGGGGCTGAAGTTCGGCATCTACCAGTCCCCCACCGACAAGACCTGCGAGCAGCGCCTCCACAACCGCCCCGGGACCGGGAGCCTGGGGCACGAGCGGCAGGACGCCGAGACCTTCGCCGAGTGGGGCGTCGACTACCTCAAGTACGACTGGTGCTCCAAGGAAGGCACCCTGGAGAGCCAGAAGCAGCAGTTCTCCCTGATGCGCGACGAGTTGGCCAGAGCCACCGCGGCCAGCGCCGCCGCCACCGGCCTCTCCGAGCGCCCGATCGTCTACAGCATCAACGCCAACTCGTGGTTCGACACGAACACCGGCGCGACCTTCGACTGGTCCTCCATCGCCAACCTCTGGCGGACCACCGAGGACATCAAGAACGCCTGGAGCAAGGGCCAGGACACGCGCTACGGCGAGGGCGTCCTCGACATCACCCGCTACAACGGCCCGCTGGGGAGCCAGGCCGGCCCTGGCCACTGGAACGACCCGGACATGCTCGAAGTCGGCGTCACCAAGGACGGCAAGAGCCTGACCCCGGACGAGGCCCGCAGCCACCTGGCCCTCTGGGCGCAGATGGCCGCGCCCCTCATGGCCGGCAACAAGCTCACCGAGATGACCGAGGACACCAGGAGCATCCTCACCAACCAGAACGTGATCGCCATCGACCAGGACAGCCTCGGCAAGGCGGCCCGGATCGTCGCCGACTCCGCCACCCAGCTGCTGACGGTCCGTGAACTCGCCGGCGGCGACCGGTCGGTGACCCTCACCAACACCGCCGACACGACCGCCACCGTGACCACCTCGGTCGCCGAGCTCGGCCTCGCCGGAGCGCCCGGCTACACCGTCAAGGACGTCTGGGCCCCCGCCGGCACCCCCTCCACCACCACGACCGGCGCGCTCTCCGCGACCCTGGCCCCGCACGCCACCGCCCTGTACCGCATCACCCCCAACGGCACGATCAGCCCTGACCAGGCCGCGCCGGCCACCGGCACCTACGAGATCGCCTCCGCGACCCGCCCCTCCCAGGTCCTCGACAAGGGCACGCTGTCCGACAACGGCAGCCAGCTGATCACCTGGGAGCGCAAGCGCAACACCAACCAGGCCTGGATCCTCACCGCCAACGGCGACGGAACCTACAGCGTGAAGCACAAGATCAGCGGCAAGTGCCTCGACGTCGACAACATCTCCAAGTCGGCCGGCGCGAAGGTCATCCAGTACACCTGCAACGGCCAGAGCAACCAGAAGTTCACCCCCACCGCCGACGGCGCCAACCAGTACAAGCTGATCGCCAAGCACAGCGGCCTCGCCGTCACCCCCTCCGGGACTGCCAACGGCTCACTCCTCACCCAGCAGGCCCCCGCAGCGGCCCAGAGCTGGACCTTCATCAAGACCGGCTGATCGACACCGCACCCGCCAGGCGAGCGGGCGAGGCCCCGAGACGGCTCCTCGCC
>NZ_JBFUMY010000125.1:0-10290 GCF_054049135.1 Kitasatospora sp. P5_F3 | reverse complement strand
GGCGAGGCCCCGAGACGGCTCCTCGCCCGCTCGCCACCCCCACCGATCGGACCGAACATGCCCCGTCGCCGCTCCACCATCCTCAGACGCCTGGCCGCCACCGCCTACGCCGCCCTCCTGGCCACCAGCCCGCTGCTGGCCACCGCCGCCTTCCAGCTCGCCACCGCTCCTCCCGCCGCCGCACTCGACAACAGGCTCGGACGCACCCCCCAGATGGGCTGGAACAGCTGGAACGCCTTCCGCTGCAACATCGACGAGGACAAGATCAAGGCGGCGGCCGACGCGATCGTGGACAAGGGCCTCAAGGCCGCCGGCTACCAGTACGTCAACATCGACGACTGCTGGCAGGCCCCCGGCCGGGACGCGGACGGCGCTCTCCAGGCCCACCCCACCCGCTTCCCCTCCGGCATCAAGGACCTCGCCGACTACGTCCACGGCAAGGGCCTCAAGCTCGGCCTCTACGCCACCCCCGGAAGCCGGACCTGCGCCAACATCTGGGACAACTACCCGGGGCAGCTCGGCAGCCTCGGACACGAGACGCAGGACGCCCGGTCCTTCGCCTCCTGGGGCGTGGACTACCTCAAGTACGACTGGTGCAGGGCCGACGAGGACGGCGTCAACGCCGAACAGGCGTTCACCACCATGCGCGACGCCCTCGACGGCACCGGTCGCTCCGTCTTCTTCAGCATCCACCGCGAAGCCCAGCAGCCCGTCGACCCCTGGCGCCCGGCCGTCGCCAACTCCTGGCGCACCACGCCGGACATCGGCAACAACTGGTCCAGCATGATCAACACCGCCCACAGCAACCAACCCCTCGCCCACCTCGCTCGGCCCGGTGCGTGGAACGACCCAGACATGCTCCAGATCGGCAACGGGAACCTCACCCCCGCAGAGGCCCGCACCCACCTGAGCCTGTGGGCCGAGATGGCGGCTCCCCTGCTCATGGGCAACAACCTCGCCACCGCGGACGCCGCCACGGTCGATGTCCTCAAGAACCCCGACATCGTCGCCGTCGACCAGGACCCGCTCGGCCAACAGGGCACCGTCGTCTCCGAAACCGGCGGCCTGGTCGTCATGACCAAGCCCCTCGCCGACGGCTCCCGGGCCGTCACCCTCACCAACGAGACCCTCACCGCCGCGACCGTCTCCACCACCGCCGAAGCGATCGGCCTCGGCGGCGCCACCGGCCACCAGCTCAAGGACCTGTGGTCCAAGGCCGTCACCTCGACCGCCACGGGGACGATCAGCGCGCAGGTCGCCCCGCACGACACGGTGGTGTACAAGGTCACCCCCGCCACCCGGGTCGCGCCCACCACCGGCCTGCACCAGCTCTCCGACCTCGTGTGGTCCGCACCGCCGGTCGGCGGCTGGGGACCCACCGAGCGCAACCTCAGCAACGGCGAGCAGGGCAGCCTCGACGGCCGCACGATGTCCATCGGCGGGACCACCTACGCCAAGGGCCTCGGCACCCACGCGGCCTCCGACATCGCCTACTTCCTCGGCGGCACCTGCACCTCACTGACCACGACCGTCGGCATCGACGACGAGGTCGGCAACCGCGGGAAGGTCGCCTTCCAGGTCCTGCTCGACGGCGTCAAGAYCGCCGACAGCGGAACCCTCACCGGCRCSGACGCRCCCAAGACCCTCACCGCCGACCTCACCGGCGGCCAGCAGCTCACCCTGCWCGTCACCGACGSCGGCGACGGCCTCTGGTACGACCACGCCGACTGGGCCGACGCCAGGATCTCCTGCGGCCACGGCCCCGCTGCCGGCACCACCGCCGTCTCCGACCTGACCCCGGAGTACGCCGTCAACGGCTACGGCCGGCCGGAGCACGACCGGAGCAACGGCGGGTCGGCGACCGGCGACGGCGCGCCGTTGAAGATCGGCGGCACCACGTACGCCAAGGGCCTCGGCACCAACGCAACCTCCGAGATCACCTACTTCCTCGGCGGCACCTGCACCTCCCTGACCACGACCGTCGGCATCGACGACGAGGTCGGCAACCGCGGCACCGTCGCCTTCCAGATCCTGCTCGACGGCGTCAAGACCGCCGACAGCGGAACCCTCACCGCCCCGGGCGTGCGGCAACGGGTCCGTGCGGTGCTGCGCGTGGAGTGGTCTCGAGGGCTGTGCCGATCACGAGTTCAGCCCGTACGGCCAGGCCGACTCCGGCCGCTGCGACGTCCGCGGTCCTGGTGGCCACCGGTTGTGGCGGCGGAGGAGACGGCGGTGGCTCGATCGACGCCGGCCGGACCTTCAGCTACCAGAGCAGCGAGCCGCAGAACCCGCTCCAGCCCGGGAACGCGAACGAGGCAGGCGGCAGCCGCATCATGCAGACCCTCTTCAAGGGCCTGGTCGACTACACCCCGTCCGACGCGAAGATCCGGTGCAGGTGACGGAGAAGATCGACACCACTGACGCACGGCGCTTCACCGTCACGTTGAAGACCGGCTGGACCTTCCACGACGGCACGCCCGTCCTGGACCAGGTGCCGCCGTCGGCGCCGGCGAGCTACAGGACCGACCTCGGCGACCGGGCGATCGACTCCCCGCAGGGCGCCATCCAGAACATCGGCTTCACTCTCGACCAGGGCGACTGGTCCGGCGCCGGGTCCAACGACACCGGCTACAGCAGCCCGCAGTTCGACCGGCTGTCGACCCGGGCCGACCAGACGGCCACCCTGCAGGACACCGTCGCCGGCTACCGGGAGGCCCAGCAGGTCCTCGCGCAGGACGTGCCTGCCATCCCGCTCTGGTACACCCGCACCACCTCGGGGTTCTCCACCCACGTCCAGAACGTGGGGTGCGACTCGTTCGGCAACCCGGTCTGGACCGAGGTCCAGGTCAAGGGCTGAGGAGCGGACGGCACGAGGGGCAGGTCAGGGGCCGGGTCAGCTGCCGTCGCGGTGCCCCTCCACCACCTCGCCGACCTCGCTGCGCCGGACACCGAGCTTCTTGAGGGTGTGGGCGACGTGGTGTTCGGCGGTCCGGGTGGACAGCCCCAGCACGCGGGCGATGGCCTGGTTGCCGGCGCCGGTGGCGAGGAGCGCGGCGACCTGCTCCTCCCGGGGGGACAGGTCGGAGCCGTAGCTCTGGCGACCGTGCGGATCGGGCGAACGCCGTCCCGCGTCGCGCAGGGCCTGTCGGCAGCGCGCCGCGTCGGCGGTGGCGCCGAGCCGGGCGAAGACCTCCAGGGCCTGCTGGAGAACCGTCGCACCCCGGTCGGGATCGTGGGCGAGTCGGAGGCGTCCCGCCTGCTCGGCGACGAGGGCGGCGCTGTACACCCGGCCGATGGCCTCGTACCGGATCCTGGCCTGCTCCAGCAGGGCGCCGGCGGCCTCGGGAGCGGTGTCGGCGGCCAGCAGTCCTCGGCACCAGGCGTCCTCGGCCTCGGCCCCGGGGGCGTCGTGGCCCGCGATCCCGGCGGCGGCCTCGGCCGTGAGCCGTTCGGCCTCGTCGTGCAGGCCGCACGCCAGCGCCGCCTGCACGGCGACCGGTACCAGCTCGGTCGCCCAGCACCAGCCGCCCTTGTGGCGTCTGACCGCCAGCGCCCCCTGCACCCGCTCCCACGCCCTGGGGGCCTGGCCCTCCAACAGGTCGATGCGCCCCAGGACGGCCACGCCCTGCTGCCCGAGCTGCCAGTAGGTGTGGTCCTCATCGCCGTCCTCGAAGGTCGCGAGGTCCTCGCGGGCCCACGGCCACTGCCCCCGCGCCACGTTCAGCACCGCCCTGACCATCACCGTCTCGGTCTGGAAGCCGCTGCCGTGGGAGGTCTGCGGGATCATCGCCGCGATCCGCCGGTCCAGGCCCTCCCAGCGCCCCGCTGCGAAGTCCAACCGCAGCCGGATCAGGTCGCAGCCGTACCCGAACAACTTGTAGCCGGTGCGCCGGGACAGTTCGCGGGCCTCGTGCAGCGGAGCGTCCGCCCGGTCGTCGTGGCCGAACACGAAGGCGGCGTCGGCGAGGTTGTGCAGCGCCCGGGCGACCTGGCGCAGGACGTCGCGGTCCGTGCTCTCCCGGGGGAGTTCCCTCGCGAGCTCCCAGGCCGTCGGGTCACCGGAGACCGCCAGCAAGGTGATCGTCAGGGCGAGGACGGTCGCACGGGCCACCAGGTCGTCACTGCGGGCGACGATCTTCCCGGCCCGGTCCATCATCTCCCGGTCCTGCGCGAGGGTGGTGGCCGAACGGTGGCCCATGGCGAGCGCCGCCATGGCACTGGCGGCCAGACCCGGCCGGCTGTCCAGCTCGGTGATCGCGCGTTCCAACTCCTCCATCTGGCGGGCCCGGTCGGTGCTGGTGTTCATCAAGGTACGCGCGAGGTTGAGCCGGATCTCGCCGCGGACGGGGACGGGCAGCGCCGGGTCGGCGATGATGCGGCTCAGGATCGCCGTACTGGCCGCCGAGTCCGCGCTCCAGAAGGCGACGTTGCTGAGGGTGAGGGCGGTACGGGCCCGGTCCTCCGGGGAGAGGGCGGGTTCGGCGAGGAGTTGCTGCAGGAGTTCGGCGGCCACGCCGTCGTCGCCGACGGCCACCGCGTGATCGGCGGCCGCCAGGGCCCTGGGCAGCCAGGCGGCGACGTCGCCGAGCTGCCTGGCGTGGTGGGCGATCTGCACCAGCGCTGGAGTGCCCTGCCCGCTCAGCGACTCGATGGCGCGGACGTGCAGCCGCCGGCGTCGCGGGCCGAGGATCCGCTCGTACACAACCTGGCGGGCCAGGACGTGCCGGAAGCCGTATCTGCCGGGGCCGCGTTCGACCAGGACGTCGGCCTCCAGTGCGGCCGTCAGCGCCTGCCCCACCTGGTCGTCCGCGAGCCCGGCCAACGCCGCCAACTGCTCCTCCCCGGCCGGCACGGCAAGCACCGCAGCCGCCTGCACCACCGCGACCGCGACCGGGGCGAGCCCCGCCAACCGGCTGTTCACCGCCTCCTGCAAGGCCCGCGGCACCGCCGCGTCCGCCAGCAGCGAGGTCGGGCTCACACCGTCGACCAGCCGGTCCACCAGGACCAGCAGATCCTCCTCGGCGACGAGCGGGAGCCCACCGCTGCGCTCGAACAGCACCTGGCCGAGCCGCGCCGCGGCCGGCCCGCCGATCGCCGAGGCCGCCAGCTCGCGCACGTCCGTCTCGGTGAGCGAGGTCAGCGCGAGCTCGGTGCCACCGATCCCCACCGGCCGCCGGTACGGCACGCCGAGCACGTTCCGGGCACCCGGCAGGTCGTGCCGCCGGTAGGTCAGGGCCAACCGCAGCTGCGGGGGCGGATTCCTGGCGAGCAGCAGGATCAGATCGCGGGTCGCCTCGTCCACCCAGTGCAGGTCCTCCACCATCAGCACAGCCGGGCCCAACGCGCCGAGCAGGTCGTGCACCCCCCGCATCAGCTGCTGCTTGCGCGGCTCGGTGCCGATCTCCGGACCGATCGCGGGCAGGCGCCCGGCGAGTTCCGGCAGATACGGAGCGAGCACGGCCGTCGCGGCGCTGAAACGGGTCTCGGGGCCGAACAGCGCGTGCGCGTCCCGCAGGGCGTCGACGACCGGCCCGAGCGGCAACGGCTCGCGCAGCGGGTGGCACCAACCGCGCAGGACCGCCAGCCCCTCCCCCTCCAGCAGCGCGACGGACTCCTGCAGCAACCGGGACTTCCCCACCCCGGCCTCGCCCTCGACGAACACCACCGCCGGCCCCTGGCGCAGGGCGTCCACCAGCAGTCGCAGCTCGTCTCCCCTGCCCACGAACGCGAACCCCGCGCGGCGCCCCGAGCCGGGCTTGCCGACCGACGAACTTGCCATGGCGACCTTACGAACGCATCAGGTCCGGGCGAAAGGGACACCCATGGTACTCCGCCCACCGGAGCAGGGCCGCGAAGTGGCGTCGTACTGGCCGGAGTTCGCGGCGGAGCAGCCGGCCGCAGCCGTGGTGGCGGCCGCCGGAACTCGGAGAGTACCGACAGCATCCCGATCTACCGCTGCTGGGTGAACGCGGCGCGGTACGCGCTGGGTGTGAGTCCGGTCCTCCTCGACAGGTGTTGGCGCAGGGAGTCCGTCGTGGCGAGGCCACTGAGCCGGGCCACCTGGTCCATCGGCAGCTCCGTCGTCTCCAGGAGCTCCTGTGCCCGGATCACACGCTGGTGGAGGAGCCACTGCAGCGGGCTCAGGCCGGTTTCGTCGTGGAACCTGCGAGCCAGCGTGCGGACGCTGGTCCTCGCGTGCGCGGCGAGGTCGGCACGGGTGAGCGCCTCGTGCAGGTGCTCGAGCGCCCAGGCCCGGGTCGCGGCCAACGAGGTGCCCGTCTCCTGCGGCAGCGGCGTCGCGATGAACTGTGCCTGCCCACCTGGCCGCACCGGTGCCGCCACCACCAGCCGGGCGACGGCGTTGGCCGTCGCCGCACCGTAGTCGGAACGGACCAGGTGCAGGCACAGGTCGATGCCGGCGGACAGCCCGGCGGAGGTCAGGACGTTGCCGTCCTCGACGTACAGCACGTCGGGCCGCAGCCGGACCGCTGGATAACGGGCGGAGAACTCCTCGGACTTGGCCCAGTAGGTGGTGGCGCTGCGGCCGTCGAGCAGCCCGGCCCGGGCGAGGACGAACGCGCCGGTGCAGATCGAGGCGATGCGCTTCCCTGCGGCTGACGCGCGGCGCAGTGCGGCCAGGACGCTCGGTTCGATGTCGTCGCGGGCGGCGGTTCCGGTCACGATGACGGTGTCGGCGTCGTCGACGGCCTCCAGTCCGTGGGGGACGGCGACCTCCAGGCTGCTGCCGGTGGTGATGCGGCCGGGACGAGCAGTGCAGATGCGTACCCGGTAGCCGGGGCGGCCGTCGACGGCCGTCTCGCCGAGGACGAGCTCCGGGATGGACAAGTCGAAGGTGGTGGCGGGGGGAACGGCGATGACGGCAACCCGGTGCATGGCCCGAACCTCCGGATGTTTGGCATTCGGGCCACTACCTTACGGATCACCCGTGGCGGAGGGTAGAGCCGCTGGGACGGCCGGTCCCAGCTCCTCGACCAGGGAGTGCACGCGTGTCCTTGCACGTCATCGTTGGAGCCGGAGCCACCGGATCGTCCGCCGCGCGTCTGTTGGCGGATGCCGGTGAGCAGGTCCGGCTCGTCACCCGCCGGGGCAGTGGGCCGGCGCACGATCGGATCGACCGGGTGGCGGTCGACGCCACCGATACCGCGCGGTTGATCGAGGCGGCCCGTGGGGCGGCGACGCTGTTCAACTGCGCCATGCCCGCCTACGACCGCTGGCCGACCGAATTCCCGCCGCTGGCCGCCTCGTTGCTGACCGCAGCGGAACGCAGTGGAGCGGACTACGTCATGCTCGGGAACACCTACGGCTACGGACCCGTGGACGGACCCGTCACCGAGGATCTCCCCATGGCGCCCACCAGCGTCAAGGGCCGTGTCCGGGCCCGGATGTGGCACGACGCACTCGCCGCCCACGAGGCGGGCCGGGTCCGGGTGACCGAGGTCCGGGCCGGCGACTTCCTCGGCGTGGGCGCCTACTCGCCCTTCACGCTCATGGTGGGGGCCCAGGTGCTGGCCGGCTCGCCCGTCTCCTATCCGGGAGACCTCGACGCCCCGCACAGCTGGACCCGTACCGTCGACGCGGCCCGGACCCTGATCGCCGCCGCCGGGAACGGGGAGTCCTGGGGCCGGGCCTGGCACGTGCCGTCCACCTCCCGGGCCCCGGTCCGCGAGTTGGCCACCCGCCTGGCCCTGGCAGCCGCGGTACCCGTCCCCGAGCCGGCGCACATGACCAGGGCCGAGCTGGAGGAGATCGGACGGACCGACTCGGTCATGGCGGAGTTCCCGGAGATGCTCTACCTGTACGACCGTCCCAACATCCTCGACGCGTCGCTCACCACGTCAGTGCTGGGCATCGCCCCGACTCCGATCGACGTGGTCCTCGACGAGATGGCTTCGGAGCACCGCCGCTCCCGTGCCTGACGAACCGTAGGCAGAGCGCGCACACGGGGTCGCCCCGGCGGTAGTCACAGGGCACTCCCCACCCATGATGGCCTTACCTCAGTTGATGGTGGGTCAACGGAGATCGTGGCTGCGATCCGGTGCGTGGCGGACAGTTCCCGAAGCTGCGGCCGACCTGGCGGCCTGCTCGATCTTCGCGCAGTGGACCGCCTGGGCTTCGTGGTCGATCTGCTGCTCGTGTCCGGGGCGCACCCCGGTCCGGCCGTCGAGGCCCTCGCGCAGGATGTCGGCGTGCCCGGCATACCGGTTGGACTCGCCGAGGGGGTTGGTCCCGGTCGCTGTCAGAGGCCGGCGGGCGTCGTATCCCGGACGGTTGTGAAATGGCCCCGCTCTGTGGGTGCATCCGCTGCCGTCGGCGACCTGCTCGGATGACTCGATCCAGAGCACTACTGCGGCTACCGAGCCCAACCTGGCCGCTGCCCGTCTGCCTGATTTGCTCGACTTCACCGAGCTTCTCCTGAGGCGTTTCTGACGGTCCGCCACCCGATCGGATCGCGCCAGGGTGCGCCTCGCCCGAAGGCCGTCCTACGGTGCCGTGGGGGGCGGACCTACGAGAGGTGAGCAGTCCCATGGCAGGAAAGTTCGAACTCTACACCGACACGTCGGGCGTGCACCGGTTCCGGCTCAAGGCGGCCAACGGCGTGGTGGTGATCACCAGCGACCCGCACGAGACCAAGGAACAGTGCATGAAGAGCATCGATTCGATCAGGAAACTTGCTCCCTACGCGCAGGTGCAGGAGTCCGCACCGGCTCGGGCCTGAGCGCCCTGACCGCCCGGAGGGCCGACCCCACGCGAGGCGGGGTCGGCCCTCCGTGCTGCGCGGACGGTCCGTCAGCAGGGTGGACGGGCTCGTCAGTAGACGCTGACCCCGTAGGCGCTGAGCGCCTCCACCACCGGCTGGAAGAAGGTCGTGCCGCCGCTGGAGCAGTTGCCGCTGCCGCCCGAGGTCAGGCCGTGCGCGGTGTTGCCGGAGTACAGGGCGCCGCCGCTGTCGCCCGGCTCCGCGCAGACCGTGGTGCGGATCAGGCCGCGTACGCTGCCCTCGGCGTAGTTGACGGTGGCGTTCAGCGCGGTGACCTGGCCGCTGTGCACCTTGGTGGTGCTGCCGCTGCGGTAGACGGTCGCCCCGACGGCGGGGGTGCTCGCGGCGGTGATCCGGCGGGTGGTGCCGTTGTACAGGTCGACCGAGGACGGCGGGACCGACCCGTTCGTGTACCGGACGATGGCGAAGTCGTCACCCGGGAAGCGCGAGTTGGTCGTGTTGCCGAGCTTGGTGGTCTGGCTCTGGCTGGTGTACCAGGAGGAGACCGCGTTCCCGCAGTGACCGGCCGTCAGGAACGAGTACGTGCTGCCGCTGCGCACGTTGAAGCCCAGCGAGCAGCGGTAGCCGCCGCCGTAGATCGCGTCGCCGCCGGCCAGCTTGGTGCTGAACCGGCCGGCCACCTGCTCCACCCGGACGGCCGCACCGAGCCGCTGGGCGGCCTCGGTGACCTGGGTCAGCTTGGCGCCGTTGACGCTCTCGTCCACCGAGAGCAGCACCTGGTTGCTCACCGGGTCGACCGACCAGGCGGTGCCGGGGACGGCGGCGGAGCGGTCCAGTTCGGCGGTCGCGGCGGCCAGCTGCGCGCCGCTGCGGGTCACCAGCTGGGCCACCGCGCCGGTCGCCCTGACCTGCTGCGCGGCGGACTGGTCCGTGACGGTGACGACCAGTCGGCCGCTCCCGTCCAGGTACGAACCGGCGCTGCGCTCCTCGCCCAGCGACTGCTGGAGGGCGGTGGCCACGGCGGCGGCCTGCTCGCCGACCGGGGTGGCACGGGCGACGGCGGCGGACGGCAGGGCGAGTGCGGAGCCGGTGACGAGCATCGCGACTGCGGCGAGCAGGACGGCGGGACGGCGGTTCCTCATGGGCTTCTCTCCCGGTGGGGGCTGGGGGAATTGCTGCTGAGCACCACCTTCCGACCGCACCATGTGCACGTCAACCGGAGCGCTCCTGCCAACCTTTCCGTCAACTCCACTGCCAGGCATCCGACTTGCCCGTAAACACCGGATCTCTCCGAAAGCCTCACACCTGGCACCTATCGGCCGTTCGTGTGCCCTGCCTAGGGTCCAGCAATGGACTACTGCGCCCCCTGCCGCCGACACCTCAACGGCGCCCTGTCCTGCCCGGGCTGCGGAGCCCCTGCCTCAGCCGCCGCGCCCGTCGCCGCGCCGCGTGACACCGCCCCCACGGTGGCGCCGCGCGCTGCCTCCCGCCGCCGACGCCGCCGACGCGGCCCCGTTGTCGCGGCCACCGCCCTCGCCCTGGCCGTCGGC
>NZ_JBFUMY010000124.1:0-8384 GCF_054049135.1 Kitasatospora sp. P5_F3 | reverse complement strand
GCTCAGCTCCGCGCGCTGCTCCTGCTCGACCTCCGCGTCGTACCGTTCGAGGGCCGCGCGGACGTCCGGGCCGTCGAACGGGCGGAGGAAGTCGGCGAGGTAGTACCGCAGGGTGTCCTCCCCTTTCTCTTCGTCGGGCTCGGGTTCGGGCTCGCATTCGGGTTCGGCGATCAGCCGCAGGGCGAGCGGCAGGTGCGCGGGGGTCATCGAGCAGACGGCGGCTTCCCCGAACTCGTAGGCCATGTAGGAGGCGGGCCCGTTCTCGCTCAGCAGCCGGGCGCGGGTGGCGACCAGCGGTTCGACCGCCTCGGCGGAGCGGAGGGCGGTGAGGGCCGTGACGGTGTACCAGAGCACGAGCTCGTCGTCGGAGTCCAGGTCGGCAATCAGCCGCCGCACGGTGGCGGGGTTGTCGAAGCCCGGTCGGCTCACGGCTTCCTTCGCCAGTTCCTCGCCCCAGACCACGGCGTTCAGTTCGTCGCCGAAGCGGGTTGCGTGGCACTCCTGGATCAGTGCGGCCCGGGCGGCGGCCTTGGCCGGGAAGCGGCGCATCCGGCTGATGTGACCCCGCGCGGCGTCGCCGGCGTCCAGCAAGCGTTCGTCGAACCCGAGGGCGGCCAGCTTCTCGCGCGTCCAGCCGTACTGGAGCAGCGCCCTGACGTACACGGCGGCCCGGGTCACCGGGTCAGCGGTGCGGGCGGCGACCAGCGCGGCCAGCTCCTCGGTCTCCTCCAGCACCGGTCGGGGGATCCAGAGGAAGGGCTCGCCGGCCGGGTTGACCCGGAACTTGTCGGTCCAGCCGAGGAGCTGACGGTGGGTGAAGGCGCGGACGCCCGAGGTGCGCATGCCCCGTATTGTGGGCCGTCAGGCGTCCGTGCCACCAACTCGCATGCTCCTGGCGGTAGGTGACGATGAAACAGCCAGCCCAGCCGATCGCGGGAGGACCCCGTCCGGCTCCGGACCTCGGGCGGCCCCGGCCCGGGCCGGACAGACCCCCTCCCCGACCGGCAAGCACACCGCTCCTCCTCCCGGCCTCACCGCACTGGCCCGCTCACAGTTCCTTCGGCAGGTACCCGTACCCCGCGACCCCGCCCTTGGCGTCGGCCAGCCCGGTCAGCAGGACCGCCGGCGGGCTCGCGTACACCGTCCCGTAGTGGAACTCGTCCTGCTCGGGGTCGCTCGGCCATGCGGGCTGCTCGGCGGCCGCCTGGGTGGTGAACTGCCCGTCCGCGCCGCCCTTGTTGCCCCGCGCGTCGAGCCTCACCCACTCGCCGGTCTCCGGCCAGTAGACGGCGTTGAGCCCGTGCAGCACCCCCAGCTTCTGGTAGCAGAGGCCCGTCGGGATGCCCTGGGCCCGCAGCAGCGCCGCCAGCAGGTGCGACTTGGCGTGGCAGATCCCGTTGCGCTGCGCCAGCACGTCGGAGGCCCGGTAGGCGGCGCTCCACTGCTGGACATCCGCCGAGTGGTCGATCTCGTCCCGGACGTACTCGAAGGTGGCCCGGGCGGTCTCCTCGACGCCGTCCCGCCGCAGGCGGGTGGCGAGCCTGCGGATCTCGGGGTGCTCGTGGTCGATCACCGCGTCGGCGGCGAGGTAGTCGGCGAGGTCGGCGGAGGCGGGTGTCAGTGGCCCGTACGGTGAGGCAGTCATGACGCCATGATCGGCCGACGGCCGTCCGGCGACCGGGATTTCCAGCATGTGGGCCACGGTCGTACGGACGTGGCCCACGGAAACACCGTTCCCCCTGGCCCGGGTCGTCGGCGGGCCGCCGGGTCACCGGCCCACAGCATGGCGGCTCGATGCGGCGCGCTCACGGCCGTTCTACTGCGCCGGCTTCCCGCCGGTGAGCACTGAGCGGACGTCCACGAAACCGCTCTGCTGTTCTGCCAGCCGCCCGTCCTTGACCTGCTGGAAGGTGACCCAGGTGTTGGTCAGCCGGGGCGACTCCGCGCTGGGAAGCATGTCGTTCTGGCCCCAGCTGAGTGGCGGGGTGACGCCCCCGGTGTCGATCGAGTCGCCGCTGTCCAGCTGCGCGCGCAGGCCCTTCGCGGTGAGCGGCTGGCCGGCCGAGGAGATCCGGTCCACTGCCTGCAGGAAGGTCTGGTAGGCGACCCAGGTGGTCTGCACGGCGAGGTCGGAGGTGTCGACCGGTTGGGCGCCCGGCGCGGGCGCGTTGCCGGCTGTGGTCCGCAGGTCGTCCCAGGCCTTCGAGCTCTCCGGTGGGAACCAGCCGGTCGTCAGTGAGCCGTTGAGCGGGCTGCCGGCGCCGCCGGTGGAGTCGATGACGGCCTGATGGACGCTGCCGATCACGGAGGCCAGCTGGGTGTGTTTCGGGTTGGCCTTCCGGTACGCGTCCAGCAGGAGCAGGGTCTGTTCGGGGCCCAGAACCGCCGTCACGCAGCCACCGGCCCGGTCGTCGCCGACCGCCTTCCGCACCGGCGCGGCCATGTCCGCGGCCGTGGCTCGCTCCGGCACCGTGACGTCGGTGAGCCTGATCCCGGCCGGGGCGACGGCCGCCGAGAGGTACCGGGTGAGGGTGTCACCGTTGCCGGTGTCCGGGCGGATGAGCGCGACGCTCTTGCAGCCGGCTGCCGCCAGCTGGCGGCCGCTGCCGGCGATCAGGGCCGGGGTCCCGCCGGCCACCGGGTAGGACAGCGGGCTGCTGAACTCCGAACCGGAGACGCCGTACCCGCCGAGGTACGGGATGCCCGCCGCCCCCAGGACGGGCATGAAGGTGTCGCCGAACTGGCTGTACGAGCCGATCACCGCGATGGCATGGGCGTCCACGGCCTGCTGGGCGCAGGCGGTGACACCGACCGCGGTGTTGTGCTCGTTGCAGGTGAGGACCTTCAGCTTCCGGCCGGCCCGGCCGCCCTTGGCGTTGACCTCGCGGCCGATCGCCTCGGCCAGCGCCGTGACGCCGGGGCGGTCGGCCGAGCCGGTACCGGCGGGAGCCCAGGTCATCACCGTCAGCGCGGCACCGGCGTCGCCGCCCGAAGCGTCGGCCGGGCCACCGCAGGCTGCCACCAGCAGCACCGGCAGCAGAGCGGCGGCCGCCGCCCACCCCCGGCCGCCGCCGCCCGCCCACCGCCCTTCGAAAGTGGCTCTTCCGTACGCCACGGTCCGGCTGCTCATGCTCCCCGCCCTCGCTGAACTGCTCTCGGCGCGAGACCCCGCTCGCTCGGCTGCCAGCCAAACGGCACCGGCACACGGCCAGGGGGACGACGCACGAACACAAGGCGGACAACCCCACAACAACAGGGTCAAAAGTCCTGGTGGGCCACCTGAGCCCGGCCATCCTTTGGCCGGGGCCTGCCTGCCGCGCTGTTCGRTTCCCGCATGGGCGTGCGACGCCGCGAGGGCGGGCATGTGCCGGAAGTGTGTGCCTCGGACCAGGATGCTGACGCAGTGCGGTCAGTCCGCTACGGTGACGGCACACGTGAATCGCGGGAAGGGCAGAGTCCATGGGCGAGCAGAGCGCGGGACTGGGCGGTGCGGCACAGGCACAGGTCTGCCCGGCGTGCGGCGGCCGCCGGGTGACGGACAAGACCCGGCACGTCCACGCCGTCGACCCCGACACGGGAAACCTGACCCCGAAGGTCGAGCACTACACGTCGCCCTGCGAGCGGTGCGGCGGATCCGGAGTGTGGTTGTGATGCGCATGGTCTTCGAGTGCCTCGAGTGCGGCGTCCACTACCTGCCGCCGGAGGACCTGCGGTACGGCGACGGCAGCCCGGCGAGTCCGGTGTGGTGCAGTCCGTGCCAGGGCTCGATGGCCCGGCGCGGCATCGTGGAGCCGAAGCCGGCTGCGGCGATCGCGCTGATGGCCGCCCGGCAGGCATTGAAGGCCGCCGCCGCGCAGGCCGCCCGCGCCGAAGCCCCCGCAGTGGACGTCCGGCCGAGCCGGCCGGCCAGGACCCGCCGTGCGACGGCCGGCCCGACCCGCACACGGGAACGCTCCCGCCTTCGCTGACACTCGGCCGCATCAGCAAGGCTCGACGTCATCCGGGCGTCAGGTGCGCGGCACGGTCGAGCAGCAGGGCGCGCTCGCGAGTGTTGCGGGCCAGCGCGGCAGCGCGCTCGAACTCGGCGCGGGCCTCGGCCGCCCGGCCCAACCGCTCCAGCAGGTCACCACGGACACTGGGCAGCAGGTGGTACCCGTTCAGCGCGGGGTCGGCCGCCAAGGTGTCGACCAGGCGCAGAGCCTCCGCCGGTCCCTGGGCGTAGGAGAGCGCGACCGCCCGGTTCAGCTGCACCACCGGGGACGGATTCAGCCGGGCCAGTCTGGCGTACAGGCCGGCGATGGTCGTCCAGTCGGTGTCCGCCCAGCGCGGGGCGAGGGTGTGGCAGGCGGCGACGGCGGCCTGCAGCGTGTACGGGCCGGCCTCGGGCCGGGCCGCACCGGCCCGGGCGAGGGCTGCGGTACCGCGCCGGATCAGCAGCCGGTCGAAGCGGGCCCGGTTCTGCTCGGCCAGCAACACCGGTTCACCGTCCGGGCCGATGCGGGCCGCGAACCGGGCGGCCTGGAACTCCACCAGCGCGGCCAGCCCGTGCACCTCGGGCTCTGCGGGCATCAGCGCGGCCAGCACCCGGGCCAGGCGCAGCGCGTCCTCGCACAGCGCCGGGCGCAGCAGGTCCTCACCGGCGGTGGCGGCGTAGCCCTCGTTGAAGATCAGGTAGATGACCTCCAGTACGGAGTCCAGCCGCGCCGCCCGGTCGGCCCCGGCCGGGACCTCGAACGGGACCTTCGCGGCGGCGATGGTGCGCTTCGCCCGGACGATCCGCTGCGCCACGGTCGACTCGGCAGTCAGGAACGCGCGGGCGATCTCGGCGGTGGTCAGGCCGCCGACCAGGCGCAGGGTCAGGGCGATCCGGGCGTCCGCGGAGAGCACCGGGTGGCAGGCGGTGAACACCAGCCGGAGCAGGTCGTCGTCGATGTCATCCGGCTCGGCGGGCTCCGGCGGCGGTACGTCCTCAAGGGAGCGGCCGACCTCGGCCAGCTTGCGGGCGTAGACCTCGCGGCGGCGGACCAGGTCGATCGCGCGGTTCTTGGCCGCCGCAGTCAGCCATGCCCCCGGGCGGTCCGGGACACCCGACTTCGGCCACTGCTCCAGGGCGGCGACCATCGCGTCCTGGGCCAGTTCCTCGGCGATGCCGACGTCCCGCACGATCCGGGTGACCGCTGCGATGATCCGCGCCGACTCGATCCTGAACACCGTCTCGACCACAGTCGCGTCCCAGTCCGTCACGGTCACCCATGAGAGCAGCCCTCGCCGGGGCGGGGCAACGCGGCACGCGCGGCCCCGCCCCGGGACGTCCGAAGGTCAGGCCGACAAGGTCAGGCCGACAAGGTCAGGCCGACGGCGGCTGGGGCATCTCGTCGATCTCCCGTACCTCCGCGCCGACCTCCCAGCTCACCGGGTGGATCGACAGGAAGCGGCGGGTCCACTCCAGGGCCTCCGCCTTGTCCTTGCACTGGAGCATGGCGTACCCGCCGACCACCTCACGGGTCTCGGTGAACGGCCCGTCGGTCAGACTCAGCCGGCCCCCGGTCCAGTCCACCCGGGTGCCTTCGGAGGTCGGCTTCAGCCCGGCGGTCTCCAGCATCACCCCGGCCTTGGTGAGCTCCTCGAACAGTGCGCCCATCCGCTGCTCGAAGTCGGGGTCGGGCTCGAAGCCCGCAGCCTTCTCCTCGTCGATACGGATCAGCATCATGAAACGCGGCACGGTGACTCCTCGGTCCTGCGGGCGGGGCCTGTCCTCGCCTCTCACCCCTGCGTCGAACGAGGGGCGGGCAGATYGACAGCCGACGGAAAGAACTTTTGCAGCCGACCCTAGGCCGGTGCCCGGATAGCCGCCCCCGCACCGCCGCGCAACGATGGTTGGGGGGACCGGTCCAGGGGCACCAGGAGGCACCCGTGGCGCGTACCAATCCGACCGACGTACTGATCGCGGGCGCCGGTCCGGTCGGACTGAGTGCGGCCGCCGAGCTCCGCCGCCACGGGGTGCGCTGCCGGCTCGTCGACCGGCTGCCGGCCCGCCTCCCGTACGCCAAGGCGGTCGGTATCCAACCGCGGACCCTGGAGATCTGGGACCGGATGGGCCTGGCCGGCACCGTCCTGGAGGCCGTCACTCCGCTGCGCGGCCAGCTGGTCTACGTCGACGGCCGGGAGCGGGCGCGGATCGAACTCGCGCTGCCGCCCGAGGTGCCGTACGGATTCGCCGCGCTGCCGCAGTACGAGACCGAGCGTCTGCTCGAGGACTACGTGGCCGGCCTGGGAACGGTCATCGAACGCGGCACCGAACTGCTGTCGTTCAGCCAGGACGGGGAGGGCGTGACCGCTGAACTGCGCACCGCCTCCGGCGCCGAGGAGGAGCTTCGGGTCCGCTATCTGATCGGCTGCGACGGAGCCCACAGCGTCGTCCGCAAGGGGCTCGGCCTCACCTTCGAGGGCGCGGCCTTCGCCGAGGAGTACATGCTGGCGGACGTGGAGGCCGACTGGGACCTGCCGCCGGGGTACGGCGTACGGTCCACCCATCGCGCCGACGACGGTTCCACCGACGACCTCCTGGTCTGCATCCCACTGCCGGGCCCGGGCCGCTACCGGATGTCGATGCTGGTCCCGGCCGAACTCTCCGGCCGCGGGAGTGCACCTGGCGACGGCGTGGCGCACGGCCTGGACGGCGGCGGCCCCACCCCCGGGCTGTCCGACATCCAGGCGGTCGTGGACCGCCTCGCCCCCAGCCCGGCCGTGCTCTCCCGGATGCGCTGGTCCTCGGTCTTCCGGATCAGCCACCGGATCGTCGACCGCTACGCCGACGGGCGGGTCTTCGTCGCGGGCGACGCCGCGCACATCCACCCGCCCACCGGCGCCCAGGGCATGAACACCGGCATCCAGGACGCCTGCAATCTGGCCTGGAAGCTTGCCCTCGTCCTACACGGGGAGGCCGCTCCCGCCCTGCTCACCAGCTACGACGCCGAGCGCCGCCCGGTCGGTGAAGAGGTGGTCGGCCGTACCGTCCGGCATGCCACCCAGGGGCTCGAAGCCGACCCGGACGACCCGCGCACATTGATGCTGCGCGAGGCCCAACTCCTCGTCAGCTACCGGGACGGCCCGCTCGCCGCCGGCCCCCACGGACCGGCCGACGCGCCCCAGCCCGGCGACCGGGCCCCCGACTGCACCGGCCTGACGGCTCCGGTCGCCGGTTACCCGCTGCGCCTGCTCGACCTGCTGCGCGGCCGTACCGGCCATGTGGTGATCCTCTACGCGGCCGACCCGGCGGATCTGGCCCCCGCCGCCGAAGCGGCTGCGGGGGTGCCGCTGCCGGGCGACCGCCCCGACGGCTCGGGCCGCTCCCGGACCATCGCCGTCCTCTCCCCCGCAGCCGCGCCGGTCGGCCCCGGCACCCTGGCCGCCCCCGAGTACCGCGACACCGCCGGGGAGTTCGCCCGGCTGTACCGCCCCGACGGTGCGACCGGCTTCGTCGTCCGCCCGGACGGGCAGCTCGGCGCCCGGTTCCCACTCGCCGGTACCGCGGCCGCGCTGTCCGACTACCGCACGGCCTTGTCCGCCAGGTGAAGGCCGGAAGGTGTCAGTACCGGTAGCCGTCGGAGAACCCGACCCGCCTGCACGCCGCCGCCCGGCTCGCCGCGTCGGCCGGCGGGCGCTCGGTCAGCACCTCGCGGGCCCGGTACTCGGCGAGGCTGGTGGCGTACCACGGCCTGGGGGTGTCACCGAGGTTTCGGCTGACCAGCGCCAGGGCGCAGGTCCGCTGGTCGGCGGGCAGCCGGTCCAGGGCGGGGACGGCGTCCAGGGAGAGGCCGTCGAAGTTCCGCAGGTCGATCTGCGTGGTGCTCTCGAAGCGGGCCACGTTCTGCTCGGCGACGATCGCGTCCGGGCCCATCAGGCCGTAGACGGCGGCGGTGGCCATACCGCTCAGCACCACGGCGCGCGGCAGCCAGGAGGAGCTCCGGAGTGCGCCTGCCGCGATCACCAGCAGGAACACCACGCCGAGCCAGATCTCCACCACCAGGACCCAGAGCCGCAGTTGGGTCAGCCCGGAGGCGTCGACGTAGAACCACATCCGGCCGAGCGCGGAGGCGACCACGACCAGCGTGAGGACGCAGAGCGCGCCGAGCAGCAGCCTCGCGAGCCGGCGGTCGGACTCGGTGGTGCGCGGGGCCCAGCGCTGCGCGACGGCCACCACGACCAGGGTCAGCACAGTGATCGCCATCAGCTGCCAGAAGCCCTGCCGGGCGTACTCGGAGCGGCTCATCCCGGTGTTCTCCAGGATGGAGTCGCGGCCGCCGAGCACCACGACCGCCTGGACCACCGCGAAGGCGCCGAACATCAGGTTGAGCGCGGCCAGCGGCAGCGCCCACTCCAGC
>NZ_JBFUMY010000123.1:0-8454 GCF_054049135.1 Kitasatospora sp. P5_F3 | reverse complement strand
CTCCCTGGGTGGGGGTGGGGGTGGGGGTGGGGGTGGGGGGATCGCGATCGGGGTGGGTCGATCTCGGGGTTCGGATGCGTGTCGGGGTGGACAATCCGGAGCCGTCAAGAATCAACATGTCCAAACGGAATGCACCACATGAAATCCTTGTTACGTATTTCCGTCAAGGTCCGCGATGGGAAATGTCCTGCTCGTGACCGTTGCATTCCTGCCATTGCGGCAATGGGGGTCCTGGGCCGTTTTAATTTCCCATTTGCGCCGGGATGGAATTCCCCGAATTCATCCGCCGGTGCGAGACGGGAAGGCCCGCCCCTGGTCGGGGCAGGCCGGTCACTGCTGGTGCGTCAGGCTCTGCGCAGGGCGAACCGCTGGCGCGGGTCGCTCTGCTTGCACTCGGAGATGGTCAGCCGGGTGCTTGACCGGTGTCTGCTGACGGTCAGGGAGTAGGAGCCGTCGACGGGCGTGAGATCGGCCCGGTGCTCCACGTTCGTGGGGGAGTTGGGGTCCTTCACGTCGGTGGCCCAGACGTGCACCGCACCGCCGGAGAGCCCGTGCGAGCCGTTCTCACCGGTCCGGAGCGGCTTGCCGGAGTCGAGCGCAGCCGCGTCGACCCGGCACGAGTACGCCTCGCCGCCGTTGCCGCCCTGGCAGGGGTAGTGGGCGCTGATCATCGAGACGGCGTCGGCGAAGGCGGGGTCGGCCACCACGTCGGTGGCGACCTTTCAGGCACCGACTCCCCGGTCGTCCGACACCACGGTCCGGACGCGGGCATTGCCGGACGCGTCCAGGGCGGTGCGTAACTCCTTGAACCAGCCGATGCCGTAGGCGTTCTCGTTCCAGCCGCCGAGGTAGTCGACGGTCAGGCCCTGCTGCCTGGCGCAGCCGAGCGGGCTCGTCAGGTAGCCGACAGTGCCGGTGGACCAGAACTCGCCGCCGCCGACCCGCCCCGGGGCTCCCCAGCTGAGCGCGGCGAGTTTGATGTCCGGGCTCCGCTCCTTGGCCTGCTTCATCATCCACCACTCGTCCCCGGTGGTGCAGTTGACCGTGGTGGGGGTCCGCATGCGGCTGGACTCGGAGTCGTCGATGGTGACGGTGGTCGCTGCGGGGGTGGAGACGGCCGAGGCCGTGCCGGGAACGGTGGCCGCGAGGGGGGCGACGGCCAGGGCGAGCGAGGCCGCCGGCAGGCCGAGCGGTGCACGCGGAAGGCGGAGGAGGAGGGGCGGTCTACCGGTTCTGGGCATGGGGATCCTCGGGCGGATTGCGGCACGGGTGGGTGAGCGTGGCGGAGGGTGGGCCACTGCTCGGAGCGACGCAGATCGGGGGAGTGTCCCCGAATGGCTCAGAAACGAACAGAAGTCAACGTTGTTTCGAACATGAAACAGCGCGCTCGGCGCGGGAGTCAACAGGCTGACGGGCCCCGGCCCGTACTACCCATCCGAGCGGTGTCCGCTACCTGGTGAACCCCTACCCGAGACGGAAACGACACCGGAAAATGGCACCGGAAGCAGTGGAACGGGGCGGACCTGCGGGGCTTTCATGGAGGAGCACCGGAGGAACCGGCCCATTGGCACACTCTTCCCGGATCGGTCCTCCCGGCGCATCCGCAGGGACACCACCTGCCCGAACCGCCCCCCGCGGCACCGGACCTCGGATCCTCGTGCGCCTCCACGGCGCGGCTCCGGCGTGCCCGCGACCGGGGAGCACAGACCCGGGAGAGCGCCATGCCCCCCATCCTCATTTCCGACGCGGCCGCCCTCGGGCCGGTCGTCACCGTCCCGGCCGTGACCGTCCCGGCTGTCACCCTCCCGGTCGTCACCGCTCCGGTCGTCGCCCTCCCGGCTGCCGTGCACCGTGGACTCGGCCGGGCGGTCTGCGCCGCCGGGGCGGGTAGTGCCTCGGTGCCCCAGCTGCGCCGCTTCGTCCGTGCCTGGGCCCGGTGGCAGGGGCTCTCCGAGGGCGCCGGGTACACCGCCTGCCTGGTCGTCAGCGAACTGGCGACCAACGCCGTCCTGCACAGCGGGAGTCGTTCGGTCGCGGTGCTGGTCGACCTGAGTCCGGGCGGCCTGCGGATGGTGGTGCGCGACCGGGGACGTTGGCTGCAGCGGTTCGAGCCGCGCCACAGCCAGGCCGACGACGCCGTCCGCTGCGGACGGGGCCTCGGTCTGGTCCGGGCCCTGGTCGATCGCTGCGTGGTCGCCACCGGCCCGGACGGCACCGTGGTCGAGGTCCTGGTGCGTCTGGAGCAGGCCGACCTCGCTCGGTGCGAGACCGGCCGATGACGGCCGTCGGCCCGGGTGTGGGCCCGGGGTCGGGTGTCGGCGGGGCGCGGGTGCCCGAACGGGGCCAGGCATTCCGGCGGGCCACCCACCGGGCGCTGCTGCTGCACCTGCTCCGTCGGTACGGCCCGGCGACCCGGCAGATGCTCGCCAGGCGCAGTGAACTCTCGCCGACCACGGTGTCCAGCCTGGTCGTCGAACTGGAGGAGCGGGGGCTGGTCACCCAGCGGCCCGTGATCCTGGGCCGGGCCGGCCGCCGCCCCTCGCTGGTCTCGTTCAATCCGGCGGCGGGTACCGCCCTGGCCGTCGAGCTGGGCCCGCGCCACCTGGCCGTCATGGTCGGTAGCCGGACCCAACTCGCCCTGGCGCAGCGGCGGGTGGACCTTCCGCCGGGGTTGTCCCGGCAGGCGGTGGCGCAGGCGGTGCTGGACTGCACCGAGGGCGTGCTGGCCGACACCTCGTCAGGTCCCGAGCTGCTGACCGGAGTCGCCCTCGCCGTCGGCGCGCGGACGTACGCGGAGGAGTCGGGGCAGGTGGCCGACCAGTGGCCGGCCGCCCTCGTCCACCTGCTGCGGCAGCGCTGGCGCGTCCCGGTCGAGGTGGTCGGCAGCGCGGCGCTCGCCGCGCTCGCGGAGCACGCGAAGGGCGGGGCGGCGGGTGTGCACAGCCTGCTGTGCGTCACCTGGACCGACCGGGTCGAGCTGGGTGTGGTCCTCGGCGGGGTGCTCCACCGGGGGCCGACCGGGCGGGCCGGGAGCCTGGGGCACGTGGTGGTCCGGCCGGACGGCGCGGTCTGCCGGTGCGGCCGCCTGGGCTGCCTGGACGCGTACCTGCGGCCTCCGGGCGGCCGGCCGGGGGAGGCGCCGCCACCTGTGCCGGGCGGAGAGGGAGCCCGGTTGGTGGTGGAGGCGGTGACGACGGCGGCGCTGCTGTACGACCCGTCCGTCGTGGTGCTCGGTGGTGCGCTCGCGGCTCCCGACGACGGGCTCGCCGCACCGCTGGCGGCCGCGCTGCGGGCGCTGCCCGGCGGGGAGTCGCAGCCCGTGCCGGTGATGTGCTCCACGCTCGGCGACCGGGCCGTCCGGCTCGGTGGGGTGCACCTGGTGCTCTCCCGTCAGAAAGCGGCCGTTGGAACGGATTGCGCGCCCATTCGTTGACGGGCCCCCAGCTGTTTGGTTCTGATGGTTGTTCCGTACGCATTCCCGTGGGCCGGCCGCGCGATCCGTGCTGCCTCGGCGGCCCCTCCGTACGTGATCCAGCGCTGCTCGACACGCGCTAATTCGCCATCTCTACACCGTAGTTGATGCTGCGTCAGCCCATTGGTCACAAGCTGATCTCGACTGCGGAAGTTACTTGACCTCGGCGATTCACGCCGCTGTCATATGTTGCATCCCGTAAGGAAATGTTTGGTCCTGTGGGATTCATCGTGAAGGAGCACCTCATGTCCAGAACCCCCCGCCGCACCGCCGCCGCAGCCGTCCTGCTGCTCGGCCTCGGCCTGACCACCGCGTGTTCGACCGGCCAGCAGGCCGGCTCGGGCGAGACCCAGGTCGCACCGGTCAGCGGCAAGATCTCGATGACGTACCTGCAGAAGCAGGGTGACCAGGAGTACTTCGTCGGCGAGGCCGCCGGAGCGCGGGCCAAGGCGGCCGAGCTCGGCGTCGACCTCAAGGTGGTCAACCTCGGCAGCGACGCGAACAAGACCGTCAGCGAGGTCCAGGCGGCCGTCGCCCAGAAGACCAACGGCCTGATCATCGTGGTGCCGGACCCGGCGGTCGGTCCGCAGGTGGTGCAGGCCGCGAAGGACGCCAAGGTGGCGCTGCTGACCTCGGACGACCAGATCTGCACCAGCGGGCCCGATCCGTCGGCCTGCGCCAAGGAGGACCTGGTCGCCCGGATCGGCTTCTCCGGTCAGCAGATGGGCGGTGAGGTCGGCAAGCGTGCCGCCGAGGAGTTCAAGAAGGCGGGCTGGAGCGCGGCCGAGACCAGGACGATCTCGGCCTGGAAGCAGGACGTGACCGTCTGCGGTGACCGGGTGAAGGCCGCCAAGGACGCCTTCACCGCCGCCGTGCCGGGCGTGCAGAACATCGACGTGGCCACCGACAACACCCCGACCGGCGCCCAGGACAAGATCGCCGCGACCGTGACGGCCAACCGGGGCGTCAAGAACTGGGTGGTCTGGGGCTGCAACGACGAGAACGTGCAGGGCGGGGTGACGGCGCTGGAGAACGCGGGCATCGGCTCCGACCGGGTCATCGGCGTCGGCCTCGGCGCCTACCTCGCCTGCAAGAACTGGGGCAGCGACAAGCCGTCGGGGATGAAGGCCGCGCTGTTCATCAACGGCAAGGAGGTCGGAGCCCTGGCGGTGCAGACCATGTACGACCGGCTCAAGAACGGCAAGGACTTCCCGAAGGAGGCGTTCGCCTCCACCACCATGGTCGACGCGACGACCTGGAAGTCCGCCGGGGTCAGCTGCAGCTGACGCTCCCTCAGTCGGCCCGTTCCCCCTCCCCGGGGAGCGGGCCCTCGGACCCTCCCGCACGACCGAAGGCGACCATGATGAGCAGAGCCCGCGAAACCAGCCCGGATCCCCGACCGCCGACCGCCCCGCAGACCTCCGGCAGTGCCGGGGTGCGGCACCTCTCCAAGCGCTTCGGTGCGGTGCGGGCTCTGGAGGGGGTCACCCTCGACTTCCCGGCAGGTCAGGTGACGGCCCTGATGGGGGAGAACGGGGCCGGCAAGTCCACCCTGCTGAAGATCCTCACCGGTGACCACCAGCCCACCGAAGGCGGTGTGGTCCTGGACGGCCGGGCGGTCCGGCTCTCCTCGCCGACCGACGCCCGCCGCCTGGGTATCCGGATCATTCCGCAGGAGCCGGAGATCATCCCGCACGTCTCGGTCGCCGAGAACGTCTACGCCGGCGCGCTGCCCCGCAAGGCCGGCCGCCGCCTGGACCGGGCCGCCCTGCGGGCCCGGATCACCGCCGACCTCAAGCGCCTGGGCTTCGAGAAGGTCCTCGATCCGGACCTCCTCGGCTCCCAACTCACCCCCGCGCAGCGCCAGTTGGTGGAGATCCTGCGGGCGCTGACGGGTGAGGCGAAGGTGATCGCCTTCGACGAGCCCACCTCCTCGCTCTCCGAGCACGAGGTGGACGCGCTGTTCGCGCTGATCCGCCGACTGCGCGACCAGGGCGTGGCGGTGGTCTACGTCTCGCACCGGATGCAGGAGATCTTCCAACTCGCCGACCGCATCGCCGTGTTGCGCGACGGAGCACTGGCCGGCGTGCAGGACGCCGCCACCACCAGCGAGGGTGACCTGGTGCGCCTGATGGTCGGCCGCGACCTCTCCTCGATGTTCACCCGCACCCGGGTCGCCACCGACCGCCTGGTGCTGGACGTGCAGGGCCTGACCACCGACACGGTGCACGACATCGACCTCCAGGTGCACGCGGGTGAGGTGGTCGGCCTGGCCGGGCTGATCGGCGCCGGGCGCTCCGAACTCGCCCTCGCCCTGGCCGGCGACCTCCCCGTCCACGCCGGCACCGCCACCCTCGACGGCGTGCGGTTGCGCCCCGGCCGCCCGGGCGACGCCATCCGGGCCGGACTGGGCCTCGCCCCCGAGGAACGCAAGGCCCAGGCCCTCTTCCTGCACCGCTCGATCCGCGACAACACCTCGCTGGTGGTACTGGAGCGGCTGCGCCGCTTCCGGTTCGTCCGCCGGAGCCAGGAGCGCGCCCTGGCACAGGAGTTCACCGACCGGCTGCGGGTGCGAACCCCCTCGATCGAGCACGAGGTGCGCAAGCTGTCCGGCGGCAACCAGCAGAAGGTGGTGCTGGCCCGCTGGCTGGCCCGCAAGCCCAAGGTGCTGATCCTGGACGAGCCCACCCGGGGCATCGACATCGGGGCCAAGGCCGAGATCTACCGGATCATCGCCGACCTGGCCGCCGAAGGCGTCGCCGTCCTGGTGATCTCCTCCGAACTCCCCGAGGTCCTCGGCCTCGCCGACCGCGTGGTGGTCATGCAGAACGGCCGCATCACCGGCGAACTCGACCGCACCGAAGCCACCGAGGAGGCCATCCTCGCCCTTGCCATGGCCGACGACATCGCCCCCGCCCACACTCCTGGAGCACCCGCATGAGCACCACCACCAAGACCCCGCCGGCCGTGGGCGCGCACCGCGGCCCCGCCGAGGGCCGCCTCACCGTCCTGGCCTCCGTCGGCGGCCAGAACCTCAGCCTGGTCGGCGCCCTGGTCGTGGTCCTCGCCCTGTTCGGCACGCTGAACGACAACTACCTCAGCCTGCCCAACATCCAGGTCATCGCCGAGGCCGCCACCATCACCGGCCTGCTCGCCATAGTCCAGACCGTCGTCATCATCTGCGGCGGCCTCGACATCTCCGTCGGCTCCCAAGCCGGCGTCGCCTCCGTCGTCTCCGCCATGGCCTTCACCACCACCAGCGGCAACGCCTACCTCGGCATGGCCGCCGCCGTCGGCGTCGGCGTGCTGATCGGCCTGCTCAACGGCGCCGTCATCGTCTACGGCCGGGTCAACCCCACCATCGCCACCCTGGCCGGCCTCGCCGCCTACAAGGGCCTGGCCCAACTCCTGTCCAACGGGCGGGCGCAGGGCTATGTCCTCAACGACGGCGTCTTCGTCTTCCTCGGCCGCGGGAAGATCGCCGGACTGCCCGTCATGGTCTGGATCCTGATCCTCACCGCCGCCGGCGTCCACCTGCTCCTCAAGTACACCGACATCGGCCGCAACCTCTACGCCGTCGGCGGCAACGACACCGCCGCCCGCCTGGCCGGCATCAACATCAACAAGTACCTCATCGCCGTCTACGCCCTCATCGGCGTCGTCGCCGCCGTCGCCGGCATCCTGCTCACCGCCCGCACCGGATCCGGCCAACCCGTCTCCGGCAGCGAGGGCCTGGAGCTCAAGGCCATCACCGCCGCAGCTCTCGGCGGCGCCGCCCTCAAGGGCGGCAAGGGCGGCGTCGGCGGCACCCTGCTCGCGGTCGCGCTGCTGGGGGCGCTGGAGAACGGCCTCACCGTCCAAGGCATCAACTCCTTCTGGCAGAACGTCGCCCAAGGCGCCCTGCTCGTCATCGCCGTCGTCATCCAGCAGCGGCGCAGCGGCGAACGCGCCGTCGGCCTCCCCGCCTGACGCTCCCTGAGGACCGGTGGTGCCCCCGAGCCACCGGTCCTCCGGGCCTGTCGACCGACCTACGGAAGTGTGCGTGACGATGCCAGGCCCCGACCGACGCGGGACCCCGACGGGCCGCCGCACCGCCGGAAGGTTCGCCTTCGTGGGCCGGGAGGCGGAGCTGGCCCGGTTGTTGGCCGTGGTGCGGGACGGTCCGGCCGTCGTCCTGGTCGAGGGGGAGGCGGGCAGCGGCAAGTCCCGCCTGCTCCGCGAGGCCGAACCGGGGCTGGAGGCCATCGGCCTCGCGGTGCTCCGGGGCTGGTGCCACCCGCTGCGCGAGCCGCCGGCCTTCGGCGCCGTCCTGGAGGCGCTGCGGGAGGCTGTGCCGCTCCTCCCGGCCGGCACCCGGCTGGGCCAGGTCACCGCTCCGCTCGCCGGGCACCTGCCGGGCCTTCCGGGATGCCCGGGACTGCCGGGCCAGGCCGGTCATCGGCCACCGGGGGTGGGCACCCCGCGCCAGCAACTGATGCGGGCCGTCCACGAGTTGCTGCGGCTGGTCGGCCCGGTCGTGCTGCTGGTCGAGGACCTGCAGTGGGCGGACGACGACACCCGGGAACTCCTGGTGCTGCTGGCCCGGAACCCGCCGGCCCAGCTCCGCCTGGTCCTCGGCTACCGGGCCGACGAGCTGCCCGGCCACGGCAACGTGCTCGGCGTCCCCTACCGGCGCCCGGTCGGAGTCGGCGGGACGGAGATCGCGCTCGCCCCGTTGACCGAGCCGCAGGTCCGTGAGCTGGCGGTGGCCGCCCTCGGCCCGGCCGCCACCGGTGCCCTGGTCCGTCAGCTGTACGAGTCCAGCGGAGGTCTTCCGCTGGCCGTCGAGGAGGTGCTGGGCGAACTGACCGCCCCTCAGGTGCCTGGCCGCCCGCCGACCACCGGCCGGGCACCGCGCGCCGTGCGGGAGCTGGTCGCCGACCGGACCGCCCTGCTCGCCCCTCCGGCCGCCGCGGTCGTCCGGGCCGCCGCCGTGCTCGGCG
>NZ_JBFUMY010000122.1:0-12122 GCF_054049135.1 Kitasatospora sp. P5_F3 | reverse complement strand
CCCGAGCGCCAGCAGCCCGGCCGCGCAGGCCAGCACCAGCACTCCGCCGCCGACCGCGCCCGCGACGGCGCGCCGACGGGTCACGGGCCCGCGTGCGGCAGGTTGACGTACGGGAAGACGCTCGATGCGGGCTTGGGCTGCCAGTTGAAGGAGGACGGCGGCAGCAGGTGCGCGGCCGAGCGGTCGGAGGGTTCGCCCTCCAGCATCCGCAGCAGCGGCACGTCGATCTCGTCGTTCAGGCGTCGGCCGTTCGGGTAGCCCTGGAGGTCACCGTCGAGCACGCCGTACGGGTGCGGGTCGGCGCTGACCGGGGTGGTGAGGTTGAGCCGCAGCTGGTCGGCCCAGCGGAGGGCGGCCGGGTCGGCGTCGGCGTTCATGCTCTGGGTGTTCAGGTCGAGGCCGAAGCGGGAGCCGTTGTCCTTGCCGATACCGCCGAGGAAGAGTGCCCGGATGTCGGTGCGCGGCCCGGCCGGTGCGGTGAAGCCCTGGGCCGCCTCGATCCGGCGGGGCGGGGCCGGGTCGAGCGCGGCGGCCAGGAACTCCTGGTCCTGCGCGTCGAGTTCGGCCGCCCTTCCGTTGAACCGGTCCTCCGGGCCGCCCGGCTGGGAGAGCCCGGCGAAGGTGCCCCACAACGCGAACATGATGTGCGGGTTGCCGAGCCGGCCGACCTGCCGGTACGTCGCGGCCTGGGTCCGCAGGTCACGGGCGAGGTCGGCGCCCTCGCGGGAGACGGTGGACCAGATACCGACCACGGGGTTGCGCTCCGGGTCACCGTTCAGCGCGAGTTCGCGCTTGGGGAGCTGGAGCACCAACGCACCGACGTTCAGCGCGGAGAGCGGCCCGGCGGCGGGGAGTGCACCGGGCACCGGGCCGATGGTGCCGATCGTGAAGAGGCCGAAGACCCGGGTGTCGGCGACGAACGGCTCGGCGATCTGGCCCGCCAGGGTCCGGCCGCCGCCGGGCAGGCTGCGGGTGGCCTCGCTGCGCAGCGCGCCGTAGTCGGGCATCAGGGCCAGGCCGGTGTGGGTGGGCGCGGCGGTACCGTCCGAGATCAGCGTCTCGACCTGGCCGCCCCTGATCCGCTCCAGGGTGTAACGCTGCTTGAACAGAAGTGAGTTGTCCCTGAGCGAGCGCACCGGGCCGACCGCGATCGGACCGGCGCCGAACAGCCGCCGGTCCTCGTTCCGGAAGGTCCACCGGTAGGTGGTGTCCGGCTGCCCGGTGCCCCGGCCGTCAAGGTGCAGCTCGTACCGGGCCCGGGTGGCGAAGGGGTAGTTCAGCGGTCCGGCGCCCGGGAGTTGGCCGGGCTGGACGTCGACCACGATGGTCACCTGGTCGTGGTCGTCCGGGCTGGCCGAGCAGCGGGCCGCCCAGCGAGGCGGCGGCCAGGGTCGCGACGGCGCCGCCGAGGAACATGCGACGGCTCGGACGGCGGGTACCAGCGGTTTCGGACATGGCGGCTCCAGGGATCGCGGCGGGCATGCCGAAGTGCCGTTCAGCGAACGGACTTTGGGCAGCATGGGGCAGCCCGGAACCCGGACGGCCAGGGGCAAACCTAGGGCCGAGTGGATCTTCACGCACTCCACACCCGCCGACCCCCCACGGACGTGTCACGCTTTTCCCCCGAGTGGCCCAACTTCGGCCGCAGGCCGTACCTCTCAAGCGTCATGCGTACACGGATCGCCCCCGATCACCGCTAGCCTTCGAGCGCATCCTCCGACCGGGGCCGACCAGCCCCTGGTTCGGCGCGCCCGCATGCCCATCCCCTGCTGCGGTCGGCGAGTTGCTCTCCAGCCAAGGAGTCATAATGAAACTACGTCAGCTCTTCTCCCTGCTCTTCGCGGCCCTGCTGATGACCGTGGCCACCCCCGGCTCCGCCCAGGCCGCCGGCATCCCGGCCGGCCCGTACGTCTCCCCGTGGGGCACCGCTCAGGTCGAGTGGGCCCCGAGCTTCCGGGCCCAGCTGGCCGAGCAGGCGGTGACCGTCACACCGATCGCTCCCGTCACCACGCTGCCGGACGACCGGGGCATCATCAGCGACATCGGCTCGACCTCCGGCGACTACATCGACCTGGAGAACTTCGGCCGGGTCTACTACCCGGGCGGGGTGACCCTCACCAACTCGGGGACCAGCGGCAGTTGGACCATGGACGAGTTCTGGCTGCGGTTCTGGCCGGACCGCGGCCTCTCCTCGTACCTGGCGGTGAACGGCGTCAAGTCGCCGACCGAGCAGCTGTTCTGCTCGTACGCGCTGCAGGACGCGTTCGGCTCCGGCTGGGGCCTCACCTTCGGCGGCGTCCGGACCACGAAGGTCCCGCTGACGCTGACCGAGGTCGGCGCCGCCACGCTCAACGCTGCGCTCGGCACCTCGTTCCAGGCCGGGGAGCCGTTCGGCGTCCTCTCCGGCACGTTCCGCTACCTCCCCTGACCCGACACCCGCCAGGAGCCCGCACATGCGCATCTTCCGCAAGCTCGCCATCGCCGCCACCGCCCTCGCCCTGGCCGCTCCGGTCGCCCTGGCCCCGACCGCGCAGGCCTCCGTACCGGCGCCGCAGGGCACCGAGCAGCGGGCCTCCCGGATCTACATCTCCCCCTGGGGCAGCGCCAAGGTCCGGGTCAGTGACGTCACCAAGGCATGGCTGATCGCCAACGACGTCAAGCTCGGCGCGATCCCGCCGTTCGTCCTGGACCCGGACGGCTACGGCTTCGACATGCCGATCGGCTCCACCGCAGGTGACCACCTGGACGAGAAGGGCCGGATCTTCTATCCCGGCGGGATCACCCTGAACCAGGAGAGCAGCCAGACCTTCATGGAGCTGGTGCCGACCTGGATCCGGATCATGCCCGAGCCGGGCTACTCGGCCGGCATCAAGGTGAACGGGAAGCCGCTCAGCGAGGAGACGCTGATCGCCTACACCACCCCGGCCGAGGTGATCGCCAACGGCCGGCCCACGCTGACCGGCTTCACCCTGGACCGGGTGCCGTTCCACGTCACCTCGGACGCCGCCGCACTGACCAAGGCGTACTTCGGCGACGGCCTCAAGGCGGACTCGATGTTCGGCACCCTCACCCCGCGCTTCGACTACGTGCCCACCAACTAGGCCGCTGGAATAGCTCGGCGGACCGATTGGTTGACGCCGACGCAGATCACAGCCGGACGAGAAGGGCAGGCAAGCCGATATGAGCACCGTCGAACTGACCGCCGAGAACTTCGACGAGGTGATCGGAGGCGCGGACGACCAGAACTTCGTCTTCATCGACTTCTGGGCCGGCTGGTGCGGGCCCTGCGTGCGCTTCGCGCCGGTCTACGAGAAGGCCGCCGAGCGCCACTCCGACATCGTCTTCGCCAAGGTCGACACCGAGGCGCAGCGGGAGCTGGCGGCGGCCTTCGACATCCAGTCGATCCCGACCCTGGCGATCATCCGGGACGGCACGCTGGTCTTCTCCCAGGCCGGTGCGCTGCCCGCGCCGGGGACGAGACCGGGCCCGCCCTCCGCATGCCGGGACCCTGCTCGACCCTGCTCAGACCCGGGCGGCCAGCCCGTCCAGCAGCAGCCCGAGGGCCAGTTCGAAGCCGCGCTCGTCCAGCCCGCCGCCCCGCGCGGCCGACTGCGTCAGCGCCTCGGCCAGTGACGGGTAGTCCGGCCGGTACTCCTCGGCGGGACGGGCGAACCCGGCAACGAAGGTCTCCAGCGCGGAGCCGAGCACCAGGTAGTCCAGCGCGGCTGCCGCCTCCGCCGCATCGGCCGGCCCCAGACCGGCCCGCCCGAGCGCGGCCAACAGCGCCTCGTAGCCGAGCAGCTGGCGGTCGGCCTCGACCCGGCGGCGGGCCAGCAGCGCGATCGTGTTCGGGTGCCGGCGGAAGACCGCGCGGTAGCCCCGGGCGTACCCGGCGATGCCCGCCCGCCACTGCGGGTCGGCCAGCGGGGTCAGATCGATCTCGGCGTTGACCAGCTCGGCGAGCGAGTCGAGCAGCTCGTCCTTCCCGGCCACGTGGTTGTAGAGCGAGGCGGCCTTGACCCCGAGCCGGTCGGCCAGCGCCCGCATGGTGAGGCCGTCCGGGCCGCTCTCGTCCACCACGGCGAGCGCCGCCCTGGCGATGATCTCCCTGCTCAGCAGTGCCCTGCTGGGTCGCCCCACCGTCCCCGCCCTCCGCCTGCCCCGCTGCCCGCTCCGGCGGCTGTCCGCCGACCCGGTCACGTTACAGCCTGGTGTCCTGCGGCTCCCAGCGGCGGACGTCACCTGCGGGGCAGTGCCGTTCCGGGCCGTAGCGGCTGTTCAGGTGTCATCGGCCTGCTCTCCGGGCTGGGGTGAGGTCTCGTCGGCGTGGGTGCGAGCGTGGGCCCGGGTGGTGAAGGTGGTGCGCAAGTGGGTGCTGAGCGCGCCGGCGGCGGTGGTGAGGAAGACGAGGTTGAAGGCGATCTGGAGCATGACCACCAGGCGGGCGGACTGGCCGGCCGGGGCGATGTCGCCGTAGCCGATGGTCGACGTCGTGATCACGGTGAAGTAGAGGGCGTCCAACCGGGTGCTCAGGTTGGTGAACTCGCCGGCCTGGCGGGAGAGCGCCAGGTAGGCGCTGGCGAAGATGACCAGCGACAGGCAGATCAGCACGGTGATGCCGACGCCGGGCCGCCCCCGCCCGGAGGGCACCAGGAGGTAGCGGACCTGACGCAGCAGCAGAAGCGCCAGGACGCCCAGCGCCCCGGTGAAACTGATCCAGCTGAGCAGCGGGTGGTCGGGGCCGAAGCGGCCCAGCGGGACGGTGAAGTAACCCGTCATCAGGACCACGGCGCCCAGTGGCGCCAACAGCCACGCCAAGAGCACACGGTGGCGGGGGCCGCGCTGCTTCTGGTCCATGGGGCTCCTGCTTCTGCCGGCTTCTGCCAGGGGCGGATCGGACTCCCAGCCTCCCGTCAGGACGGAGCGCTGTCCTGACGGGCTGTCGGCTGCTGGGCCGATCGGGTGGCCGGGGTGTTCCTCGGGAGCGGATCGGCAGTGCCAGTTCTCAGGGCGCAGCCTGCCGGTCGGGCCAGAGCAACGGGAAGCGGGCAGCCGCATCGGTGTCCACCCACACCTGGCGGGCCGTCACGACCGCACGCCGGTCCGGCGGGCAGGCGTCCAGCACCCGGCCGGTCAGCCGGCGGACGCGCAGCAGGGTCATCGGGGAGGCGTGAGCGGCGAGGATGACATCGTCGAGTGCCGTGCGGACGTATTCGTCCCAGCCCGGGACGGGAACGATCAGCCGCACCTCGCCGTCGGCATCGCGGACCCGGCCGACGTCGAGGTCCTGGGAGGCCAGCCGCAGCAGCGCGTCCTCCAGCTGGTCGAGCGCCTGCACGGCGGTGGCCGGGTCGTTGACCGCCGCGGACAGCGCGCGCAGGGCGATGTCCGCGAAGAGGCGGAAGGCGAGTTCGGGGTCCTGGTCGAAGGTGCGCTCGACGCCCGGAAGCAGCGCCGTGAGCACGGCGTCGTCCGGAAGGTCACCGCCGTGGACATGGGCGACGGGCCGCCCGCGGACGAGCTGCTGCCCCGGACGCTGGGTCAGGACCACCACGCTGCCGTGCGCGGCCGCTGCCGCCACCAGGTGTGGGACGTCGATCTGCTGGAGGACCGCACCGGCTTTCGGCCAGTCCACCGCCCGGCCGGCCCCCGGAAGTGCTGGGAGCGGGGCGGCCGGGCCGTCGTAGGGCTTGGCGTAGAGCAGGTCCAGCCCGCGGTGCGCCCGGTCCGAGATGGCGTCCAGGGCGGGGCCCAGCTGGATCGAGTTGAAGGCCTTCACCTGCAGCGCGCGCATGGCAGCGAGCGATCCGACGGCCAGCAGCACGGCGAGCACGGGGATGACGAAGGAGACCTGATCGCGGGTACCGATCGCCAGCCCGGCGGTGACGCAGAAGACGAAGACACCCACGGTGTACGCGAAGGTGCCCCAGATCAACGGTTCGTCACGGAACAGGCCCAGGCGCGGGGTGAACGTGGTGGACGCCCACTGCGCCACCAGGAAGAGCAGCGAGAAGATGACGGTGACCAGGCTGACCGCGCCGAAGCCGATGGTCAGCAGCAGGGTGACCACCAGGCCGGACTCCGTCCTGGGTTCCAGTCCGATCCCGGGCATCAGCAGCCCCGTCGCCAGGCCCAGCACCATGCAGGCCAGCTGGGTGGCGCCGCGGCGCAGCGCCCGGCGCGGACGGCGGAACAGCACACCCGGCGCCGGCTGCCGCAGTCTCCAGGAGGCCTGCGGGTCGGTCGAGGACGGCACCGGCTGGTCTGCCACTACGGGAGCCTCACTGCCTGTCAGGCGGGGACGGGAGAGGAGTTCGAGTCTCGCCGCCGCAGCGGTGGCCGGACACCCGCGCTGCGCCGAACGGGGTCAGTCCCGGGGACCGTCCGGGCCGCGGACGACGCAGCGGAAGCCCAGGTGGCAGGTGGTGTCCTCAGACTGGGCCATCCGGGCGGACGGGCGTAGCGGCGGCACCCACGGGAGGGCCGGTCGGCCCCGGCCGGGCCGACCTCCCGGCCCTGTCCGTCGAACGGCACTGCGGACATGCTTGAAGCGACCGCGTCTGCGGCCCGTACCGAGGAGGTGTGCCATGTCCGCCGTCGCCCTCCCCCMCCACCGGCCGGCCGGCCGGACCTCACCGCGCCGCCACCTGCGCCGCGCCCTGGGGCGAGAACCCAGTTCGCTCTGCCGTGCCGTCGACCGGGCCCGCAGCCGGGCCCTGCTCGCTCTGGTCCTCTGCCTGATGATCGCCTCGGCGGCGGCCTCCCTGAGCGCCCTGACGATGCTGGACGGGCTGCGGGCCGACGCGCACCGGCTCGCTCAGCACCGCCACCAGGTGACCGCCACGCTTCTCACCTCGGCTCCGGCGGAGCCGGCTCCGACCTCCCGGGCGACCGGCACCTGGGCGTTGCCGACAGCCCAGCCGCGTACCGGCGTGATCGACGCGCCCAGCGGCACTCCCGCAGGCACCGAGGTGCCGCTCTGGGTGGACGACGACGGTCTGCCGGCCCGGCCGCCGCGTAGCAACGGGGAGATGGCCGTGACGGTGAGCGCCCAGGGCTTCGGCGGGTTCGCCGCGGTCGGCGGTGTGGCCTGGGCGGGCTACCTGGTCCGCCGACGCGTCCTGGAGCGTCGGGCGGTCCGGTCGTGGGGGTCCGACTGGGCCGCAGTGGAGCCGCAGTGGTCGGGCCGCCGACGCTGAGCGGTGACGGGTTCGTCAGAGTGTGAAGGTCTGTTGCTCGCCCGGCCGGACGGTCGTCGCGGTGCCTCTGACCCGCACCTGGACCGGCTGCTGATGACTCTCCGGCAGGCCCACTGTCACGGTGTGCCGGTCCACCGCGACTGTCACGCCCCAGTGGCCCCGGTAGCGCAGGTCGAGTTCGAGATGCCCGAGCGCGTGCGGCAGCCGGGGGTCCAGCCACAGCGCGTCGTCACGGATCTCCAGCCCGGTGTAACACCGTTGCAGCAGGTCGACGGTACCGGCCATGGCACCCAGGTGGATGCCCTCGGACGTGGTCCCGCCCTGGAGGTCCTGGCGGTCGGCGGCCAGGGCGTCACGGAAGAACCGCCAGGACGCGCGCCGGTCCGACCGGGCCAGCACCCAGGCGTGCACCACCGCACTGAGGGTGGAGCCGTGCACCGTGCGGCGTAGGTAGTAGTCGACGGTGCGGCGCAGCAGCTCGTGGCCGGCCGGGTAGCCGAGCCGGCGCAGCAGGTCCCGTACCTCGTGGGCGGAGAACAGGTAGAACAGCCGCCGGACCAGTTCTCCGGCAGCAGCTCGGTCTCCAGAGCGAGCAGGTGCGGCTGAGCCTGGCTGGCGATCCGGCGCTGCACCAGCCGGGTCCGGCGGCCTTGAGCGTCCACCACCAGTGCCCGCCTGGTCAGCACACCGGTGCGCAGATCGAGTTCCAGGCGCTGGCTCGCCGGGGAGCCGGCGAACCACTCGCCGTCGGCCGGGCGGAAGGTGAACGGCAGCCAGTTCGGGCAGTTCAGCAGGTCCTCGTTCGCCACCTCGCGGCCCGCGACCAGCGAGACGGTGCGGTCGTAGCAGCCGGCCAGGTAGGTGCCGGGATAGTGGACACCGTCCGCCCGCGACTCGGGGGCGGACGCCCGGCTGACCAGGTAGCCGTTGCCCACCGCGCAGAGCACCTCCCGGACGCCCTCCGACGAGGCGTCGAACCCCTCGTACACCAGGTGCCAGGCGTCGACCGCCGGGCTCCGGCCTGCGGCCACGGCTACTCCCCTACTCCTCGGCGACGATCATGCTGCCGGTCGTCGCACCGCCGTCGACCAGGAACTCCGAGCCGGTGGAGTAGGTGGCGTCCGTGACCAGGAAGAGCACCGTCTTGGCCACCTCCTCGGGTGTGCCGAATCTGGCGATCGGCTGGGCGGCCGCGATGGACTCGTCCATGTCCGCTGTCATCGGCGTGGTGATCGGGCCGGGGTGGACCGAGCAGACCCGGACACCGTCCGCTGCGAGTTCCAGGGCGGCGGACTTGGTCAGGCCGCGCAGGCCCCACTTGCTCGCCACGTAGGCCCCGATGTTGGCGTAGCCCATCAGGCCGGCGGTGGAGGAGATGTTGACCACCACTCCGTCGCCCGCGCGCCGAAGGGAGGGTGCCAGGGTGTGCAGACCCAGCCAGGCGCCGTAGAGGTTGACGTCCAGGACCCGCCGGAAGTCCTCAGGTGCTTGTTCCTCGATGGTGCCGAAGGCCAGCACGCCGGCGTTGTTGACCAGGACGGACACCGGCCCGCCCGCCTCCTCCGCCTCGGCGAGCAGCGCGGTCCAGCCGGCCGGGTCGGTGACGTCCAGGTGCCGGAACCGGGCGGGTACGCCGAGCTCCACGGCCAGCTCCTGGCCCTCGGCGTCGAGCACGTCCGCGATCGTCACCCAGGCACCCTCTGCGGCGAACGCCCTGGCGACGGCCGCGCCGATGCCCCGCGCGCCGCCCGTCACCACTGCGCCTCTTCCGTCCATGCGTCCCATCGCACTCTCCTGCCGTCAGGGGCACCGGTGGTCCCGGGCGCCCCGGGATGGGTGTCTGCGTCCGCGCCGTGGTGGGCGGGGGCGACGCTCCGTCAGACCAGCTGCTTGCCCCACTCCCTGGCCCGGTCCAGTTCGCCGTCGCGCAGCGGGCCTTCGGCGCCCTGCACCACGAACCCCTCGGGGTCGGCGACCAGGTCGAAGCGGTGGTGTTCCAGGCGGCGGGCGATCCCGCCGGCCGCTCCTCCGCTGCCCTTGGCTTCCCCTCGGGTGTCGAAGGCAGCGGCGTGCGCGCCGGAGTCCGCATCGGGCAGCGAGTGGAACCAGTTGCGCAGCCCGGTGACCGGGGCCTCCGGCTTCGGCCGGGTGGCGGAGGGCGAGCCCGGCTCCTTGTCCTTCCGCGCCATGGAGCTCGTGGCCAGCTTGCGGCTCAGGCCGGAGGACAGGCCGTGCATGTGGGTCGGGCCTCCGACGACCAGGAGGTCTGCGGAACGGGTCACGTCCTGGCTCGCCGCGGAGACCTCCAGGCACCGGACGTCCGCGTCCGGCGCTGCCTCGTGGACGCCATCGGCCACCGCCTCGGCGATCCGTCGGGTGTTGCCGTACATGCTCTCGTAGACGATCACTGCTTGCATGGTCCTCACTTCTCTCGTGTGCTGCCCGGTGCTCACCGGGCCGGGCTGTCGGCCCGTCAGCCGTCGTTCGGAAGGCCCGGGGTGCGGATGCCGCGGCCGGTGATCGTGTTCGGTCTGATCCGGAGCCAGGTGTCCCGGTGCCCGCCCGCCCAGGGGCGGGGGTCGGCGTGCCGGGCGAGCCACTCCAGGGCTTCCTGGTCGGTGACCTGCTCCGCCGTCCCGGTGACCAGCACACTCCAGCCCTTGCCGAGGGCGTCGTCGAGCCGGTCCACCTCGAGCGCGACCCGACTGCCCGCTGCCCGGGCCAGCACACTGTCCGCTGTGGTGCGGAAGAGCAGGGTGGCGTCCAGGACGCGGTAGTTGACGGGCAGCGCCAGCGGTCCGTCCGGCGTGGTCAGGGCGACCCGGCCGACCCCGCGCGGTGAGATCTTGGCCCAGCACTTCCAGGCCGCCAGCTCCTCCAGTACGGGCACGGCGGCCCGGCGCGGCCGGCCGGGTGGTGTGTCGGGGGTGCTGCCGAGCAGGTGACCGACCGAGGTGTCGAGTGCGCCCGCGAGCCTGGTGAGAGCGTCGATCTCGATCGCGGCCGGGCTCGTCTCCAGGTAGTCGAGGTAGTTCACCGCCATACCGGCCCGCTCCGCCGCCAGCTCCCGGGTCAGCCCGAGCTGCTCGCGTCGGTGCGCGACCCTGCGGCCGATGTCGCCGGGGCGCGCCGACCGGGTCCTGCCCTGGTCTCCGTCCGTCGTACTCATGAACATCTCCGCCTCCGGTCGTCTGCCCCAGCGGTGTCCTCGCGGCCTCCCCACGCCCTCGATCACCTTCATCCTGCGACCCGGACCGGCCCGCTGGGAGGGCCGGTCGGCCCCGGCCGCGCGGCTGGTGGGCCCTGTCGCGGGGACGTATCCGGACACACCGTGGAGGTGAGGCCCCGACCGGGCCGACGAGAGGAGCCGGCGATGCCCACCGCCCAGTACCCGCCGCCCGCCACCGAGGCACTGTTGGCCGACGGTACGACCGCGCTCATCCGCCCGCTCGGCCCACCGGACCATGACGCCGTGCTGGACCTGCACGCCACGCGCATGTCCGAGGCCAGCCGCCGGATGCGGTTCTTCGGCGCCAGCCGACGTGCCCCCGGGCTCGCCGCCGACCGGCTGTGCGGGTCGCCCCGGCCCGGCTTCCTTGCCCTGGGGGCCTGGGTGGACGGCGAGCTGGCCGGCGAGGCCGACTACGAGAGCGTCGGCGACGGCACCGACAGGGCCGAGCTCGCGGTGGCCGTTGCCGATACCTGGCAGCACCGAGGGGTCGGCACCCTGCTGATCGAGCATCTGCTGCACGCGGCCCGCGAGCACGGCATCCGCACGATCGAGGCCGACACGATGGCGAGCAACCTTGCCGTCCACCGGGTCTTCTCCGATCTGGGCCTGCCCGTCCACCGGCACCTCGAACAGGGTGAGATCAAGGTCAGCGTCCCGCTGGACGAGAGCAACGAGCACTACCGCTCGGCCGTCGACGAGCGCGGCCGGGCCGCGGACGTGGCCAGCCTGACCGCACTGCTGCGTCCCCGCTCGGTCGCCGTCGTCGGCACCTCACGCCGACCCGGATCGGTCGGCCGAAGCGTCCTGCTGAAGATCCGTCAGGGCGGCTTCGCCGGCCCCGCATGGGCGGTCAACCCGCACGCCGAGGAGGTGGCGGGCCGGCCCGCGTACGCCTCCCTCGCCGACCTGCCGGGCACCCCCGACCTCGCGGTCCTCGCCGTACCGCCGCAGGTGGTACCGGGGGTGGCAGAGGAGTGTGGCCGAGCTGGGGTGCGGGCCCTGGTGGTGCTCACCTCGGGGCTGGACGCCGGGCAGGCCCGGCAGTTGCTGCACTCCTGCCGCCGGCACTCGATGCGGCTGGTCGGCCCGAACAGCCTGGGCATCGCACAGACCGACCCGCAGGTGCGGCTGGATGCCGAGTTCGGCGGCGCCTTCCCGCTGCCGGGCAGTGCCGGGGTCGCCGTGCAGTCCGGCGGTGTCGGCATCGCCCTGCTTGAGCGGCTGGCCTGGCTCGGCATCGGAGTGTCCAGCTTCGTCTCGCTCGGCGACAAGTACGACGTCAGCGGCAACGACCTGCTCCAGTGGTGGGAGAGCGACCACCGCACCGACCTCGCACTGTTGCACCTGGAATCCTTCGGCAACCCCCGCGCGTTCGCCCGCACCGCCCGCCGCGTCACCCGGACGATCCCCGTGCTCACCGTGGACGCGGGCCGCTCCACGGCCGGGCGACGTGGCGCCGCCTCGCACACGGCCGCCGCCGCCACCCCCACCGTCACCCGCGAGGCACTCTTCCGGCAGGCCGGCATCACGGCCACCCRCAGCATCGCCGAACTGGTCGACACCGCAGCCCTGTTGCACGCCCAGCCCCTGCCRGGCACCCGRGGYGCGGTCGCCGTGGTCTCCAACGCGGGCGGCATCGGCATCCTCGCCGCCGACGCCTGCGTCGAGGCGGGGCTCAGCGTGCCCGCACT
>NZ_JBFUMY010000121.1:0-8717 GCF_054049135.1 Kitasatospora sp. P5_F3 | reverse complement strand
CGTCCCGGGGCCCCTGCCCGAACCCTGCCCCGCCCACGGAGGACGACCCCGCAATGGCTACCGAGAAGAAGCGACGCCCCCGCCGCCGCACCGCCGTGGCCACCGCCCTCGCGGCGGCCGTGCTCGCCGCCGGCGGGGTGACGGCCTGGCGGCTGACGGACCACCAGGAGGAGAGTCGCCCGCTCAGCACCGAGGAGGCCTCACGGCTGGCGCTGTCGCGGTTCACCCTCTACGGCAACGGCCCCGTCCGGGTCTCGCTGACCGCGGAGGAGGGCGGCGGCCTGGTAACGGAGGTGCACGGCGTCATCGACTACCGCACCCGGCACGCGGCGGGCAGCTACCGGGTCCGCGGGCCGGCCGGCACCATCGACGAGGGCCTGGTGGTGTGGGACGCCGGCGGGCTGGGTCTGGCGAAGCCGCCCGCCGGTGTGGCCGGCCCCGCCTGGGAGCAGGCCGACCACGTGCCGCGCAGCGGCTGGGCCTCGCGGCCCTTCGGCACCGACCCGCTCGACGCCGGCCTCGACCTGCTGGCCCAACTCGGCGCGGACCGGCCCGACAACCCGCTGCTGCTCGCCCAGTCCGGCCCCCGCTGGCTGGGCCGCGACCGGATCGAAGGCCGCAGCTACGACCGGATCTCCGGCCCCCGCCCGCGCGGGGCCGCCGACCGCGACACCGCCACCTCCCCGCTCACCTACTGGATCGACGCCGACGGCGGCCTGCGGCGCGTCACCATGCGGATCGCCGGGCTCCCCGCGCCCACCACCCTCGACCTGGAGGGGCCGCAGTCGGACGCCGAGCTCCCCCAGGCCCCGTGGGCGACGGTCAGCTGACGTGCCGTCCCAGCGCGAACGACCCGCCCGGACGAGAGAGCCGGCCGAGGGGGCGTCAGAGGCCCGTCGGCAGCGGGTAGGAGGCCGGGTCGACCGGTCCCGGGAGGGCGACGGCCGGGACGGCGGGGGCGTCCGGGTCGGGCAGCGAGGGCTGGGCCGGCGGTGCGGGTACGGCGTTGAACGGGGTGCCGGGCGGGGCCTGTACGGCCGCCGCGCGGCCCCTGGGCACCGGGGCGGAGCCGTTCACCCCGCAGGGCGCCAACTGCTCCAGCCCCGGCGGGCTCTGGACGCCCGGGCCGTTGCCGGTGAAGCAGTTGCTCGGCGCGGCCGCCGCTCCGACCAGGTCCACCCCGTTGCCGGTGACCTGGTTGCCGGTGACTCGGTTGCCGCTCGCCGGGTGCCCGGGCGGGTCGGTGACCACCACGCCCGCCGACCGGTTGCCGGTGACCAGGTTGCGCTCCACCCGGTTGTCGACGCCGCCGCCGATCCCGATTCCGATGCCGAATCCGCCGTCGGCCTGCTGCGGGGAGTCCGCAGAGTTGTTGTCCGCGACCACGTTGCCCGCGATCACCGCGCCGTGCTGGGGCGCGAGGGACTCCAGGTCGTTGGAGTTGACGGTCACTCCGACCCGGTTGCCCACCGCCCGGTTGCCGACCACGGTCAGGTTCTCCGAGGCGTTGGTGATCTCGATGCCGACCGCGTTGCGCTCCACCGTGTTGCCCCGCACCAGGGTGTCGCACGGCCGGCACTGGCCGACGTAGATCCCCGAGTCGGCCATCCCCGAGGCGTACGAGTCCTCGATGATGCCGCCGCGGGCGTCGAAGGCGTAGATGCCGTAGAGCGCGTTCCCGTACGAGGTGACCCTGGTCGCCCGGAAGCCCTCCACCGGGGGGAAGCGCGTGGTGTCCAGCGGGTCGTAGGCCGAGCCGCCCGCGCCGTGGCGCTGGAGCTTCTCGTCGGTGACGCCGGTGAAGAGCACCCCGTTGGCGAGGTAGCCGCGTACCGTCAGGTTCTCCACCACGGTGCCCGCGCCGGTCGCGGTGATCCCGTTGACGAGCTTCAGGCCGCCGTCGAGGACCACCCCGTTGCGGTCCGTGCCGCGCAGCACCACCCGGGGCCTGGTGATCCGTACGCTCTCCCGGTACGTGCCGGGCGAGACCAGCACCAGGTCGCCGGGCACCGCGACGTCCACCGCCCGCTGCACCGTCGGGAGGTCGGCCGGCACCCTGATCACCGCGCCCGGCGGGTGGCGGTCGTCGGACGCCCCGCCCTCGCCGCCCGAGGAGCATCCGGACGCCGCCGCCAACACGCCCAGCGCCGCCAGGCAGGCCCCAGCCTGACGGCACATCAACTTCATGAAACCACGGAGGAATTGCATGGATCGTGTTCTACCGTCTGGAATGGACGGCATGCACACCGAACACGCGAACCCGCAGGGCGGGGCCGCCCCCGGCCGCCCCCGGTTCGACCGTCGGACCCTGCTCACCGCGGCCCTCGCCACCGGAGCGGGAGCCGCGGGCGCCACCACCTTCACCCGAGCGCCCCACCACTCCCCGGCCGCGCCGCCCCCGCCCGCCGCCGTGCCGTTCCACGGCGCCCGACAGTCCGGGCTGAAACACCCTCAACTGCCGGTAACCAGGTTGCTCTCCCTAGACCTGCCGGGCGGGGCGGGCCGGGACGCGCTGCGCGGTCTGCTGGCCTCGATCGGTGCGGTGCTGGCCGGGGCGGCGGACGGCTCCCTCGGTGACGCCCGCCTCGACGGCACGCCGCCGGTCACCTCCCTGGTGGCGGTCGGGCCCGGGCTGGCCGGCCGGCTGCGGCTGAACGTCCCCGAGACCCTCGCCGAGTTGCCGGCCTTCGCCGGTGACCGCCTCGAACCGGCCCGCAGCGGGGGTGACCTGCTGGTCCAGCTCGCCGCCGAACAGCCCTGGACCACCGGCGTCCTGACCGAGCACCTGGTCACCGCGGCGGGGCGCAGCGGCGCGGCGGTCCGCTGGAGCCAGGCCGGGTTCCTGCCGCCCGTCCCCGAAGGGCGGACGCCGCGCAACCTCTTCGGCTTCAAGGACGGGACCGCCAACCCCGCCCCGGACGACCCCACCCTCTGGGGGCCGCCCGGACCGCACGCCGACGGGACGGTCCTGGTCTACCGCCGGATCCGAATGGACACCGGGGCCTTCGCCGCGCTCCCGAGTGAGCGTCAGGAACTGGTCATCGGACGGCGGGCGGACACCGGCGCCCCGCTCACCGGCCACGCGGAGCACGACGACCCCGACGTCTACGCCAAACACCCCGACGGCTCCTACGTCCTCCCCGCCGACTCCCACGTCCGCCTGAGCAGCCCCCGGCTCGACGGCGGCGCCCGCATGCTGCGGCGCGGCTGGTCCTACGACGACGGCCCCACCGACCGGGGCCTCCTCTTCTGCGCCTTCGTCCGCGACCCGGCCCTCTACATCCGCGTCCAGACCCGCCTCGCCGAACGCGACGCCCTCACCCCCTTCGTGACCCACACCGCCTCGGCCGTGGCCTGGGTCCTCCCGGGCGCGGAGGAGGGGATGGAGCTGGGTGCCGGCCTCTGAAGGGCCAGGGTCCGCCCCCCCTGCACGGTGACGGTCGCCCTGACTTTGGCCCCTTGGTAGCGCCCTTCCAATTCCTTGACCAGGGCCTGCGCGCGGAGGGCCACGAGATCCGGGACGGGGACGTGGCCCGGCTGTCCCCGCTCAAGCACAAGAATCTGAATGTGCTCGACCGCTACAACTTCAACCCCTCCCAGCCGGTCGACGGGCTGCGGCCCCTGCGTGACCCGGACACGGTCGACCTCGATGACGATGATGACGGCGCGGAGGACTGAGACGCGTCAGGGGCCGACAGACGGCAGCGGCCGCTGCTACGGCGGCTTTCCAGGGCCTTATCGGGGGATGTCGATCAGAACGCCGCCGCGGCCGCCGGCGTCGACGCGGTCGTGGGCCTTGGCGATGTCGGCGAGCGGGTAGCGGTCGCCGATCTCGACGGTAGGCGCGCCGACGGCGGCCGCGGAGGTCAGATCACGGGCGGCCTGGCGTTTGGCGTCGGCGGGGAAGTCGTCGCTGCCGACCAGGCGCAGGGTGACGTTGGTGAACAGCAGGGTCCAGAAGGGGATTTCGGTGCGGTCGGCGCGAGTGGCGTAGGCGGCGATGACCGCGCCGTTGGCGGCGACGGCGTTGTCGAGGTCGGCGTTGTCGGACAGGGACACCTTGATGATCCGGTCCACACCGGCGGGGGCGTGGGCGAGGAACTCGACGGCCGGGTCGGCGGCGTCGAGGGCGACGGCGTGGGAGATGACCACCGGATCGACCCGGTCCAGGTCGGCTGTGCGGCGGACGGTGCCGATGACGGTGGCCCCACCCCAGGCGGCGAGCTGGGCTGCCAGCGAGCCGACCCCGCCCAGGGCCCCGTTGACCAGGACGACCTTGCCACCGACGGGGCCGTCGACGATCACGCTGCGGTGCGCGGTGATGCCGGGGATGCCCAGGCTCGCGCCGAGATCGTCGAAGAGGTGCTCGGGCAGCGGGACGGTGAGGCCGGCAGGCACGACTGACGCGCAGCGCTTCGCCGACGCCGCTGCCGGCCACCCCGACCTGCTGGACAACGACACCTTCACCTGGCTGACGCAGGCCGTCTTCGAGGAGCGGCTCCTCCTGTGCGAGGCACATCTGCCCCGCACCATTGCGCTTGCCCTTCCCGACTGGGCGGCGGAGAGCCTCCTGCCCTTCCTCGAGCCGGACGACGAGCCCACACCGACTCAGAGGACGTCAAGTCCGTTTCTGGATGATCTGGTGTCGCCCGTTCGTGGGTACGGAGGCATTCGGACTGACTCGCGTGTCGTGTGCATGATGGGGTCGGGGTATGGAACGGATGCCGTACTCAACAGACTTGTCCGACGGGCAGTGGGCCTTGATCGAGCCACTGGTCACCGCCTGGAAGCTGGAGCGGGTGTCTCGCTCGGCGACCGGGGCCCCGGGCTCCCGCGACCTGCGCGAGGTCGTGAACGCGCTGCTGTACCAGAACCGGACATGCTGCCAGTGCCGGCTCCTGCCACACGACTTACCGACCTGGTCGGCGGCGTTCTACTACTTCACCCTGTGGCGCCAGGACGGTCTTGACCAGCGGATTCAGGAGATCCTGCGCTGTCAGGTGCGTGAGCGGGCCCGGCGATTAGAGGACCCGTCCCTGGTGATCATCGACACCCAGTCCGTACGCGTGGCGGCGGGAGTGCCGAAGGAGACCACGAGACTGGACGCGAACAAGAAGGCGCCCGGCAGGAAGCGGGGACTGGTCGTCGACGTGCTGGGCCTGATCATCGGTGTGGTGGTCCTGGCCGCCAGTGCGCACGACAACGAGGCCGGCATCGCCCTGCTGGACCAGGCGGCCGAACGGTGCGGGATGCGCCTGGAGAAGGCCTTGGTCGACCAGGGCTTCAAGGACGCCGTGATCATCCACGGGGCGTTGAAGGACATCACCGTCGAGGTGGTCCGGCGCAACCCCGACGACGAGGGCAAGGGGTTCATTCCGCAACCGAAGCGGTGGGTGGTTGAGCAGGTCAACGGCACCCTCATGCTCCACCGGCGCCTCGCCCGTGACTACGACCACCGGCCCGACAATGCCGCCTCCCGCGTCTACTGGGCCTCCACCGCTGGCATGCTCCGCCGCCTCACCACCCCCAGCCTTGCCTGGCGCGACGACGTCGAGCTGGCCGCGTGAACGCTCGGAGGAGGGCGAGAGTCCTGGAACACCAGGTCTCGGTGCGGCAGACTAGTGACCATGAGTAGGTATGCCGTCGCCAAGCCGTACGCTCTGCCGGCGTCACTGAAGCAGCTGGCCGGTCCTACGGCCGGCGCTGTCACGCTGCCGCGGCACCTGGACTGGGGCCCGCCGTACACCTACGATCTCGGCGATCCGGCCGACCTCGTCCTGATGTACGAGAGGGTGATCCGCGAGGCCCAGTCGCCCGCCGACCTCCATGATCACCTGGATCGGAACACCCTGCTGCGGACCTGGGCGGAGCTGTTCCTGCCCAGGGAACTACGCGCCCTGTGGCAGGCACGGTTTCCCGAGCTCGGTCCGCGCGCGGCAGCGGCGTAGTGGACGAGCAGCACCGGCGCTTGATCAGGATCGGGCTGGACGCCCTCGCCGAGAATTTCGGCTATGCCCTCGCCGGCGGCTACGCGGTGCAGGCGCATCGCATCGTGGACCGGCTCAGCGACGACGTCGACCTGTTCGCCCCCATCGACCGCGCGACGGATGAGATGCCGGCCGCCGTCGCAGCGGCCGTCGCCGCCTACGAGGCGGCCGGCTACGCGGTGGAGGTCGTGCAGCAGGTGCCGACCTACACACGCATGAACGTCACCGACCCGGTAACCGGCGCGCAGAACAAGGTCGAGCTGGTGGCGGAGTTCCTGCACCACCCGCCGGTGGCATCCGACCTCGGCCCGGTTCTGCACCGCGACGACGTCGCCGCCGGCAAGACCGGCGCGCTCTTCAGTCGCGCCGAAGTCCGCGACGCCATCGACGTCCACGGCCTCCTGCACGCCGGATACTCCCGCGGACGGCTCCTCGAACTCGCCGCCCAGAACGACGCCGGCTTCGACCACGCCATGTTCGCCGACGCACTGCGCCGCGTCGAACGCTACAGCGACAAGCAGTTCGCCGCGTACGGGACCGAACCGCCTGCCGCTGCCGCGATCAGGGCCGAGTTCGCCGACTGGCGCAGCCGCCTCAACCAGGACTGACCCACCTGCGTTCGCCGACCACAGCGCCCGCAGGAACGACACGCCCCGTCCCTGCCCGGTCCCTGCGCAAGTCTTCCCCGAGCAGCGCCCGTGGCCGGAGGCTCGGATTCCAGCCATGTCCGTGTGCGCCCTGGCATGCGCCCCGCCGGCGCGGCCTATGGTGCGGCATCTGCTCTGCGGAACTGGAGAGTTGGGGGCATACACGTGGAGGAAGACATCTCGAAGAACGTGACCGAGGTCCTTCGGCAGCTGGCACAGCCGTCGAACGTCGCGGTCCACTCCAGCGCGAAGCTGCTCAGGGACGTGGAAGCGTGTGCGGCCAAGGACGACCAGAAACGGAAGGAGAAAGAACTCGAACCCCTTCGTCGCAAACAGGGACTCGGCCCCCTCCCGGCCGCAGAACACGGTGATGGGATCCAGCTGACGCCGTGGGACGTGCTGCACACCCTCGGACGTGCGACCGCGCTCGCCCGGCGCGGCGCCGGGCGGGGCCTGGCGGAGCATTGGGGCTGCCTCAAGTACAGCCAGGCGCTGGAGGGCATGGTGGGCACCTTCATGGCACTGTCGGCCGAGGGCCGCGACACCGCCAACTACTACAAGGCACTCCAGTCCGACGAGCTCGGAGTCGGCTTCGCCCTGGCCGTGGCCAAACAGGTGCTGGCCAAGCGTTATCCGGACCACAGCGTGTCGATCATTCCCGCGGACACTGCACTGCGAGCCGGATTCGCGGTGACCAGTACGGACGCCGGGACGTCCGTCGGCTACTCGTACCGACCCCAGTACTTCGCCGAGGTGTGGAAGCCCGGGCGGCCCTCGCGGGTCTTCCCGATCGCCTGCAAGGGCAACCACAGCGGCCTGTCCGCCTCACACGGCCAGCTGGCCTCCGCCGCGGTCCACGCAGATGCCGTCCACATCGGCGGATGGACCGACACGCCCGCCCTGATCTTCAGCACGGAACTCCCCGTCGACGGACCGATGAGAATCCACGCACTGCACGCGCACGGTAACGGCGGCGAACTCGCCCACCCGGCCGAAGACGCTCGGAACCTGGATAGCGAACTCGACCAGGACAACCTCTTCCCCGGCATCCTGCTGCCCGCGGACAGCGGTGAGAGCCCGGACACCGTCCCCGGCTTCCACCTCACCCCCGCCCACAACGCCTGGTTCCAGCACGTCCTCGCCCGCACCGGCGCGGCCGGCCTGACCGCCTTCGCCGGCGACGCGGAAGCGACCGCCCCCTACCTGACCGACCGACAGGGACGCAAACGCTACAGGGGCATCTCGCACGCCGCGATCGGCAGCGTCCAGGACGCTGAACGGACGCTGCTCGGCATCCCCTTCGTCGGCACCGACCACGTGTACCGCCTCAACCGCACCCGGGTCGAAGCGTTCTCCGGGGTTGCCGAAGACCTCTTCAAGCACCTCGCGAAGCGCTGCCTCAACCGTTACCGCAGCGAAGCGCACGCCCATCGCTCCACCTGGCCGACCGACTCCTGGGACGACGAGGAATGGGGCGGCCCGGTATCCATCCACCCGGACGGATCCGTACTCGCCCTGCGGGCGTTCTCCGCCTGATACCGGCCCCGAGCGCGTTCGAATGCCCTCGGCACGCGCTGCTCCGGCTCTGTCCGCATGATCCACGACCGTCCACGAGCCGGAGCACCTCGCTGGCCCCGAGTCTGTGCACCAACGAGGAATTTGGGAGAGGTTGTTGAAGTACCCGTACGTGCAGGGTCGGTCGACCACCCAATCCGCGGTGGCGATGATGCCGTTGGCTATGCCGCCAGCGGCGTTCCGTCGTCATCGTTCGGGAGCACGCGGAGTCGGTCGGGTTGGGCTCGGTCGAGTGCGTCGGCGAGGGCGAGGACCGCTTCGTCGGCGGAGTCCTTGAAGAGGTGGCCGTAGAGGTTGATGGTGGTGGCGAGGGTGGCGTGGCGCAGGGTTTTGGAGATGACGGGCAGGGGGACGCTTGCGGCCGGGGCGAAGCTGGCGGTGAGGTGGCGCAGGTCGTGGAGGGCGATGCGGGGGACGCCGGCTTTGTCGCAGAGCCGGTGGAAGTGGTCGAGGACGTTCTTGGGGTGGAGGGGGCGGCCGTGGCGGTGGAAGACGTAGCCGCCGCTGG
>NZ_JBFUMY010000120.1:8805-17568 GCF_054049135.1 Kitasatospora sp. P5_F3 | reverse complement strand
CGACCTGCTCAGTCCCGAGGGGCGGCAGGGTTGTCTGCTCGTCAACACGGCGATCGAGAAGGCCGCCGAGGACGACGAGGCGGCGGCCGTCGTGCGCGGCCACCTGGCCCGGCTCGAGCGGTGCATGACCCACGCGCTGGAGAACGCGGCTCGCAGGGGGCAGGTGCGCGCGTCGCTCGACTGCGCCGGAAGTGCCAAGCTGCTGGTCGCCACCTGTCAGGGGCTGATGGTCGTCGGGAAGGCGAATCCCGACGGGGCGCTGCTGCGGGCGATCGTCGACAACGCCTTCGCTGCTCTCGTCTGACGGCGAGGTACATGGGCCACCGTGCGCGGTGGCTCTTTTTTCGGACCAATACTTGAATCAGTGCTCAAGAATGGAGCTGGGACATGCAGGCCATCGTCATTTCCGCCCACGGCGGCCCCGAGGTTCTCACCCTCGCCGAACTGCCCGACCCGGTGCCCGCCGACGGCGAAGTGCTGATCCGGGTCAAGGCGTTCGGCCTCAACCATGCCGAGGCGTACATGCGCAGCGGCGCCTGGGGGAAGGTGGCCGCCGTCCCCGGGATCGAGTGCGCCGGGGTGGTGGAGGCCGACCCGTCCGGTGAACTCCCGGTCGGGACCAGGGTGGTGGCGATCCTCGGGGGTATGGGGCGGACCCGCAACGGAAGTTACGCGGAGCTGGTGACGGTGCCGGCGACCAATGTGGTGGCGGTGCGTTCGTCGCTGGACTGGGCCGATCTGGCGGCCGTTCCCGAGGTGTATGCGACGGCGTGGAGCGGCTTGTTCGGCAATCTGGACCTGCGGTCGGGTGAGACGGTCGTGGTGCGGGGTGCGACGTCCTCGCTCGGTCAGGCCGCGGTCAACCTCGCGGTCGACCACGGCGCGACCGTGCTCGCCACGACCCGGAACCCGGCGCACGTACCGCTGTTGAAGAAGCTCGGGGCGGGCGACGTGCTGATCGACGACGGCGCGCTGGCCGCTCAGGTCAGGGAGCGGGGGGTCGGCGTCGACGCGGTGTTCGACATCGTGGGCAACAGTGTCCTGCGCGACTCGCTGGCCCTGGTCCGACCCCGGGGCCGGGTGTGTCAGCTCGGCTTCCTGGGCGGTTTCGACCCGGTGCGGGACTTCGACCCGATCGCCGATCTCCCCAGTGGGGTCCAGCTCAGCTTCTTCGGCAGCGCCTTCGTCCTGGGCACCCCCGAATTCGCGCTCACCGACGTGCCGTTGGACGAGATCTACGCCAAAGTCGCGGCCGGTACGCTCCGGGCCCGTCCCACCCGGGTCTTCCGGTTCGACGAGATAGTCGAAGCCCACCGGGCGATGGACGCCGGAGCAGCCCTCGGCAAGATGGTCGTCACCTTCGACTGACCCTCGCCTGCGACGGGCCTCGGTGCGGGGCTCACGCGACCTGCGCCAGCCTCTCCTGCCACCAGGTGAGGGTGGCCGCCAGGGCCTGGTCGGTCGGGGTGGGCTGCTCGCCGAACGCGGAGGTGTACGCCTTCGCGTCGATCACGAAGGGCCGGTCGAACTGGTAACGGACTTCAGGTAGTTCGGCCAGCGTAGGGTTGGCGAGGCCGGCCAGGCGGAGGGGCCACCAGGGGATCCAGCCGACCTTCGCCGGGGGTAGACCGGCGTGGCGGGACAGGCGTTGGAGGTTCTCCCTGATGGAGAGGGGTGGGGCGGTGGGAACGTGCCAGGCGCGTCCCCACGCCTGTTCCTCGGTACCGAGACGTACGAGGGTGCGGGCGATGTCGGGGAGGTAGGTGAAGCTGTGCGGCGCGTCCGGGTCGCCGAGGACGCGAATGCCCTTCCCGGCGAGCAGGGGTGTCATCACCCGCTGGGCCAGATAGCCGGGGTCGACGACGCCGGGGCCGAAGTAGTCGGAGGCGCGTGCCTCGGTGACGCGGACCCGTCCGGCCGTGTGCCGGGCCAGTGCGTCACGCCAAATGGTGGCGCGTACCCGGGCTTTGGCGCCGGTGCCCGCGAGCGGCAGGTCCTCGGTGAGCGGACCGTCGACGGGGCCGTAGCCGTACAGGTTGCCCGCCATCACCAGCACCGCGCCGGTGGACTCCGCCGCGTCCAGCACGGAGGCGGCGATCGGTGGCCAGTCAGTGGGCCAGCGGTGGTAGGCCGGGCTCGCGCAGTTGTAGATCACCTCGGCGCCGTGGGCGGCCTGCCGAAGTGCTGCGGTGTCGGTGACGTCCAGCGCCGTGCTGCCGTGGCTGCCCGAGCGGGTCAGGACCGTGACGTCCTGCCCCTGCTCGGTGAGCAGCGCTGCCGTGGCGGCGCCGATCGGGCCGTTACCGATGACGATGTGCCGTGCCATGAGTCCCCTCCCGGACTGGGGAGAGCAGTGCTCTCCTGCAGGCAGTCTGGTCGGCGGGTCCGGTGGAAGTCAAGAGCAGTGCTCTCTCTTGTGTGCGCTGCTCTCGAAATGCAGAATGGGCGCCATGACGGCGTCTCAGACCGCGCGGCAGCTGGCTCGCGCCGAGCTCACCCGCGCTATCAAGGAATCGGCCACCCGGCAGCTCAGCGAGACCGGGGCCGCTGGGCTGTCGCTCCGCGCGGTGGCGCGCGACCTGGGCCTGGCCTCGTCGGCGCTCTACCGCTACTTCCCCAGCCGGGACGCCCTGTTGACGGCGCTGATCATCGACGCGTTCAACGCGATCGGCGCGGCGGCCGAGACGGCGGCCGCCGTAACCGGCGACCCGGGCACCCGGTGGCTCGCCGCCTGCCGGGCCGTCCGGCGCTGGGCGCTGGCCCATCCGCACGAGTTCGCCCTGGTCTACGGCTCTCCGGTACCCGGCTACCGGGCCCCTGACGACACCATCGACCCCGCCACCCGGATCACCCGGCTGCTGGCGGCGCTGGTCCTGGAGGCCCACGACCAGGGCCTGTTGAGACCGCCCGCGCAGCCGCTGCCCAGGCTCGTCAGCCAAGGGGTGCTCGACGGTATCGGCGGAGCGCCCGCCGAGCCGTACGCGGATCTGGTGGAGCGGTCACTCACGCTCTGGGTCTCGCTGGTCGGCACGGTCAGCTTCGAACTGTTCGGGCATCTGCACGCGGTGATCACCGACTTCGACGCCTACTTCGACGCCGCCGTGCAGGTTGCGGGGGAGGCGGTCGGTCTCACCGTCCTGCCGGCTGGGTAGACCAAGGCCGCGCGCCCGGGTGGGTGCGCGGCCCTGAGGGTGGGTCAGCCGGTGGGCATGAATGCGGCCCGGACGATGCGCTCGCCGACCGGATTCATGGTCGTGGCCTTGGCGTCGATCGCGTTCACCGAGTAGACGAGGGTTCGTGACAGGTCCCTGGTCGCCGCGATGATGGTGCTGTAACCGGGCCGGGCTCCGGTCTTGAGCCAGATGATCAGTCCGCCGCCCGCGTCGTAGCGCTGCAGTCCCGCACTCAGCACAGCGCCCTTGACGTCCGGAACGGTGAACATCTCCTTCTCCAGCAGCGGTTGGGGCACGAGCTCGCCCCTGAACAGTGCGAAGAGGAACTTCTCGAGGTCTTCGGTGGTGGAGATCATGTCGCCTGCCGCCCACCGGTCCGACATGTTCCACTCGGTCGCGTCCACGACCGTGCCGTCGGCCAGCTTCTGGTAGCCGCGATTGTGCGCACCGAGGATTCGCGGGTCGGGGCCGTCGGGGAACGAGGTGTGCCGCATGCCGGCCGGCCGGAAGATCCGGGCCTGCGCCTGGTGCTCGTAGGAGTCGCCCGTGATCTTCTCGATCAGCATGCCGAGCACTGTGTAGTCGATGTTGCCGTACCGCTGCTTCTTGCCCGGGCCTTCCCCCGGCCCCCGGTAGGGGCCCTTGGCGACGGACTCCGCGACCACCTCGTCGGGGGTCAGCGTCCTGAAGCGGTTCTCGTAGCCCTCGGCGTTCTCGGGGCCGAGCGAGGCGCCGGGCTGGAGCCCACTGGTGAAGGTGAGCAACTGCCGTACGGTGATCGGCTCGAAGGCGTCCGTCATCAGACCGGGCAGGTACGTCTGAACGGTGCCGTCGAGATCCAGGCTGCCCTCTGCGGCGAGCTGCAGCACCATGGCCGAGGTGACCACCTTGGTGGTGGACCCCACCCGGAACCGAGCCCCCTCCAGCGCCTTCCGGTTGCTCTCCAGGTCATGCACCCCCGCGCTTCCGTGCCAGCTTCCCTGGCCTCCGACGCGGACAAGCGCTGCGGTCGCGTCCTGGCCGGGCAGCCCGAGGAGGGCGTCCTCCAAGGCCTTCGCGTTCGGTCCGGGTGACTGACTCGCCGTTACCCGAGCGCTGGGTGCTGCGGCCAGGGCGGGTGTTGCGACCGCGCCCGCGCTGAGGCCCAGCACGAGCGCGGCGGCCAGGGCGGTACGTATGCGGATACTCAAGGGATGCTCCGTGGTGTGGACCGGATTGTTCGTACGGCGTCCATCCTGTCCAGGGCAACGGCAGCGCGGATCATCGCGGAGGAGGGCAGTGACCCTGGTGCACCCCTGGCCGATCGCGTTGCCTGAAGCCGGTGTTGTCGGGGTCGACCCCTACGTGCCGTCCAGTAGAACAACGGACCGCAAGGTGCCCTGGGAAAACGGCGGTACCGACCGCGACCAGCACCGTCGACGGATGGGTCGTATGAGCGATCGGGGATGCGCCGGGCGGGGGGCGGGGCAATGACGTCGCTCCCACGTTCGCAGAGGGTCCCAACTACCAGGTCACACCGGCCTCCTGACGTGCCTGCACGGCCGCGAACTACGCCCTGTCCGACGGATACTGACTTCGGCTTGTCAGGGTGAGGTTGGGGTTTCGAACCGGTGCCCGGCTGCCGGGCCCCTGACGACACGATCGACCCCGCCACCCGGATCACCCGGTTGCTGGCGGTGCTGGTCCTGGAGGCCCACGCCCAGGGCCTGTTGAGACCGTCCGCGCAGCTGCTGCCCAGGCTCGTCGGCCAAGGGGTGCTCGACGGTATCGGCGGAGCGCCCGCCGAGCCGTACGCGGATCTGGTGGAGCGGTCGCTCACGCTCTGGATCTCGCTGGTCGGTACGGTCGGCTTCGAACTGTTCGGGCATCTGCACGCGGTGATCACCGACTTCGACGCCTACTTCGACGCCGCCGTGCAGGTCGCGCCGGCCGGATAGGCCGGGGCCGCGCGCCCTGCGTGGGTGCGCGGCCCCGACGGTGGGTCAGCCGGTGAGGTCGGGGCGCTGGGTGACGCGGATCGCGTTGAGTAGCGTCTTGCCGTCGGCGGCCACGAAGCGGACGTCCAGGCGGCCGTCCGTCACGGTGACCGTGAAGGTCTGGGTGAGCGCCTTGYGGGTGCCCACCTTCAGGGCGATGTCGAGGTCGGGGATCACCTCCCGGTCCTCGATCAGGACGTCGAAGACCCGGGTGGCGGGCGACTTGCGGTCCAGCTCCGCGAAGTCCAGTTCGACGGTGTAGACGCCGTTGGGCACCTGGTCGAAGGCGTAGCCGTACATGCCCTCGCGGGCGGTCTGGAAGCGTTTCGGGTCGGTGGTGCCGGTGACCGCCTCCCGGGTGTCCTTGGCCGAGGAGCGGCCCTGGTAGCCGTAGCTGCCGGTGGCGTACTCACGGTCCCTGGTCCAGCTGTCGCCGAGGGAGTCGGTGAAGGCGCCGGTGGCGCCGGCGTCCAGGGCGACCTGGTAGCCGGGAACCACCACCGTGACGGGGACGGTGAGTTGGGGCGCCCGGCCGCTCGCGGAGCGGATCAGCAGCTGGGCGGTGAGGACGGTGCCGGGCGCGGCACCGGCGGTGTCCAGGGACAGCTTGACGGTCTGCCTGGAACCGGTGCCGAGGTCGCCGGCGGCCGGTTCGACCTTCAGCCAGGCGGCGTCGACCGCCTCGGTGACGGTGTAGGCGGTCGGGGCACCGGCGTTGGCGAGCTCGAGGGTGCGGGTGCGGGCCTGTCCGGCGGGCACGACGGCGGTCAGCGTGGGCGCCGAGGTGGTGACCCGGCCGGTGGCCAGGGCGGTGACGGGCCGTTGGACCGCGCCTGCCGTGACGGTGACCGGGCCGGTAGCGGTCGCGTAGTTGGCCGCGCCGGCCTCCAACCGGTAGTCACCGGCGGCGGGTTGCAGCAGGTAGCTGCCGTCCTCGCCGCTGGTGGCGGTACCGGCCGTGCTGCCGGTGGCGGTGAGCAGCTTGATGGCGGCACCGGCCAGCGGCTTGCCGTCGTTGGCGTCGGTCACGGTGCCGCGCAGCAGGCCGGTCCTGACGGGCCGGAAGGTGACGGCCAGTCCGTTGCCGAGCACGGCGGTGTTGAGGGAGTACTGGAGGGCGTCGGTGCCAGCGGCGTTCTCCAGGCCGATGGTGGCGCCCGATCCGGCGGCCAGGCCGGAGGCCGCGGTGTCCTTGTAGCGGTAGGTGAAGCTGCCGTCCTCGCTGATCGCCACCGAGAAGGAGAGCCGCTGGGTGCGGTCGGAGTAGAACGCGACGTTGCGCCACTCGACGACGAACGCCCGGTTGGGGGCGGTGCCGGTGGCGGCGGTCCAGACACCGGAGTCGACGTCCAGGTAGAGGTCGTCCCAGAGCGGGTAGAGCGCTCCGTTGGGCAGGCCGGGGGACGGGATGGCGCCGTTGCTGTAGACCGTGGAGGCGGCCGGGAAGGACAGCACGCCGTCGGTGCTGACGTACCCGACGGTGTGCACGGCCCCGTACAGCGGGACGGCGAACGGCAGCCGGACCTGCTCGGCGGCGGTGTCACCGGTCAGGGCCAGTTTGGTGCTGCCGCCGACCCACTCGCCGCTGGTCGCGGTGCAGCTGTAGCCGAACGTGTCGGTGCGGACCGGCAGTTCGATGTCGGCGGTGGTGTCACCGGTGAGCGACAGGTGCTGCCGGGCCTGGTCGGCACAGCGGTACGGGGGGCTCGCGGTGACGTCGTACTCGCCGAGCGGGAGGGTGAGTCGGTAGTGCCCGGCCGCGTCGGCGGTGGCGCTGACAGGGGTGCCGGTGGCGGTGACCACGGAGCCGGCCGCCGGGGCACTGCCGCTGCGGACGGTGCCGGTGACGGTGGCGGAGGCGGCCTGCTCGACGGCGAAGTCCCGGGTGGCGGTCTGGTCGGCGACCACGACGGCTTCGGCGGTGGCGGGGAGGTAGCCGTACTTGGTGACCTTGAGGGTGTAGCTGCCCTCGGCGAGGTTGGCCAGGCTGTACGAGCCGTCGGCGGCGGTGACGGCGGTGCGGTCGATCGCGCCGTCGGCGAGCACGGTGGCGCCGACCAGCGCGGTGCCGCCCGAGGTGACGTGGCCGGTGAGGGTGCCGACCGGGCCGTGCGGGGCGGCGGAGACGGCCGCGTAGGCGTCGAGCTTGCCTTCGCCGAAGACGTTGTTCTTCGCGACCGTGCCTCCGCAGGCGGTGGCGTCGGTGTCGACGGCGGTGCGGTCGAGCAGGGCCCGGGTCTCGGCCACGTTGCCACGCAGGGAGGGTGCGTAGGCCCAGACCAGGGCCACCGTGGCGGCGGTGTGCGGGCTGGCCATCGAGGTGCCGCTGAACGCGGCGTAGCCGGCGCCCGGCACGCTGGAGCGGACGTTCTCACCGGGGGCCGCGAGGTCTGGCTTGAGCTGCCCGTTCTCGCCGGGGCCTCGGGAGGAGAAGCTGGAGATGGCACCGGCGCTGTTGAAGGAGCCGGAGGAGTAGCCGTTGGTGTAACCGCCCGGGTAGCCGTTGGAGTTGCAGCCGGGGCCACTGTTGCCGTTGGAGAAGGCGGGGAAGATGCCCGCGTCCACCCAGGCCTGCACGGTCAGCCGGTACCAGTCGTCGTACAGCGTGCCGCCCCAGGAGTTGTTCACCACGTCGGGGGCGAGGTCGGGTCGGGGGTTGTTGCCACTGAGGTCGGTGGGGGCGATCACCCACTGGCCGGCGGCGAGCAGTGAGGCGTCGGAGCAGGTGTTGGTCTCGCAGCCCTTGGCGGCGATCCACCTGGCGCCGGGGGCGAYGCCGATCCGGTCGCCGCCGACGGAACCGACCATCGTGCCCATGGTGTGGGTGCCGTGGTCGTTGTTGTCGCAGGGCGCGGCGGCGGGGCAGACGTTCGCCGGGTCGAACCAGTTGTAGTCGTGGTGGTACGCCCCGTCCGAAGTCCGGCCCCGGTACTGGGTGTTGACCGCCGGGTGAGTGTAGTCGACGCCGGAGTCGATGTTGGCGACGACGATGCCCTCGCCCCGGTCTCCCAGCTCGTCCCAGACCCGTGGGGCGCCGATCCGGTCGACGTTCCACTCGACGGCGTCCGGCGCCTTGGGCTCGGCGGTGCCGGGGACGACCTCGTCCAGCTTGACGGTCTGTTCGGCGCGGATCGAGGCGACCTCGGGCTGCTCGGCCAGCGTGTCCAGCAGCTTGCGGTCGCCCGTGACCCGGATGGCGTTGACGATCCAGTACGAACGGTAGTCGGCCCGGACAGCGTCGAGCAGGCCGCGCAGGTGCGCCTGGGTGGCGTCCGCGTGGGTGGTCTTGGCGCGGAGCAGGGCCTCGGCCTTGGCCGTCTTCGTGGTGGCGCGCTGCGCATCGACCGTGGTGGCCTGGGAGTTGAGCTGGACCCAGTACACCGCCTTGTCGTCGTCGGCGAGTTGCTCCAGCACCTTCGCCTCGATCTTGGCGGCGGGTGCGGTCGCGGACGCGGTCGTGGTGGGCGGCGTCGGTGGCGCGGCCGGTGCGGCGAAGGCCGGTGCGGCGAGGGTGACCGTCGGGAGGGCGAGGGCGGCGAGCAGGCCGGTCAGGGCCGTACGCAAGCGGCTGGTTCGTAAAGCCACGGATTCTCCTTCACGTGGTGGCGGGGGGG
>NZ_JBFUMY010000120.1:0-8789 GCF_054049135.1 Kitasatospora sp. P5_F3 | reverse complement strand
CCCCCCCCGCGGACGGGTGAGAACAGTGGTGCGGTCGCCATCCCTGCCCGGACGGGTGCGGGCGGGAAACCGAATTTTGGTGGCAGGGCCATGCCATTGGCTTCAAGCGGCTTGATGATTCGGGCAGTTGGTGCGGGGGTGGACATCGTGATGGAGTGCGGGCACGTGGGGTGGGGCGGGAGACAGGGGAACGAGAATGCCGGTGAACGGTGCTGCCGAGTTCGGCCGGGCGATCCGGGTGACCCCGGTTCCGGCCGGGCTGGGGCCGGTGGTCGACCTGGCGCCCGTGGACGGGCCCGGGGCGGTGTGGCTGGCGCTGTGCGAGGACGGACGGATCGTGCGGTGGTCGCTGGAGACGGGCCGCTGGTCCACTCCGGCCCGGGCCGGCGTCACCGTCCCCGTGGGGGTTGAACCGTGGGACGGCCGTCAGCAGCGCAGGCGCCTGCACGCCTCGGCGGACGGCCGGTTCGCGGCGGTGGTGCTCGACTACGGAGTGCACGGTGAGGTGTTCGACCTCAGGACCGGCGCCCGTCGGCTGGTCCTGCACGGTGGTGACGGCGACACCGACACCGTCCCGTTCCACACGGGAGACCGGGCCCGGGAGCCAGCATGACCTCGACTACTACCACGGCGCGTTGCACGTCGGGCCGGACGGCCGCTTCCTGGTGGACGACGGGTGGATCTGGCACCCGGTCGGAGCGGTCACGGCCTGGAGCCTGCACGACTGGCTGGACGGCAATCCGTACGAGTCGGAGGACGGGCCCAGTCGGGTGGTACTGGCCGACTGCGACCACTACTGGGATCGGCCGATCGCCTGGTTGGACGGACGCCGGGTGGCGATCGGCGGGCTCGGCGACCGACGTGAACGGATCGTCCCGGGGGTGACCGTGGTGGACGTGACCGGGCGGTCGGTCACTCCGTACGGGAGTGTGCAGGCGGCCCGGGTGGTCGAATTCGCTGGTCCGGACGGGCAGTTGTTCGCCGATCGGGGGCTGCTGTACTCGGCGGGCGGTCCTGGCCTACAGGTCTGGGATCCGTCGGACGGCTCGTTGTTGGGTGCTGTTCCCGGCTTCCATCCCACCCACCACCACCGTGCTGCACGGGAGTTGGTACGGCTGGCGGGCGGCGCCCTGCTGCGCTGGTCGGCGGGACTCATCCCTGATATCTCGTCAGTGCAGAAGGTTGTCAGCGGTCAGGACGTCGCTCACGACGGGTGAACCCGAGGGATGACGCCGGGATCGTTCGCCGACATCGACTCGAACCCGTATGACCCGAGGGTGAGTTCTGGCCCCGGTGCGCTCGGCTGCCCGCTCTCGGTGGCGGGTGGCAGAGTGAAGTGGTGGAAGCCCTTGGCGCCGCACTTGCTGCCGGGGAAGATCCCGCCCCCGGGGAGCGCGGCATCCACCGACGGCAGCAACACGTGCGGCCCGGGCGGGGCGGACCGGTCGGCGGCGTACGGACCCCGGCCGGTCCAGTACGACACCGCCGCCAGCAGCACGGTCAGCCCGCACAGGACCGCCAGCACGGACCGCGCTCGGGAGTCCGACCAGCGTGACCAGGTGTTCCGGGGACGACTCGGTGACGATCGGCGGCCACCGGGGTCGACCGGCTCGTGGTGGCGCCACTGCGCCGAGAGCATCCGGGTGCGCGCCGACGGCTCCCTGACGGCAGCGCGTTGGACGAAGTTCTCGTCCAACAGAAGCCGCCCAGCCGAGCCCCGTTCGGTGCGGTTTCGTGCAGGAGCAGCTGCAGATGGCGGGCACGGTGGAGGTGGCGCTGCGGTGGTGTACCTCCCGCGAGGCGCGGGTCCTGGGCTTCGCCAACTCCCGGCCCACGGACGGTGATGGGTGGCGGCCATGGTCAACGGATACGCGCAACGCGGCAGTTCGGGCGTGCGTCGGGCAGGCCGTCCAGGTGCACCTCCGCAGGTGGTTGGACGGGCATCCGGAACAGGCCGCCGCCATCGTCGGCCGGATCATCCGGGGCGCTCACCGGCGCTGAGCGGCAGCCGAGAAGGATGATCCGAGCCGACGGGGCGGGCGCGAGGGGGGACGGCCGTCAGACCGGCTGCTGGTTGATGTTGATCAGCCAGATGATGCCGAAGCGGTCGGTGCACATGCCGAAGACGTCACCCCACATCTGCTTCTCCAGGGCGACCGAGACCGTGCCGCTCTCGGAGAGCTTGGCCCAGTAGCCGCGCAGCTTGTCCGCGTCGTCCCCGCTCACGCTCACGGAGACGTTGTTGCCTGGCTTGTGTTCCCAGCCGGGCGGGGTGTCGGAGGCCATGAGCGTGAAGCCGCTGTCGGTCTCGAGCATGCCGTGCATGATCTTGTCGGCGATGTCGGTGCCCGCCTGGCCGAATTCGCCGAATGTGTTCACCGTCAGGGTGCCGCCGAAGACGTCCCGGTAGAACTCCATGGCCTGCCGGGCGTCGCCGCTGAAGCTGATGTACGGATTGAGACGAGAAGACATGAGATATCCCTTTCCTGACGGTATGCCACCCCGGGAAGACTAGGCGACGGATCGCCGCAAGCCGGTACGACTCCCCGCCCACGCGCCGAGTGCGGGGTGTGGGTCAGCCCTTGGTGATGCGGGTCCAGGTGAACGGGCCGAAGGAGGTGGCGGTGGTCGGGTTGTGGGCGCCGGGGTTCACGGTCAGCTTCAGCCACTCCATCGGGACGGTGCTGCCGTGGACGACGATGCGGTGGAAGTTCGGCACCTGGTAGCTCGGGTGGCTGTTCCAGGCGTCGTAGGAGCAGACGCCCTCGTCGCCGGTGCAGGCCGAGCCCTGGGTGAGCGGGTTGTCCGAGCGGTAGACGTGCGAGTCGCCCATCAGCAGCAGGACCGGCTTGCCGAAGGCAGTGGTGTGCGAGGCCAGGTTGGCGACGAACGGCTCGTAGTTCGCCACGTGCGAGGCCGGCTTGCCGTCCAGGTCCCACATGTCGGCCTGGGCGGTGACCACCACGCTGGAGATGCCGCCGAGCCGGGCGAGGGCGAAGGCGGTGTCCAGCCAGCGCAGGTCGGCGGCGGTGCGGTGGGTGGCCTCGTCGAGCTGTTCCTGGGAGGCGGTCGGTGCCCCGTACCAGGGGTCGGCGTCGTTGTTGGAGCCGCCGGGCAGGTTGACCGTCACGAACAGGGTGCCGTTCTTGACCCACAGCACGTTCTCCACGTACGTGGAGTCCTCGGGGTGTGTCCAGTTCGGCAGTTGGGCCTGCGACAGGACGCGCAGGGAGTTGCTGCCGAGGGTGTGGCCGGGCTGGGCGAAGAACGTCCGGCGGACCAGGTCGAGGTTCTGCACGGGGTTGCCGGCGGCGTAGCCGACGGGCCGGCCGGTGGCCGGGTCGAGGACCGGGTCGATCGTGCCCGTTGCGGCGTTGTACTTGCCGCCACCCTCGGCGGCCTTGTGGCAGTCGGACCACTCGTTGTCGCCGGGGGTGTAGACCAGCGGGTCGGCGAAGGTCTTCCAGAGCGCGGCGATCGACCGGTCGTACGCCTCGGTGCAGTACTGCTTGCCGGAGTGGATGTCGCCCACGTGGATCACGGTGCTGACGTCCCGGTCGGCGTTGACGGAGGCGATGAACGCCGGGGTCGCCTCGAACTCGGAGGTGTCGGTGGGCGAGGTGCCGTACGGGGCGTCGCCGTACACGGCCAGCGTGAACGGTGCGCGGGCGCCGTGCGCGGCGCGGCCGTCGTCCGCCGTCGCGGCGGTGGCCGGCACCACGGTCATCGCGAGGGCGAGGCTCGCGGACGCGTAGAACTTGCTGAACATGTTGTCTCCCGATGGGTCGGCCGATTCGGGGAGCAGTATCGACCCGGCCCGCGCGGTGGCGGGCAACGCCCGGATGAACGGGAGTTCAAGAGCTCACGGAGTGACGGGCGGCGGCCGTTGACGACCGGTCAGGGGAGGTCACCGAGGGGGTCGGGGGAGACCCTGCGCGCTCGATTGTCCGTGTGAGCCGCTAGCTTTTCCGCATCACCGTACGGAGTGTCCGTTTCCCTCCGGCTCTGCGGTGGTTCTTGGCGACTTGTACGAGACTGAGGTGGGGACCGATGGGCTGGCTGGCGGCGGGCGAAGGGTACGAAGTTACCCTTCTGGAGGGCCGGGTGACGGCACGTTCGACGGGCGGCCGTGCTGCGGGGCGGCAGTTGAAGTCGCTCCCGAAGGCGGTGCGTGAGCACCCCGAGACGGACCGGTTGCGGCGGTTCGCCGAGTGGCTGGACCGGCACGCCGCGTCCTGTGTCGCCCAGGCGGACGCCTGGATGGTGTCCTCGCTGCCCGTCCCGACCGGGCTGCTGGCCCGGGTCTGGCCCGACGAGGCCTGGCAGGCCGCGCTGCGCGACCTGGTGGTGGTCGGCGCGGACCCGGAGGAGGTCGGCCTGCTGCGGGACGTCACCGCAGACGGCGAACTCCGGCTGGTCGACCTGGACGGCGAGACCGTCCGGATCTCGCCCGCCACGGTGACCTTCCCGCACCCGGTGCTGCTGCCCGACCTGGAGGACCTGCGCGAGTTCGCGGCCGAACTCGGCGTCGTCCAGGGCGTCGAGCAGATCCACCGGGCGAGCTGGCTGCGGCCGGCCGAGCTCGCGGACAGGCCGTCGAGGCGCACGTGTGGATCGGCGAACCCTACTGGGACGGCGACTCCGAGACCGGCGGGCTGAGCTGGCACGACCAGGACGGCCGGGCGATCGCCCTGCCCGAGGTCGGGCCGGTGGCCTGGTCGGAGGGGATGCGGATGGCCGCGGCGCTGTACGCCGGGCGCACGGTCGAGGAGGGCAAGGACGCATGAGCGACAACACCGAGGGAGACGCGGCGGCGATGACGGAACATCAGGCGGCCGAACTGCTGCTGGCGGGCGCCGTGCTGCCGCCCGGCACCGAGGGCGCGGGCGAGCGCGCGGTGGCGCTCACCGCGCGCAGCTACCGCCACCCCGGCCTGGACGGCCGGGTCGTGGTGCGGCTCGTCGCCGGCGAGCTCGGCGCGGCCGAGGACCTGGCCGCGGGGTACCTGGGCCTGCAGCCGGACGGCGAACCGGCCGAGGTCGGTCTCGGGCTGCGCCAGGCGCTGGGCTTCCCCGAGTGGGTGCTAGCGCACCATCCGGAGGACGGCCACCATGCGCTCGGCATCATGCCGGAGCTGGAGCGGATCGCCCGGCAGGCGAAGTCCAAGCCGAAGGCCGCCCTGGACGCCTACCAGGAGCTCGCCGGGCGGCTCAGTGCTGCGGTGCCGCACTTCCTGCCGACCTTCTACGAGCAGGCGGGCCGGGTCTTCCTCGGTCAGGAGAACGCCACCTACGCCGCGCAGCTGTTCACCAAGGCCCGCCGGGCCGAGGCACAGCACGGCCTGGCGCTGGACGAGGACCGCATCGACGCGGTGTTCCTGGAGTTCGCCCTGGCGGGCGCACTGCCCGTCAAGGTGCTGACCGCGTACGGCAAGGAGCTCGCCGGGCGGGTGCCGGCCCAGGAGGCGTTCGACCGGTTCCGGCTGCTCTGCGTGCGCCGCACCGCGGGCGGGCTGCAGCCGTCCGCGCAGATGGCGACCGACCTGCGGAAGCTGGCCCGGGCGGCGGGCACCGACCCGGACCTGGCCGAGGGCGACTACCTGGCCGAACTCCTCACCCTGCCCGCCACGTTGCGGGCGGCGGGCGGCTGGTGGCGGAGCCACCGGGCCGCGCTGGTCGCGCTGGCCCGGCGCGACGCGGCCGTCCGTGGACAGCTGCTCGACCTGATGCCGACCGGTGACGACCGCGAACTCCCGGGCCTGTGGCTGGAGATACTCACCGAGTCCGGTGCGGACGCCGGTCTGTGCGGTGGTGCGGCGGAGCGGCCCGCCGACGGCAGCGCGGGCTGGTTCGGCCGGTTCACCGCCTGGCGCGGCCGGGGCTGGCGGCGCGCGCCCCGGATCCTGACGCTGTACCCGCTGGTGGAGCGGATGGCGGAGCAGCTGCGTACCGAACTCGCGCTCTCCGGTGGGGTGTTGCCGATCGTCGAGTCCGACATCGATCTGCTCGACCAGCTGCTCACCCTGGGTCTGCCGGTCGCCGACCCCGAGGAGAGCACGGCGCTCGGCCTGGAGGCTTGGGCCCAGGACGAGGAGGGCCGCCGCGACCTGCTCGCCGTCGAGACCGACCCGAGGTTTCGGCCGGCCTTCCGGCGCGGCGCGTACCGGATCTCCAACGACCACGAGGGCCGGACCGCGTTCGGCGTGCTGACCCGCTCCCCGGGCGGCCGCCCGATGCTCGCCGAGTGGATGGCGGAGGTCGCCGCGAAGTCGGCGGCGGCCGGCCTGCCCGGTCTGCCCGACGCGCTGTCCCGGCTGGGTTGGCTGCCCGGGGAGGTGCTGGTGCTCGCCGAGCAGGAGGTCAGGGCGGCGATCGGCTTCGACCTGTCGCAGACCCTGGCCCGGACGCTGCGCGGCGGCATCCTGGACGAGCTGGGCTGGCCCGCCTGGGACGAGGCGGCGTCAACTCTGGTGCCCCGCAAGGACGTCGACGAGATCGTGGTCGCCGACGCCTGGCCGCACCTGATCGCGGCAGGCCCCTCGCAGGCCAGGGTGATCGGCGCCGAGGGCACCGTCCTCACCCATGACCTGCGGATACCGGCGGGCGACAGCAACGGCACCGACCTCGGCTTCCTGTACGTGGACGGCTCGCTGCTCGTGCAGTGGAACTCGCGCGCCAACCGGCACCGGACCACCGGCTACTGGCACACCGCCGCCGACCGGACGTTCACCATGCCGGAGGACACCCGGGTCCGCGGCACCCGCACCACCTGGCTGGGCACGCTGCGCAGCTTCGGCCTGCCGCTCGCGGCCGGCGGCCGCACCACCGGCGAGGGCGTCGTGCACGCCGGCGACACCGCGCTGCCCGGCGACCGGCAGGTGATCAGCGACGGCACGTCGTTCTGGGTCTGGGCCGACCCGGGCGGCGAGGACCCGTACACCTGGCGGGAGTACGACCCGGCGACCGGCGCGCTCGGCCGGGTCTCGCTGCCGGCCTTCCTGGCCGACGCGCTCGGGGACGCCCCGGCCGGCAGCACCTTCAAGGACGGCTGGGTGCTGCCAGAACCGGACGCGGTGGACTCCCCGTGCGGGGCGCCGGTCGGCGGCCTGCTCGGCTGGCGAGCCGTCAGACTGCCCGACGGCTCCCACCGGGGCGAGGACCTGGCCGGGCACAGCGTCACCCTGCCCGCCGACACCGGGATGCCCACCCGGTTGCTGCGCTTCCCCGGTGCGGACCGTCCGGTTGCGGTGGTCCAGGGCAACTACGAGGTGAGGCTCCACGACGCCGACGGCACCCTGATGGCCGAGGCCCGTACCGACGCCGCTCCCGGCCAGTTCGCTGCGGGCACCCCGATCCTGCCGCCGCTGCGCTACTGGCACTGCCTGCGCCCGCGTGACGAGGCCGGCTCGCTCGCGCTGCGCCGCCTCGACGGCGACACGGCCGCCGTGCTGCTCAAGGCCGCGGTCGCCGCCGTCACCTCGGTCGAGCACGTGAAGGGGCTGCCCGCCACCGTCGCCGCACTGCTGCCCGGGGTCACCGACCAGGCCCTGCTGAACGGTGTGCTCGGTGTGCTGCGGTACACCGCCCTCCAGCAGCGGGTGCTCGACTCGGTCGCGGCCCGGCTCACGGAGGAGCTCGCCGGTGGCCCGGCCGTCACGGAGCCGACCGGCCCGGGCGACCGGGAGCTGCACGCCGGGCTCAGTGGCCTCGGCGTCCTCGGGCACTGGTGGGGCAACTCGAACACCCACCGGATCGCCGAGCAGTTCGCCTTCCTCGCCACCGTGACCCGCCCCGAGGCACCGGCCGCCCCGGCGGGCCGCCTGCACCCGGACGCGCAGCCGCTCCCCTACACCGGGATCGGCTGGGAGAAGCTGGGCGGGCTGGCCGAGTCGGCCGCGCTGCGCGCCGCCTCCGGGATCCTCCCGGCGGAGGAACGGCAGACGCTGGCCTGGCTCGCCGAGACCCTCGACGGGTTCGGCCTCGGCGGCGGCGCACCGCACTGGCGGGCGGGCGTGCTGAAGCTGGCGGGCCATCACCTGCTGGGCCCCGACGGCAAGCACCGCTACAGCGAGCAGGACACCGTGCTGGCGCTCGGTGACGGGGCGTTCGTGCTCTTCACGGACTCCGACCAGGCGGACAACGGTGACACCGTGTCAGCCGTGCTGTTCCACGACCCGTCAGGCCGCTTCGAGCCGCCCGCGCCGTACACGGTGGAGATGATCGGGGCCCCCGTTGCGGGGGACGCGGAGGACCGGGTGGCCGCCGTGCTCGCGGAGACCGCCGCGCGCGGCCCGGCGCCCTGGCGGCCCGAGGCGGCCGAGCGCTTCGCCGAACTCACCGGCGTCACGCCCACGATGGCCGCCCTGATCACCGCCGGGCTGCCCGGGATCGACGCGTACGACCGGAACTTCCTGCCCACCGAGACCCGGGCCGCCCTCGGGTTGAAGGTCGCGGACGCCGCCGTCGCCCGCGACGAGCTGCGCAACCTCGACAGCGAGGCCCGCAAGCGCCTGCTGGCCGCCCTGCTGCCGGCCGACCCGACCACCCTGTGGGAGCAGGGACCTGACGTCGCCTCGGCCGCCGAGCTGTGGAACGCCACCGTCGGCCGGCGCGTCGCCGTACCGGAGGCGCTGCTCGGCGACGCCGCCCGGGCGCTGCGCACCTCCTGGACCGCCGGGCACGCCGTCACGGCCGTGCTCGACCCGGCTGGGTCGGCCGAGCTCGGCCGGGACCTCGCCTGGACGGTACTCCGCGACCGCTGCGTACCCGTGGACGGCAGCGGGAGCGGCT
>NZ_JBFUMY010000119.1:0-11962 GCF_054049135.1 Kitasatospora sp. P5_F3 | reverse complement strand
GGCCCCGGTCGCGGCGTGCCCGCGGGCGGACAGCGCCACGCCGAACGCGCCCGCCAGGCCGATCGCGGGAGCGCCCCGGACAGCCAGGGTGCGGATGGCGTCGACGACCTGGTCCACGGTCTCCAGCCGCAGCACCCGGTGCCGCTGCGGGAGGGCGCGCTGGTCGAGCGCGATGACGGTGCCGTCGTCCCAGGTCAGCGACGGCTCGATGGCATGGTGAGACATGGCTCTCCGGCGGTGGGTGGTGGCGGACGGGTCAGTTGTCGCCGTTCCAGAGGTCGGCGTCCTCCGCCGGGGCCTGGCTGGCGTCGTTGCGGACCACGCCCCAGCGGCGTTCGGTCTCGCGGTGGATGTGCCAGATGTCGTCCTCGGTCAGCAGGACCGAGACGACGCCGGGGAAGGCCTCCTCGAAGTAGATGTAGGGCTCGCGGTTGTCGAGGTTGGGAGAGTGGTAGTCCAGGCTGTCGGCCATGCCGTGGTCGCGGGTGACCGGGGTCGCCGGGTGGTAGGTGAGGATGTTCGGGCTGGCCAGGTCGATCAGCTTCTCCTCCACCAGCAGGCCGACCTCGTGGATGGTCTCGTCGATGCTGGCCCGGGTCTCGCCGTCGAGGCCGAACAGGACCGAGGTGCCCAGCTGCAGGCCGTGCTCCTTCACCAGGGCGGCGGCCTCCCTGACCTTGTCGCGCCAGGCCGCGTCCTCGCGCCGGAGGTTCTTGTGGATGTTCACCATGACCTGCGTCGACATGCTCTCGATGCCGATGTAGACATAGGTGCAGCCGGCCTCGGCCATCTTCCGCAGGATCCGCGAGGACTCCTCCCGCCCGTGCAGCGCGACCACGGTGTCGACGGTCAGTTGGGCACCCCACTGCAGGTCACGGAGCCGTTCGAGGTCGTCGGCCCCGGCCAGGTGGCGGCGGTACCTGGGGTCGAGCTCCGCCGGATCGGCCCGGCGCAGGGCGGCGAGCTGCTCGCAGAAGGCCTCGATGTCCCGGTAGCGGCCGGTCCAGAACACCGAGTCGTCGAAGAACAGCGATTCGGCGCCGTAGCCGACGTACTCGCAGACCCGCTCGATCGCCCGGCTGGTCGCGTCGTCCTTGAACCGCCGGAGCGGAGTGAGCTGGGCGGACTCCGAGCAGAAGTTGCAGCGGTACGGACAGGCGTTGGAGACCATGAAGTGCGCGGTGCGGAGTGCCTCGCCGGTGGCGGGGTGGGTGAAGATCGGGAAGCGCGACCGGATCGCGAACGCCTCGTACGGGGAGGGCAGGGTGCCGAGGTCGAGTGCGGGGCCGCGCAGCGGGAGGATGTCCGGCACCCGGTCGCCGGCGAGCACGATCAGTGCGTTGCCGCGGCCCGGCCCCTGCTCGGCGAGCAGGCCCCGCAGGCAGGGCAGCACCTGGTCGCGGTCCACCCAGCGCCGGTCCAGGTCGGTCGCCAGCGCCAGCGCCCGCATCAGCAGGTCGACCGCGTGGTACGCCTCGCCGCTCACCAGGGCGTCCACCGTCCGGGCCACCTGGCCGGCCCGCATGACGGCCAGCGGGCTGCTCGGCCGGAGCAGCAGCGCCCCGCCGTCGGGTGAGCACACGGTGGTCTCGTCCACGTGCCGCCCGCCGAGGACCACGTACGCGTCCGGCACCTCGCGCTTGGCGAGTTCGGCGATCTGCAGGGCGTACCGGTGCCCGGGCGAGACGCTGCTGATCATTACCACCCGGGGCTGTACCTCACGCAGCAGCCGCACCCAGCGGGCCCGGGCGGTGTCGTCCCAGACCCGTGGGTCGAAGACGGTCTGGTCGGTGTTGGGGGCCACGCCGTACGTCCGGTAGCCGTCGCCGCCGACCGACAGGCGGTACTTCTTGGCGGGGAACCTGGTCCACTCCGGTGCCAGATCGGTGTAGTGCGTGGACTCCGCCAACGGGCCCGCGTCGTCGACGGCCCGGTGCACGGCGAGGCTCAGTGCCGCGTAGAGGCACATCGGGTCGCCGGGGTAGGTGATCTCACCCTCGGACTGGGTCATCACCGGCGCCAGCACCGAGAGGACCGGGAAGTACCGGGTCTCGGTCCGCCCGTCCGCCAGGTCCTCGGACAGCCGACGTCTGCGCGCCAGTCGGCGTTCCTGGAACGCCTCGGCGTCCGGGGCCTGCGCGGCCCGGTGCGTCCGGGATTCGATACTTCCGCTGTACACGTCCTCGACAGCCTGCGTGGCCACCAGTCCTCCGGATTTCCCCGTGGATACCATCGGTTCTCGGTCTCGCTTCGTCACGCCGTCAGCCCCGGCCGGTCCGCCGCAGCGCGTTGTCCATGCGGGTCAAGGTCTCCTCCAGAATCCCGGGCGAGGTCCCGAAGTTGAGCCGCACGAAGCCCTCGCCGCCCGCTCCGAAGGCCGGGCCGGAGAAGAGCAGCACCCGGGCCTCGTCGCGGAAGAAGGGCATCGGGTCCGTCCCGAGCCCGAGGTCCCGGCAGTCCAGCCAGGCCAGGAAGGTGGCCTCCGGGGTGCGGCAACGGATCCCGGCGGGCAGCCGGTCCGCCAGCAGGCGCCGATTCCGCTCCAGGACGGTGTGCACGTCGGCCAGCCAGGCGTCCCCCGACGTCCAGGCGGCCTTGAGCGCCTCGACCGCGAGGACCCCGACCTGTCCGAACAGCAGCCCGCGGTGGGCGTCGACTGCGGCGCGCACCTCGGGCGGCCCGATGTGCGCCACCGCGCAGCGGATCCCGGCGAGGTTGAACGCCTTGCTGCCCGAGGTGAGGGTGACGGTCCGGGCGGCGATCTCCGGGCCGAGCGAGGCGAACGGGATGTGCCGGTGCGGAGCGTGCGTCAGATCTGCGTGCACCTCGTCGGAGATCACCAACAGGTCCAGGCGCAGGGCCAGTTCGGCAAGCTCTTCCAGCTCCGTGCGGCGCAGTACCCGCCCGGTGGGGTTGTGCGGGTTGACCAGGAAGAGCACCCGGCACCGGCCCGCCGCAGCGGCGGCGGCCCGCTCCATCGGCCCCGGGCCGAACTCCGGTCCGCCGTCCGTCTCCTGGACGGGGACGGTCAGCGGACGCCGGCCGGTCCGCTCGATCACGTCCACGAACGGCGGGCAGGCAGGGGTGTGCCCTCGCCGAGCGGACCGCCGTCGCTCTCGTCGAACCAGACCGGGTAGCCGAGGTCACCCCTGGCCCGCCGGACCACCGCCTCGGCGACGGCCGGCGCGACCGGGAAGTCCATGTCCGCGACCCAGGCGGGGATGATGTCCTGGCCTGCCGACGCCCACTTCTCGCCGTCCCGCTGTGCCAGCACCGCCGGGTCGAGGAGTTCCAGGTCCGTCGGCGCGATGTCGGTGGTCATACCGAGGCACGCTTGACGATCACCGGGAGCCGGCGCGGACCGAGCGCCCCGGGCGCCGCGAAGAACTCCGGCGGCTGCGACTCGTCCAGCCTGATCTGCGAGAACCGGTCGAACAGGATGTCCATCGCGAGGCGGGTCTCCAGCCGGGCCAGCGGCCCGCCGAGGCAGAAGTGGATGCCGTGCCCGAAGCTCAGGTGCTGGTTCGGCTGGCGGGCGGGGTCGAAGCGGTCCGGGTCCGGGAAGTGCTTCTCGTCCCGGTTGGCCGCCGCCAGCCAGAGCGCCACCATCCGCCCGGCCGGGATGGTCAGCCCGCCGATCTCCACCTCCTGATTGGTCATCCGGGTGAGCTGGGTGAAGGGGGTCCGGCAGCGGAGCACCTCCTCGATGAACCCGGTGGAGCGCTCCCGGTCGGCCCGCAGCGCCGCGTCGACGTCGGGGTTCTCGTGCAGCGCGATGATCGCGTTGCCGAGCATCAGGGTGGTGGTGATGTGGCCGGCCAGCAGGAGGATCGCCGAGAACGACACCACCTCCTCGTCGTCCAGGTGCTGTCCGTCGACCCGGGCTCCCACCAGGTCGCTGATCAGGTCCTCCTTGCCGTTGCGGCGCCGCTCCCGGACGTGCTCGTGCAGGTACGCGATCATCGGTGCGGCCGCGGCGTCGATGGCCTTGGGGAGCTCCGGGTCGAACGCGGTGTCGAAGCTGAGCGAGAACATGTCGTCGGCCCACTTGCGGAACAGGTCGCGGTCCGAGCCGGGTACGCCGAGCAGCTCCGCGATGACCGTGATGGGCAGCGGGTAGGTCAGCCGCTCCGTCAGGTCGAAGCTGTCCTCGTCGCCGATGTCGTCCAGCAGCTCGTGGATGATCTCGGCGATCCGACTGTCCAGCAGGGTCTTGGTCCGGGCCGCGAACGCCTGGTTGAGCAGCGAGCGCAGCTCGCGGTGGCGGGGCGGGTCGGTCTGCACCAGGTTGCCCCGGCCGAAGGTCTGCAACGGCATGATCTCGCTCATGTCCGAGCGGAAGGTGGCGGTGTCCAGAAGCGCGCGCTGCACCTCGGGGTAGCCGAACAGGTGGTACACCTGGGTTCGCTCGTCGAGGAACGCCGGGCTGCGGTGGCGCAGTTCGCGCAGGTAGGCCCAGAGCTCGGCGCCGCCGTCCTGGTAGGAGGGCAGGACGAGGCCGGTCGGCTGATCGGTCATGAGTGAGGTCCTTTCGCATGGGCGCGGGCGGACAACTTGTGTCCCCAGGTCCGCTCGAGATTGGCGATGACGTCCCTGCCGTGGATGCAGACCGCCTGGTCGAGCGCGTAGGTGGCCATGTACCGGCGGAACGCGTCCACCGGCTCGACGGCCGCCCGCAGCGCTCGCCGGTTGGCGCGTACGCCGACCGGCCCGCAGGCCAGGAACTCGTCCACGGCGCGTTGGACGGCCGGTTCCACCGACCCGCGCGGCACGACGTCGGAGACCAGCATCCGGCCCTCCGGACTGTCGGCCGCGATGTCGCGCGAACCGAAGATGATCTGCCGGGCGAGCCCCTCGCCGACGAACCGCGGCAGCCGCAGCACGCCGCAGCCGGGCACGATGCCCTCCCGGCCGGCCGGCAGGTTGACATATGCGGCGGCGTCCGCGACCACCCGGTCGGCGACCAGCAACATCTGACAGCCACCCCCGATGGCGAATGTGTCGACGGCCGCGATCCACGGCTTTTCCCGGCGTTCCGCCAGTTCGTCGTCCGGGCCGCCGCCGGTCGGGTGTCCACGAAATATCTTGTGCAGGGCTCCGAGTTCCCGATTCAGGAAGAATTCGACCAGGGAAATGCGGCCCTCGTAGAGCGCACTCAGATTGATTCCGGCGCCGAAGATCCGCTGTCCCGCCCACTTGGGATGCTCGACGGGGGCGCCACGGAGAATTCCGACCTCGATGGCGTCGTCCAGCAGGACGAGATCGACCGCGAACTCCAGGGCGGTGACGGTGTCGTTGTCCTCGGCATTGAGGACCTGGTGGTTCCGGAAGGTGACGTGCCCGGCGCTGCCCACCCGACGGACCTCGACCGGCCCCAGGTCAGCCACGCCGGTGGCCCGGAAGGCATCCAGCAGGGCGAGCGCCTGCGGGGTCGGCTCGGTCATGGTGTGGACCAGGTGCCGACCGCTCTCCGGGTGCCGCAGCACCTCGGAGAAGAAGATGCCCAGGTCGATCTCCAGGCCGTCCTTGTGCCGCTGCGGCTTGATCGCCTCCCGCTTCAGCCGGCCCTGGTCCGGCACCAGGCCGGGGAACGACTCCGCCGCGAGGGCGGCCAGTTCGGCGAGCCGCAGCGACCGCAGCCGACCGTCCGTCAGTTCCTCGTAGACCGCCGCCGCGTTCCGACGCATGAACGCCCGGCGCAGCTTTCTCGCGTCCTCCAGGGATTCGGCGGCCCGCCGCCGCTGCCCGGCCGAACGCTCCGGCAGCTCCGGCAGCGCGTCGAGGCTTTCCTGAAGTCCACCGAGCCGGTGCTCCATTTTTTTCCGGTCGGCCGCCGACGGTCCGTCGACGCCCCCCGAGGTCTGCAGCAACTCCATGATTCCTCAGCTCCTGCTGCCGATCCGCTTCCGTGGAACCTGTTCCGTGGCCGTAGGAATCGTGTCCCGGACCGTTTGTTGCGGTCAATTGCCTTGGCAGCTTGCTGACAGCAGCCCGGACGACTCGGGATGGCCGGGTTCTTATTGGCCACAACGAAAGGAGTAGCCATGACCAATCCATTCGATGACGAAGACGGCCGGTTCCTGGTCCTGGTCAACGGAGAAGGGCAGCACTCGCTGTGGCCGGCGTTCGTGGAGGTCCCGGACGGCTGGACCAGCGTTTTCGGAGAGGAGACGCGACCGGCGTGCCTGGAGTACGTGGAGCAGCACTGGACGGATCTACGCCCGCTGAGCCTGGTCGCGCGGATGGCCGGACCGGCCTCCTGAGCCCAGTTGTCGACAACAGCGACTGGAGAAGGTCTCGTGGTCGGTGAACTCACCGAGGGCACGGGCGGCGCACCCCGCGCGCGCGATGCCTGGATACGCAGGTACACCCGACCGGGGGAAACCGTCCGGGCGCGCCTGTACTGCTTCCCGTTCGGTGGCGGCGGTGCATCCGTCTACCACCGGTGGGGCGAGACGCTGGACAAGGGCGTCGAGCTCTGTGCCGTCCAGCTACCGGGGCGGGAGGAACGCCTCGGCGAACCCCTGCTGCGGACGGTGGACGAGGTGCTCGACGCCCTTCTCCCGGTGCTCGCCGAGGAGACGGAGGACGCGGACGTGCCGTTCGCGTTCTTCGGCCACAGCATGGGCGCCCTGCTCGCGTTCGAGACCTGCCGCAGGCTGCGGGCCGAGCGCGGCGTCCTGCCGGCGCACCTGTTCGTCTCCGGCTACCCGCCGCCGGACCGTGTGGTCCGGGCCCGGACCCTGCACACCCTGGGCGACCGGGAGTTCGTGGCGGCCCTGCGCGAGACGGACGACCAACTCGACCGGGTGCTCGCCGACCCGGAGCTGACCGAACTGTTCCTGCCGATCCTGCGCGCGGACTTCCGGCTCTGCGAGATCCACCGGCACCAGGCCGGGGAGCCGTTGCCCTGCCCGGTCACCGCCTTCGGCGGGACGGGCGACCCGATGACACCCAGGGGCGCGCTCGACGACTGGCGGCGGCACACCACCGGGCCGTTCCGGGCCCGGATGTTCGACGGGGGCCACTTCTACCTGCGCGACCGGGAACAGCAGTTGGTCCGCCTGGTCGGGGACGGTCTACGCACGCTCCGCCCCGGACCGGCCGTGCGTCGGCCCGCCCCCGGGCCGGCCGTGCCACCCCGGCCCGCCCCGGAACCGTTCGACATCGATCGGGCCCGCCGGGAGACCCCGGGGGCCAACCGGGTGATCCACTTCAACAACGCCGGTGCCGCGCTCATGCCGGTCCCGGTGGTCGATGCGATGACCCAACACCTATGGGCCGAGGCTCAGTTGGGAAGCTATGAGGCGGCCGAGCGGGCAGCGCAGGCCGAGCACGGGGTCTACGACTCACTGGCACGGCTGCTGAACTGCGACGCACGGGAGGTCGCCTTCACCACCGGCGGTTCGCATGCCTGGAACCACGCCTTCTACTCGGTACCGCTCAAGCCCGGCGACCGAATTCTGGTCTCCGCCGTGGAGTACGGCGGCAACCACCTGGCGCTGCTTCAGGTGGCCCGGCGCACCGGTGCCGTGGTCGAGCTGATGAAGAACGACGAGCACGGCCGGATCGACGTGGAGGCGCTCAGACGCAGCATGGACGACCAGGTCCGGCTGATCGCCGTCACCCACGTGCCGACCCACGACGGCCGGGTCAACCCGGTGGCCGAGGTCTGCGCGATCGCCCGCGAGGGCTCCGCGATCTCCCTGGTCGACGCCTGCCAGTCGGTGGGCCAGATCCCGATCGACGTGGCGGAGATCGGCTGCGACTTCCTCGCCGCCAGCGGTCGCAAGTACCTGCGCGGCCCGCGCGGCACCGGCTTCCTCTACGCCCGCCTGGACCGCGTGCAGCAGGTCGAACCCGTCACGATCGCCCTGGACGGCGCCCGGTGGCTCGGCGGCAACCGCTACGAGTTCGCCGAGGGGGCCCGCCGTTTCGAGAGTTGGGAGGTGAACACCGCCGCCAAGATCGGTCTCGGGGTGGCGGTGGACTACGCACTCGACTGGACGGTCGAACGGGCTTCGCGGCGGATCGTCGAGCTCGCCGCCGAGTTGCGCACCGCCCTCTCGGCCGTGCCGGGCGTCCGGGTGGTCGACTCGGGCCCCGTCCTCAGCGGTTTGGTGAGTTTCGTGGTCGACGGCCGCGACCACATGGCCGTCCGCGAGGCGATGCTCGCCCGTGGGGCGAACGTCTGGGCCTGCCTCGCCCACACCGCTTGCGTGGACATGGCGTCCCGTCGGCTGCCCAGCGTCCTACGCGCCTCGGTGCACTACTTCAACACCACCGACGAGGTGGCCCGGTTCTGCGACCTGATCGACGAGGTCGTCCGCACCCTGTCGCCCTCGGTGGTCTGACGGCCGTACCCGGCCGCCGCCCCGCCCACTTCTGTCTTCGTGCTCCGGCATTTCCAGGGGGAGTCCTCGATGTCCGTTCCCGGTTTGGCGCCTGTCTCCAGCTCCGGCTTCCGTCCGCTCTCCGCGGCGCAGCTCGGTATCTGGCTCGCACAGCAACTCGACCCCCGGAGTCCCGTCTTCAACATCGGCGGCTATCTGGAAATCTACGGCGCCGTCGACGAGCAACTGTTCGAGACGGCCCTCCGGCAGGTGATCGACGAGACCGAAGCCGTCCGGGTCCGCTTCCACGAGCGGTCCGGCCAGCCGGTCCAGGAGATCGTCAGCACGTTCGCCCACCCCGTACTGACCACGCTCGACGTCAGCGGCGAGGAGGACCCCCGGGCGGCGGCCGAGGCGTGGATGCGAGCGGACATGAACACCGCGGTCAGCCTGACCGACGGTCCACTGTTCACCCAGGCCCTGTTCCGGGCGGCGCCCGACCGGCACTTCTGGTACCACCGCTACCACCACGCCGTGGTCGACGGGTACGGGGTGTGGCTGATCGGCCGCCGCCTCGGCGAGGTCTACACCGCCCTGGCGACGGGCGGAGCACCCGGGCCGACCCCGTTCGCCCCGCTCGACACGGTGCTCGGCGAGGACACCGAGTACCTCAAGTCGCCGCAGTACGAGCAGGACCGCGAGTTCTGGACGCACCGGCTGGCCGACCGCCCCGAGCCGATCGCGCTGGGCGGGCGGATGGCGGCGGCCTCGCACGGCTTCCTCCGCCAGGACGACCTGTTGCCCGCCGAGGACCTCGACCGGCTGAAGGAAACCGCGGCCAAGGCCGGCGTCAGCTGGTACCGGGTCGTGCTCGCGGCGTTCGCGGCTTACCTGCACCGGATGACGAACCGTCAGGACGTCCTGCTGAACATCCCGGTGACCGGCCGCACCACCGAGGTGGGCCGGACCACCCCGTCCATGCTGACCAGCGCCCTGCCGCTGCGGGTCCGGGTGCGGCCCGACATGACGATCGCGGACCTGGTGACCCAGGTGTCGCAGGAGACCTCCGCCACCCTGCGCCACCAGCGCTACCGCTACGAGGAACTGCGGCGCGAGCTGCGGCTGTCCGACGGCGGGCCGGTCATGCTGGGCCCGACCGTCAACATCATCCCGTTCGCCGAGGAGCCCCGGTTCGCCGGCGCGAAGGCCGCCCGGCGCACCATATCCACCGGCACCATCGACGACCTCAAGGTCACCGCCTACGAGCACCCCGACCTCGGCGGCCTGCAGCTGTACATCGAGGCCAACCCGGCGGTCTACGGCGAGGCCGATCTGGCCCGGCACCGACGCCGCTTCCTGGCCCTGCTGGCGCAGGTGGTGCGCCAGGAGCCCACCGCCCTGGTCGGCGGGCTGGACCTGCTGTCACCCGAGGAACACGCGGCCTTCACCCCGCCGCAGGACACCGGCCGCCCTGCCGCGGCCAGGGCGGCGACCCTGCCCGGGCTGTTCGCGGCCCAGGCCGCCCGCACCCCGCAGGCGATCGCCCTGACCGACCCGGAGCGCGGAACCACCGTCGACTACGCCCGGCTCGACCGGGATTCGGACCGGCTGGCCCGGCTGCTGGCCGCCCGCGGCGCCCGCCCCGGGCAGGTCGTCGGCGTCGCGCTGCCCCGGCGCGCCGAGCTGATCACCGCGCTGCTCGCGGTGCTCAAGACCGGTGCCGCCTATCTGCCGCTCGACCCCGGCTACCCGGCCGACCGGCTCGCGTACATGGCCGGCGACTCGGCCGCGGCCCTGGTCGTCACCGACCTCGACTCGGTCGGTGCGCTGGCCGGCCTGGGCGCCGAACCGGTGGTGCTGGACGCCCCGGAGACAGTCCGGGCGCTGGCCGACCTGCCGGCCGACGGGTTCCCGGAGTCGGCGGACCCCGAGGGTCCGGCCTATGTGATGTACACCTCAGGCTCCACCGGCCGGCCGAAGGCCGTCATGGTGACCCACCACAACGTGGTGCGGCTGTTCGGCACCACCGCCGGACTGTTCGAGTTCGGCCCCGAGCAGGTGTGGACCCTGTTCCACTCGGTCTCCTTCGACTTCTCCGTCTGGGAGATGTGGGGTGCCCTGCTGCACGGCGGACGCCTGGTCGTGGTCGGCCATGCCCTGAGCCGTTCGCCGTCGGACTTCCTCGAACTCCTCGCGGCGGAGGGCGTCACCCACCTCAGCCAGACCCCGTCGGCGTTCTACCAGCTGATCCAGGAACAGAACGAGAACCCGGCGGTCGCCGGGCGGCTGGCGCTGCGCACCGTCGTCTTCGGCGGCGAGGCGCTGGAGCCCGCCCGGCTGGCCGACTGGTACCGGCTGCACCCGGCGGACGCCCCGCTGCTGGTCAACATGTACGGCATCACCGAGACCACGGTGCACACCACCTACCTCGCGCTCGACCCGGCGACCACCGGCGACCGGAGCCTGATCGGCCGCCCCCTCCCCGATGTCCGGGTGTACGTCCTGGACGGGGCGTTGCGGCCGGTGCCGTGGGGGGTGGAGGGTGAGCTGTACGTGGCGGGCGAGGGTCTGGCGCGCGGGTACGTGGCGCGGTCGGGGCTGACCTCGGAGCGGTTCGTGGCCTGCCCGTTCGGGGCGGCGGGCGAGCGGATGTACCGCACCGGCGACCGGGCACGGCTGCGACCCGACGGCTGCGTGGAGTACCTCGGCCGGGCCGACCAGCAGGTCAAGGTCCGCGGCTTCCGGATCGAACTCGGCGAGGTCGAAGCCGTCCTGACCCGCCACCCCGGGGTCGCCCAGGCCGGAGCGAGCGTCTACGAGGACCCGAGCGGCGGCCGCCGCCTGGTGGCGTACGTGCTGCCGACCGCCGGGCATGCGGTGGAGGCCGCAGAGCTTCGGGCGCACTGCGGGCGACTGCTGCCCGAGCACATGGTGCCCAGTTCCTTCACCTGGCTGGACACGCTGCCGCTGACGCCCAACGGGAAGCTGGACCGCAAGGCGCTGCCCGCCCCGGTCTTCAACAGCGGCGCCCAGTCACGCGGACCCCGCTCGCTTGAGGAGGAGATGCTCTGCGGCATCTTCGCCGAGATCCTGGCGGTCCCCCGGGTCGGCATCGACGACAACTTCTTCGAACTGGGCGGCGACTCGCTGCTGGCGATGCGCGTGGTCGGCCGGGCCCGGTCCCTGCTGGAGCTGGAGCTGCCGATCCGGGCCCTGTTCCAGTCCCCCACCGTGGCGGGCCTGTCCGGCTGGCTGACCAGCAGCGAGCTCGAGCGCCCGGAGCTGGTGCCGCGCGAGCGCAGTGCACGTATGGAACTGTCCTTCGCCCAGCGGCGGTTGTGGTTCCTGCACCGCCTGGAGGGCCCCGGCGCGACCTACAACATCCCGCTCGGCGTCCGACTGCGCGGCCCACTCGACACCACCGCCCTGCAACAAGCCGTACGGGACGTCGTGGTCCGCCACGAAGCCCTCCGCACCGTATTCGGCGAACGCGAAGGCGAACCCTTCCAACACGTCGTCGACACCCACGAACTCACCATCCCCTGGGAACTCACCCAGGCCACCGACGACCTGACGGACCGTCTGATCGAAGCCGCCCGCTGGCCCTTCGACCTCTCCACCGAACTACC
>NZ_JBFUMY010000118.1:0-8971 GCF_054049135.1 Kitasatospora sp. P5_F3 | reverse complement strand
GCCGAGCAGGCCGCCCCGCCGGCCGAGCGCGCCGCACCGGCCGACCCGACCGGCTCGGCGACCGAGCCCGGCGAGCAGGCGGAGCAGGCAGCACCGGCCGAGCCCGTGGAGTCGGCCGACCGGCCTGCGGCTGCCGTCCAGATGGCGGCCGGCTTCACCGCCCCGCTGCGCTGGACCGACGCCTCCAACCTGCAGCTGCCGCTCGGTGCCGGGCTGGCGATGATCGGCTGCGGGCTGGCGCTGGTCGGCCTGCGGCTGCGCCGCCGCTGACAGCGGGTCAGGCCGGATCGGCGGCGCGGGCGGTCTCGTACCCGGCATGATGGTCGGTGAGTTGACCCTCCCCCCGCGTGAAGCATATGAAGGAGCTATGACTAAGCCGATGAACGAACGGTCGCAGTCGGAGGACGCCCCGAAGGTGCAGATCGTGGGCCCGGACGGGATGCCGGTCGGGGCGGTCCCCGGGGCCGGGTTCGGCCGGTTCGGCGAGGGCGAGGCGATGGAGCCACGCGAGCTGCCGGTGACCGAGATGGTCGAGCAGCCCGCCAAGGTCATGCGGATCGGCAGCATGATCAAGCAGCTGCTGGAGGAGGTCCGGATGGCCCCCCTCGACGAGGCCAGCCGGGCCAGGCTGAAGGACATCCACGCCAGCTCGATCAAGGAGCTGGAGCTCGGCCTGGCGCCGGAGCTGGTGGAGGAGCTGGAGCGGCTCTCGCTGCCGTTCACCGAGGACAGCATCCCGACCGAGGCCGAGCTGCGGATCGCCCAGGCCCAGCTGGTCGGCTGGCTGGAGGGCCTGTTCCACGGCATCCAGACCGCGCTGTTCGCCCAGCAGATGGCCGCCAGGGCGCAGTTGGAGCAGATGCGGCGCGCGCTGCCGCCCGGCAGCCACGGCGCCGAGGCGGAGTTCGACGAGCCGGTCGAGGGGCGGGGTATCCGCTCGGGGCCGTACCTGTAGAGCTGCTGCACGGACTTCGTTCCAGCTCGGACACGGCCCCGCCCCGGCACCCGGTGGCGGCTCGCCGAGCCGATACCCTGACCCCTGTCGTCGGCCCCTGTGGGCCGGCGGCCGGGGTCGGTCCGGTTCTGCACCCGGACGGCTGGGCAGCCGGGACACCTCCGCAGCCGGAGGGGGAAGCAGGAGAGCATGAGCGGCGAGGACGGCAGCACGGGCGAGGGACACTCGCTGGCAGGCGGCCGGTACGTGCTGCGGCACCTGCTCGGCCAGGGTGGGATGGCCTCCGTCCACCTGGCCCACGACACCGTGCTGGACCGCAAGGTGGCGGTGAAGACCCTGCACACCGAGCTGGGCCGGGAACAGGCGTTCCGGGAGCGGTTCCGCCGGGAGGCGCAGGCGGTCGCCAGGCTGCAGCACACCAACATCGTCTCGGTCTTCGACAGCGGCGAGGACGTCGGTCCGGACGGCGCGACCACCCCCTACATCGTGATGGAGTACGTCGAGGGCCAGGCGCTCCGCGACGTGCTGAACGAGGCGATCGCCAAGTACGGCGCGATGCCGGCCGACCAGGCGCTGAAGATCACCGGGGCGGTGCTGTCCGCGCTGGAGGCCTCGCACGACCAGGGCCTGGTGCACCGGGACATCAAGCCGGGCAACGTGATGGTCAGCGCCAAGGGCACCGTGAAGGTGATGGACTTCGGCATCGCGCGCGCCCTGCAGTCCGGGGTGACCTCGATGACCCAGACCGGCATGGTGGTCGGCACTCCGCAGTACCTCTCGCCGGAGCAGGCGCTCGGCAAGAGCGTGGACGCCCGCTCGGACCTCTACTCGGTCGGCTGCATGCTGTTCGAACTGCTCACCGGGCAGCTGCCGTTCGACGGCGACTCGCCCTTCTCGATCGCGTACAAGCACGTGCAGGAGGAGCCGCCCGCGCCGTCCGGGCTCAACCCGGCGGTCCGCCCCGGGGTGGACGCCCTGGTGGCCCGGGCGATGCGCAAGGACCCGGCGCACCGGTTCCCCACCGCGGAGGCGATGCGGGCCGAGCTGGAGCGGATCGCGGCCGGGGCGCCGGACGCCGGGACGCCGCTGCGGGTGGCCACCCCGCTGGTGATCGGCGAGGGCCCGCGTTCGGTGTCGGCCGGCGGCCCCGGGGCGGCCGGGAGTTCGCTGACCGGCTTCCCGCAGGTCAGTGGCGACCTGCGCGGGCCCGCCCCGCAGGTGCACCAGCCGTACCAGCCGTCCACCCCGCCGCCGTACGGCCCGCAGACCCCGCCGCCGGCCTTCGCGCAGCCGTACCCGGGGCCGCACACGCCGGGGCCTTTCCCGCAGCAGCAGCCGTCGCCGTACCCGTTGGGTCATCAGCAGCCGTACCCCCAGCAGCCGTACGCCGCACCGCAGTTCGCTCCGCAGGCGGCGAAGGGGAACGGCTGCTCGACCGCGCTCGTGATCATCGGGGTGATCATCGGGGTGATCGTGCTGGCCTCGGTGATCGTCGCCATCGTGGCGGCCAAGCAGGAGCAGAACCGGCAGAACGACACCTACGACACCGGCGGGTCGACGGCTTCGAGCCAGTACCTCCCGGACCGGCCGATCTGACCGTCGCACCGGCTCCGCCACGGCACGGCGGGCCCGCCGAAGCGGTAGCGTTCCAAGGACGCAACTGACAGGGCGACCCGCCCGGGGCGAGGAGTGATGGCACAGACACAGCAGCCGGGCGACGGCGCGGACGAGACCCCCGAGACGCCCGAGGTGCCGACGGCCACCCCCACGCCCAGCACCGCCGAGACGGCGGAGACGGCTCTGCTGCCCGCGTCCGGCGGCCCCGGGCCGGGCACGCCGGGACGGGGCACCGCCGCACCGCTCGGCACCGTCGGCGAGGGCCGCTACCGGCTCACCCACCGGCTCGGCCGGGGCGGGATGGCCGAGGTGTTCGCGGCCCAGGACATCCGGCTGGCCAGGACCGTCGCGGTCAAGCTGCTCCGCACCGAGCTGGCCCAGGACGAGACCGCCCGGCTCCGGTTCACCCGTGAGGCGCACTCCGTCGCCTCGCTCAACCATCACTCGATCGTCGCGGTCTACGACACCGGCGAAGAGATCGAGAACGGCGAGTCCACGCCGTACATCGTGATGGAGCTGGTCGAGGGCCGCACCGTCCGCGAGTTGCTGGTGGACGAGGAGGCGCCGCCGGTCGACCAGGCGCTGATCATCATCGCCGGGGTGCTGGAGGCGCTCGCCTACAGCCACCGGCACGGCATCGTGCACCGGGACATCAAGCCCGCCAACGTGATCATCACGACCGGCGGCGCGGTCAAGGTGATGGACTTCGGCATCGCCCGCGCGCTCACCGGCCCGGCCAGCACCATGACCCAGACCGGCATGGTGATGGGCACCCCGCAGTACCTCTCGCCCGAGCAGGCCCTCGGCAAGCCGGTGGACCACCGCTCCGACCTGTACGCGGCCGGCTGCATGCTCTACGAACTGCTGGCGCTGCGCCCGCCGTTCACCGGTGACACCCCGCTCTCGGTGGTCTACCAGCACGTCCAGGACGCGCCGGTGCCGCCCTCGGAGGCCAACGGCCGGGTGCCGGTCGAGCTGGACGCGATGGTGCTGCGCTCGCTGGCGAAGGACCCGGACGACCGGTTCCAGAGCGCGGACGAGTTCCGGGCCCACCTGCAGCACGCGCTCCGGGAGATGCACGGTGCGGCCGGGGCCGGCTACGCGGCGGGCGCTGCCGCCGCGGCGGCCGCGGCGGCCGGGCTGGCGGCGGCCGGGTCCGGGAACACCGGCGGCTACCCCGGCTACGAAGGCGTCCCGAGCGGGGGCACCGCGATCACCGAGCCGCTCGGTGGTGTCGGAGCCGGTACCGATCCGACGGCGGTGCTGGGCTATCCGGTGGGCTCGCCGTTCAAGACGCCCTCGGCGCCGTACCCGGCGGTCGGCGGTGGCGGCGGGGACGGCGTCGGCGGCGGAGGTGACGACGGGTCAGGCGGAGAGGACCCGAAGCGGCGACGGAATCCCTGGCCGGTGGTGGCCGGGGTGCTGCTGGTGCTCGGCGCCGCAGGCATCGGCATCGGGCTGGCACTGAACAACAATGACAAGGGCACCCCGCCGGTCACCCCCGCGGTGTCCAGCTCCGCCTCGGCCACACCGTCCCCGTCGGAGTCGCCGTCCCCGTCGCCCACCAAGACCAACTCCCGGACGGCGTCGCCGAGTCCGACGCCCACGCCGACGCCCACCCCGACCCCGACTCCTACGCCGACCCCCACGCCGACGCCCACCCCGACCCCGACGCCGTCGCCGAGTCCGACTCCCACGCCGAAACCCACCCCGACCCCGACGCCGACACCCACCGACTCCCCGTCCAACCCGGCTCCGCCCAGCACTCCGGCGGCGAACTCGAACCCGTAGGCAGACTTCAGTTGGTCAGGGCGTCGAGGACCTGTTCGTACTCCTGGCACCACCAGGTGAGTTGGCCGGCCGAGGCGGCGAAGAGGTGGTCGGCGCGGTGGTCGGCGCGCTGGTAGTGCCACTGGAGCATCCAGAGGTCGTTGAGGCGTTCCCACCAGACCCGGTGCGCGGCGGCAGCCAGGTCGGCGGTGCCGGCGGCGCCGGTGCTGCGGTAGGCGCGGGACCAGCGGCGGACCCGGTTGAGGTCGAGGACGCCGGTGCCGCGGTCGTCGAAGAGCAGGGTGGCGGCCCGGACCGCCTCTTCGGCCCGGGGGCGGGGGCCGAGTTTGTCCCAGTCCAGTACGGCGGTCACCCGGCCGTGCCGGTGGAGCAGGTTGAGGCCGTGGAAGTCGCCGTGGGTCCAGCCGGTGGGCGGGGCGGCCTGCGGGACGGGGCGGCGGTGCCGGTGGGTGTCGAGCAGGTCGAGCCGTTCGGTGAGCCGTCGTTCGGCGAGGGTGTCGAAGGGGCCGGCCCCGGCGGCCCTGGCCTGTTCACGGAGGCGGCCGACCAGGAGGGCGGTCTCCGCCGGGTCGGCGGACCGGTGGCCGGCCGGCTGTCGGACGGGGGCGCAGACCTCGGCAAGGGCGCCGTGCAGGCGGCCGAGCAGCGCCCCGAGCTCGCCGCACTGCCGTAGGTCCAACTCGGTGCCGTGCCGGTGTTCGCCCTCGATCCACGGGAAGAGGGCGAACAGGCGGCCGCCGTGGCTGGTCCAGGTGCGGCCGTCCCGGGTCCGCACCGGGGGCGCGACCGGCAGGCCGAGCGCGGCCAGTGCGGTGGTCGCGCGGTGCTGGGCGGCGACCACCGGGCGGGTGGCGGTGGCCTGGTCGACGTAGCACTTGAGGAAGTACCGGCCGGTGCCGGTCTCCACCCGGTACCCCCGGTTGAGCAGGCCCTCGGCGACCGGTATGGCGCTGAACCGGGCCAGCCGGTAGGTGCGCAGCACCCCGGCCAGGGTGCGGTCCTGGACCGGGGGGCTGAGCGTGCCGATGGGGGGTGCGCTGGTGTCCGGGCGAGCCGGTGCGCACGCGAAGGAGGTGCCTTGGGTCACGTCCCCTGAGCGTAGTGCTTACCGGCAGGGGTACTTGACACAGTGTCAGCGATCTGCTCTCAGTGGTGCTGGTCCGCCTGGTGCCTCGCCACGTACGCGGCGGCCTGGGTCCGGCGCTCCATACCCATCTTGGCGAGCAGGCTGGAGACGTAGTTCTTGACGGTCTTCTCGGCCAGGTGGAGCTCGTTGCCGATCTGACGGTTGGTCATCCCCTCGCCGATCAGGTCGAGGATCCGGCGCTCCTGCTTCGTCAACTGGGCGAGCCGCTCGTCCTCCTTCTCGCCCCCGTCGCGCAGCCGGGCGAGCACCCGGCTGGTGGCGATCGGGTCGAGCAGCGACTTGCCCGCCGCCACGTCGCGGACCGCGGAGAGCAGGTCGGTGCCGCGGATGGCCTTCAGTACGTACCCGGAGGCCCCGGCCATGATGGCGTCGAAGAGCGCCTCGTCGTCGGAGAAGGAGGTGAGCATCAGGCACTTGATCTCGGGGTTCTGCGAGCGCACCTCGCGGCAGACCTCGACCCCGTTGCCGTCCGGCAGCCGGACGTCGAGCACGGCGACGTCCGGCTGGACGGCCGGGATCCGGGTGAGCGCCTCGGCGGCGGTGCCGGCCTCGCCGACCACCTCGATGTCGTCCTCGATCGACAGCAGCTCGTGCACGCCCCGGCGGACGACCTCGTGATCATCGAGCAGGAATACCCTGATTTGTCCGTTTCCAGTCACGGCCGAATGCTCCCATGAATACGGACCGAAGTCCTATCCTCCGTGCCGGTCACCATCCGGAAATTGATGCCCGTTACCCCCTTACGCGGAGACTGCTGCCCGGATAGCGTGCGCAGGTGTCCTGACGGCCACGAAATGAGAGCCGCGCCACACCCGCGGCGCTCCTCGACCCGAACAACTAGGACGTCCTAGCGCAGAAGCGCCAAGGGGCTGCGCTGGGTAACGTTCTCGTAATGGGACGCCGTCGGAAAAGGAACACCACCTGCTGAGCAGATCGGTGCGCATACCCACGCGCTCCTGCGAGGCGGTGACCGGACCGGTCACCGGCGACCCCGGGCGGCCGGACAGACCGAGGAGTGAACGTGACCGTCAAAAGCACGACGAGGGCGCGCAAGAAGGCTGCCCCCGCCGTACCTGACACCCTCCCGCCAGTTCTTTCGGAGGCTCAGTCTTCGGAGTCCCAGCCGGACGCCCAGCCGGAGCTGATCCAGCTGCTCACGCCGGAAGGCATCCGGGTCGAGCACCCGGACTTCCCGCTGACCACCACGCCCGATGAGCTCCGCTCGCTCTACCGGGACCTGGTGCTGGTCCGCCGCTTCGACGCCGAGGCCACCTCGCTGCAGCGCCAGGGCGAGCTCGGCCTGTGGGCCTCGCTGCTCGGCCAGGAGGCCGCCCAGGTCGGTTCGGGCCGGGCGATGCGCACCGGTGACTACGCCTTCCCGACCTACCGCGAGCACGGCGTGGCCTGGTGCCGCGACGTCGACCCGCTGAACCTGCTCGGCATGTTCCGCGGTGTGAACCACGGCGGCTGGGACCCGAACGAGAAGAACTTCCACCTCTACACCATCGTGATCGGCGCGCAGACCCTGCACGCCACCGGTTACGCGATGGGCATCACCAAGGACAGCGCGGACGACGCGGTGATCGCGTACTTCGGTGACGGTGCCTCCAGCCAGGGCGACGTGAGCGAGGCGTTCACCTTCGCCTCGGTCTACAACGCGCCGGTGGTCTTCTTCTGCCAGAACAACCAGTGGGCGATCTCCGAGCCCACCACCAACCAGACCCGGATCCCGCTCTACCGCCGCGCCTCCGGCTTCGGGTTCCCGGGCGTCCGGGTGGACGGCAACGACGTGCTGGCCTGCCTCGCGGTGACCCGCTGGGCGCTCGACCACGCCCGCAGCGGCAACGGCCCGGTGCTGGTGGAGGCGTTCACCTACCGGATGGGCGCGCACACCACCTCCGACGACCCGACCCGCTACCGGGCCACCGAGGAGACCGAGTCCTGGAAGGCCAAGGACCCGATCTCCCGGCTGAAGGCTTACCTGGAGCACGAGGGCCTGGCCGACGAGGCGTTCTTCGCCGAGCTGGAGGCGGAGAGCGAGCAGCTCGGCCTGCGGGTGCGCGAGGGCGTCCGGAACATGCCCGACCCGGACCCGACACTGATCTTCGACCACGTCTACGCGGAGCCGCACACTCTGGTGGACGAGGAACGGGCGGAGTACGAGGCGTACGCCGCCTCCTTCGAGGGCGGGGAGAACCACTGATGGCCGGTCAGCTCAGCATCGCCAAGGCGCTCAACGAGGCGCTGCGCAAGTCGCTGGAGAACGACCCGAAGACCCTGCTGATGGGCGAGGACATCGGGAAGCTCGGCGGTGTCTTCCGGATCACCGACGGTCTGCAGAAGGACTTCGGCGAGGACCGGGTGATCGACACCCCGCTCGCCGAGTCCGGCATCGTCGGCACCGCGATCGGCCTGGCGCTGCGCGGCTACCGCCCGGTGGTGGAGATCCAGTTCGACGGCTTCGTCTACCCGGCCTTCGACCAGATCGTCTCCCAGCTGGCCAAGATGCACGCCCGCGCGCTCGGGCACGTCAAGATGCCGGTCACCATCCGGATCCCGTTCGCGGGCGGCATCGGCGCGGTCGAGCACCACAGCGAGTCGCACGAGGCGTACTTCGCGCACACGGCCGGCCTGCGGGTGGTCACGCCCTCCAACGCGCACGACGCGCACTGGATGCTCCGGCAGGCGATCGCCTCGGACGACCCGGTGATCTTCCTGGAGCCGAAGCGCCGCTACTGGGACAAGGGCGAGGTCGGCGACTCGGCGGACCTCGGGCTGCACGCCGCGCGGGTGGTCCGGCCGGGTGCCGACGCGACGCTGATCGCGTACGGGCCGATGGTGAAGGTCTGTCAGGAGGCCGCCGCCGCGGCCGAGGAGGACGGCCGCCGCCTCGAGGTGGTCGACCTGCGGTCGATCTCGCCGATCGACTTCGCCACCGTCGAGGAGTCGGTGAAGCGGACCGGCCGGGCGATCGTGGTGCACGAGGCGCCGGTCTTCATGGGCCTGGGCGCCGAGCTCGCCGCCCGGATCACCGAGCGCTGCTTCTACCACCTGGAGGCCCCGGTGCTCCGGGTCGGCGGCTACCACGCCCCGTACCCGCCGTCCCGGGTGGAGGAGTCCTACCTGCCCGACCTGGACCGTGTGCTCGACGCTGTCGACCGCACGATGGCGTTCTGAGAAGAGGAGCGAAATGACCACTGAGGTGCGCTCGCTCCGCGAGTTCAAGATGCCGGACGTAGGCGAGGGTCTGACCGAGGCCGAGATCCTGACCTGGTACGTCAAGCCCGGCGACGTGGTGACGGACGGTCAGGTGGTCTGCGAGGTGGAGACCGCCAAGGCGGCGGTCGAGCTGCCGATCCCGTTCAACGGGGTCGTCGAGACGCTGTTCTTCCCGGCCGGTTCGACGGTGGACGTCGGCATGGYGATCATCTCGGTCGCGGTGGGGGAGGGGGCCGCCGAGC
>NZ_JBFUMY010000117.1:0-12555 GCF_054049135.1 Kitasatospora sp. P5_F3 | reverse complement strand
GAGTACGCGTTGAAGGAGGCCTTCCAGGAGGTCGCCATCAACCTGCTGGCCCAGAGCATCCAGCTCGCGGCGGGCAACCGCAAGGAGCTGGACGGCAAGGAGCTCGGCATGAGCGCCGCCGGCGGCGCGATCGGCGGCGCGGCGGGCGGCMTGATCGGCAAGGGSCTSGGCKCGGCCGGCGGCAAGCTGATCGGCAAGAAGATGGACACCCTCCCGGCCCAGATGGTCGAGGGYGCCATCACCGAYGTCGGCGCCGACGTGGTCACCCAACTCGCCCTCACCGGCGAGGTGGACGGCTCCGGCCTGGGCGGCTCCGCCCTCAGCGGCGCGGGCAGCCCGGCCATCATGCGCGGTGCCTCCGCCCTCAAGGGCAAGTTCAACTCCTCCGACATCCCGGATGCCTCCGACTTCGCGGGCGGCTCCGACATTCCGGGCTCCGGTAGCTCCAACTCGTCGGGTTCCGGCGATTCCAGTGGTTCGGGTAGCTCCAACTCGTCGGGTTCCAGCGGTTCTGACAGTTCCACCGGCTCTGGTGGTTCCAGTTCGTCGGGTTCCAGCGGTTCCAGTGGTTCGGGTGGTTCCAACTCCTCGGGCTCCAGCGGTTCCAGTGGTTCGGGTAGCTCCAACTCGTCCGGCTCCAACGGTTCCGGCAGTTCCAGTAGGTCTGACGGTTGGGAAGACTCCAACTCGTCGGGCTCCAGCGGATCTGGCAGTTCCAGTAGGTCTGACGGTTGGGATGGCTCCAACTCCTCCGACACACCCAGCAGTTCGGGATCCGATGGTTCCGGAAGCTCGAGCAAGCCCGACTCCCATGGGGACACCACTTCGGGCGACCAGTCCAACCTGTCCGATGTCGGGAACGACGGGCACAACATCCGTCAGAACTACTCCGAGGGCACCACCCCCGACACGCACAGCGACTCGGGTAACCATTCCAACCTGTCGGACGTCGGGAGCGACGGGCACAACATCCGTCAGAACTACTCCGAGGACACCCCGCGGAACTTCTCCGCCAACCGGGACGCCAGCACTCCGACCCCCGACACCGCCCCGTACCAGGGCCCGGCCACCACCCGTGGCGAGCCTTCCCCCCAGCTCGCCCCGTACGAGCCGCCGACCCACCGCACCCCGGACAACACCCCGGACAACACTCCGAACAGCACTCCGGACCCGACGCCCACGCCCCGGACAGCACCCACTACCGACGGCCCGCCCGCCGGTGTGCCGCACCAGCGTCAGACCCCGGACACCGACCAGCACGACCAGTCGACGGGTACCCGGGTCGCCGGCCTGGGCCCCGTCGGCATGCGCACCGCACCGTCGACCCCGGGCTACGCGCCCAGCCCCACGGGGGAGTTCACGCCCCCTCAGGTCACCCCCGAAGCTCCGGTGCAGCCGGCCGCGCCGCCGGCCCCGGCCGCCGCGCCCGCTGCCGCCCCCACCGGCACCCCCACTCCGCCGTCGGCTCCCAGGACCGGAGTCAACTCGACCCCTCCGGCCGCTGCACCACTGGCAGGCTTCGGTGCTCCGACTGCGGGGGGAGCGCCGAGTGGGCCGCCCGTCGCTCCGGCGGCCCAGCCTGTTGCTCCGCCGGTCCGGCCCGCAGGCCAGCCTGCTGCTCCGCCTGCCGCTCCGCCGGTCCAGCCCGCTGCTCCGCCGGTCGCCGGTGCGAAGAAGCAGCGGAACTCGGCTTTCGAGCGGACCAAGGCCACGATGAACGACCGGGGCTACGAACTGGCCAGGCCGGCGCAGCACAACGCCCTCCAGCGCCATCTGGTCGAGGATCGGAAGGCTCGCCTGGCCGGGGAGGTGTCCAGGCTCAAGAAGACGCCCAAGCGGACTCCGGAGCAGGAAGCCCGGCTGCGGGATCTGGAGAAGCTCCAGCGCGACACGGCCACGCTGCTCGGGGAGCAGGACGTCGAGGTCGATCCGGCCACGTTGAAGAAGCTGGTGGACCGACAGAACCAGCTTTGGGAGGAGCACAGCTCCTATCGCCAGCTCCGTGAACCGATCGCGATGCGTGAGCGCGAGATCGCCGAGTTGGACAAGCAGTTCGAGCCGTTGCGGAACCAGGAGCAGCAGCTCCAGCAGCTTCAGAACGAGGGGGCCGAACTCCAGCGCGAGCTCAACGACCTGACGGGCCGCCTGCAGGCCAACCAGAACCAGATGGCGGCCCTGCAGGCGCATCCCCAGCCCGGCGCTGCCGAGGTCACCGCGTTCCAGACCCTGCAGGCCGAGCACGCCGCGCTGATGGCGCAGGGACAGGACCGTCAGACGCAGTTCCAGGACAAGCAACAGCAGCACCAGCAGCTGGACGCCGTACACCAGCAGGCCAAGGCCGCGTTTGCCCCGCAGATCAACCGGAAGCAGCAGTTGGAGGCCGAGCTCGCCCAGCGCCCCTCGCCTCTGCTGCAGGTGGATGGGGTGATCGCTTACAAGCAACGCAAGGCTGCGGAGCTCGAGGCGGAGCACGATCGCAGGAACAGCGAGGTCCTGAGGCGTGAGCAGCAGCTCGCAGCTCTACCGGGCGAGGCGGCCGCGCTGCGGACCAGGGCCCAGGAGCACGAGGCGCTGCACCAGCAGACCGGGGACGCCAGGCACCTCGTCGAGATCCAGAGGCTGACCAAGGAGGCGGGGGACAAGGAGAAGGCCTACACGGACCTCGTCGCCAAGCACCATCGGGTCGCGGCCGACATCGCCACGATCACGGCCGAGCGGCGTCGGCTCGAGGCCGACGTCGCCGCGCTGAAGAAGACCTCGGTCGACACGCTGATCAGCCAGACGGAACAGCGGATCGAACAGCTGCGGAACAATCCGCAGCGCACGCCGGAGGAGAGTGCGGAAGGCGTCCGTCGGGTCGCCGAACTGGCGGAGCTCCAGCGCCGCAAGCAGAGTGGATCAGACGAGCTGATCAACCGTCAGGAGCGCCGACTCGCCCAGATCAAGGCCGAGATGGACCGCACGGACCAGGATGCGGCGGCACAGGAGCAGAAGCGGCAGCAGCTGGCGGCCGATATCGGTGCGCTGAACGCCGACCCGGTCGGCGCGATGAAGCAGCAACTGGGGCAGGTGCAGACCGAACTGGAAACGGTCTACCAACAGTTGGACCAGGCCGACCAGCTGACGGAGCCGCGGCAGAAGCAGTTGGAATCGATACTGAGGCGCCAGCAGGACGCTTTCAACGCGAAGCCCGGCCTCTATCCGCACCGCGCACCGACGCTGACGCCTGCGTTGCTCGGTGCGGTCAATCCCCATGTGGTGCAGGCCGCCAACGTGGAGACGGTGGACCCGAACGCCGCGCCTCGGCAGAGCCTGCGGCCCGGGGTGGACCTCAACGCCTGCCTGGAGAACACCGAGGCGCTCCGTGCGACCTACTACGGCAGTCCGCGGGTATCCGGGCAGACCCTGACGGGTACTCCTGAGCCCAAGCCGGCCTGGACGCTGGCCCGGCTGCACGAGCGGCCGCGACTGTTCGGCCAGGGGCCGAAGGCCGTCGACATCCTGCACGACCAGCTCCGGGAGGCCGGAAAGGGGTCCTTCGCCGTCGTCCTCGTGCACGGCGGTACCGGGACGGTGGGCCACGCCATGGCGCTGGTGCACGACACCGACGGCGAGTTGAAGTGGGCGGACACCAGCACCCGTACGGTGCGGCCCGCCCGGCAGGGTGAGATGCCCCCGCCCGCGCAGGGCAACTGGAACGTCTGGGCCGCCGCCGCGGGGCCGCAGGATCAGCCCCTCAGCCAGATCATCCGGCAGTCCACCGGGACGCCAGTCTCCGCCATCGATGTCGACGGCAAGCCGCTCGTCCCGGCGCAGCCGGGCCAGCCGGCGCAGGTACCCCTGGCGGAGATCGACTCCAATTTCCTGGTCCACTTCGGTGCTGCTGAGCAGAACGGCGGCCCGGACCAGGGTGACGGGAGCTTCGGTGCTCCGTCGGCCCCCGCGTCGGCGCGCTCCGCTCCGCTGCCCACCGCCGAGGGCGGTGCCGACAGCACTACCGGGAGCGACGCCGGCACCACCACATCCAGGTCCCTCGGACCGGTGTCGCCCGGCTCGGGCGACGGTCCCACGGGTTCACGGTCCGCACCCTCGGCTCCCTTGGGCGCCGGTGACGGTACGAACAACCCGGTGAGCCCGTCGGGGAGGGACAGCGACCCTGCGGGCAAGCGTCCCAGCGAGTCGGAGGACCTCCGGCCGGCCAAGGAGCGCCGGACGCCCGCCTACGAGCGCACCGACGGCCAGATGGACGCGCGCGGCTACAACCTGGCCCGGCCGAGCCAGCTCGGCACCCTTCAGCAGCACTTGGTGGTCGAGCAGCAGAACCGCATCAAGCAGGAGATCGCGGCCCTCGACGGCTTGGCCCGTGGGGCGGATGCCCGGAATGACCGTCTGGACGAGCTCAAGGACGACGAGCGCGCCCACGCCGCTCGGTGGCCTGCCGATGCCCCGCAGACGCCGCCGCCGGCGGTGCTCATGGAGCAGGCCGACCGCCGCGCGGAGATCGACCGTCTCCGGGCCCTGGCCCGGACCGAGGATGCGCGGGCGATCCGGCTGGACAGCCTCCGCCGGCTCGATGCCGATGCCACATCGCTGCTCACCGATCAGGGTCAGAGGGTCCCGGCGGGGGATCTCGCGAGGCTGTCGGAGCGTCAGAACCAGCTCTGGACCGAGCACGGCGATCTTCGTCAGGCCGTCGAGCCGGTGCTGGGCCGGGAGCGGCTGGCCGGTCAACTGCAGTCCAAGCAGCAGGAGCTGACCGAGAAGTCGAAGCGGGAGCAGCAGGAGATCAACCGTTTGGCGGCCGAGAGCGACCGCTTGAATGCGGAGGCCGCGAAGCTGAATCCGCAGGTTCCTGCGGAGCAGGTCAGGCGGGCCGAGTTGGAGGCGCAGTGGAATGCGGTGCAGCAGCAGGGCACGGCGCTGCACAACCAGAACCAGCAGACCGAGGCGGAGATCGCCCAGGCACAGGCGGACCAGCAGAAGGCGGAGCAGGAGGCCACAGCCTTCCGGACGGAGATCCAGCGTGCCGGGGAGATTTCCCTCCAGCACGACCAGTTGACGGACCGTGCGCAGCGGGAGCAGCAGGAGATCGGCCGTTTGGCGGCCGAGCGTGACCGCTTGAACGAGGAGGCCGCCAAGCTGGATTCGCAGGTTCCTGCGGAGCAGGTCAGGCGGGCCGAGCTGGAGGCGCAGTGGAACGCAGTGCAGCAGCAGGGCACGGCGCTGCACAACCAGAACCAGCAGACCGAGGCCGAGCTCGCCGCGAAGAAGACGGAACTGCTGGCTCAGGAGGCCCGGGTCGCCGAGCAGAGCGTCGCGCTGCGGGAGGGTGGCCTGGACGGGGCCCGTGAGCAGGAGCTGAGTGAGAAGTCGCAGCGCGAGCAGCAGGAGATCAACCGTTTGGCGGCCGAGCGCGACCGCCTGGACGCGGAGACCGCCAAGCTGGATCCGCAGGTTCCTGCGGAGCAGGTCAGGCGAGCCGAGCTGGAGGCGCAGCGGAACGCGGTGCAGCAGCAGGGCACGGCGCTGCACAACCAGAACCAGCAGACCGAGGCCGAGCTCGCCCCGCTGCAGGCGAAGCGCCGACGGATGGAGCAGGAAGCTGCGGTGTTCAGCGCCTCGCAGCAGAGCGCAAGCCGGACGATCATGTCCAAGGAGAGCCAACTCGCCGAGCACAAGGCCGAGTACGACCAGGCGTCGGCCGACGCCCCGGGGCAGGAGCAGCAACTCAAGCTCCTGCAGGGCGAGATCTCCCGGCTGACTGCGGAAGCGCCGTCGAGTCAGGCCAAGGCGGACCAACTGCGGGCGAAGGAGCAGGAGTTCCAGGAGCTCCAGGGCAGGAACCAGCAGGCCCGCGAGGACATCGCCCGGTACGACCAGCTCACGGCGGAGGTGGCCGGCCTGCGTCAGGACCGGATCGCGGCCATCCAGGCCGAGGTGGACCAGCGGCGGAACGACATCCAGGCCGTGGACACGGAGCTGTCCGTCCACGACGCTGCCGCGAAGCCGTTGAACGACGAGATGCAGAAGCTGGCCGACCGGCAGCGGAAGGCGCTCGGCGATCCCTCGCTCAGTGACCCGGCAGCGGTGCGCAAGGACACCTACCCGGAGTTGTCGACCGAGCTGCTCCAGCGGATCAACCCGCACTTCGTCCAGGTCGCGAACGGGGCCACCACCGACCTGAGCTCGGCACCCAGGGACAGCCTGCGGCCCGGCACGGATCTGAATGCCTGTCTGGAGAACACCGAGGCACTGCGCGACACGCACTACGGCCGGCCGCGGGTCTCCGGGCAGACCCAGACGGGCCAGCCCGAGCCGAAGCCCGCCCGGACGATGAACCGGCGGCACGACATCCCGCGCAGGTTCGGCCAGGGGCCGGAGGCGGTCAACATCCTGCACGGCCAGCTCACGCAGGCCGGGCCCGGCTCGTTCGCCCTGGTCCTGGTGCACAACGGCGCGCAGACCGGGCATGTGATGGCGCTGGTGAACGGTCCGGACGGCCAGCTGCGGTGGGCGGACACGAGCACCCGGACGGTGACCCCGGCCGCTCCGGGGGCGATGCCTCCCCCGGCGGACCACAGCTACACCGTCTGGGCCTCTGTCACCGGCCCGAAGGAGCAGCCGCTTTCGGAGATGCCCAGCGCCGACGACCCCAACCGCCCGATCTCCCGGATCGACCTGCAGGGCAACCCGATCGCCGCACCGCCGGCACCGGGCCAGCCGGGGCCGACGCCGATGCCGGAGACGGACACCGAGTTCCGGAACGCCTTCGGCAAGCAGTTCGGCCTGGCGAAGATCGGCCCTGACGGGTACCACCCCGCCACCGACTACCGCCCGCAGGGCAGCCCCGGTGGACTCGTGGACCCGTCGGACCAGGACAACGAGCGGGTCAACAGCGCGGTCCCGCACGACGTGGACGGCAAGCCGCAGGTCCATCCGGACCCGGACAACGGCAACTGGACCGCGAGCATCAACGGTGACGGCCCTCGCACCCCGGGCCGCAACAACAACTGTGCCGACGTGGCACTGGCCATGGTTGACACCTACTCCGGTCACCCGACGGCCGCAGCCTCTCGCACCCCTGACCTGGACGCCGCCGGCCGCCCGTCCGACCTGGGCGAAGCCAACGGCCGTGCCCGGATCGAGAATTCCCTGGGCGCCAAGTTCGGGGACTACGGCGACGGCCGCGCCGCCTTCGACCGGCTCGAGGGCCAGCTCCGTCAGAGCGGCCACGGTTCGCAGGCGGTGATCATCACCTCCGACAAGGACGGCCGCTCCCACGCCTGGAACGCCGTCAACCACAACGGCAAGATCACCTACATCGACGGCCAGACCGGTCAGCGCAGCCCGCAGCCTCTCCACAACGGCGACAGCGGCGTCTTCGCCGTCCCCCTCGGCTCCGACCGCAAGCCCGCTGGGCAGACGCCGATGACTGCCGACCACAGGACGTCCCCTGACCGCCCGGGAATGGCCCCCGCGCCGGGGATGCCGCCGGGGTACGAGCCGACGGCGCCAAAGATCAAGCCCCCGGCGATCCATCGGATAACGATGTTCAACAGCTATGTGAAGGCCGGCGCCTTCCCCGAGCCAGGGAGTGTCGAAGAGACCTCGTCCTCGTCCGCGCCCGTACCGGCACCCGCGAAGGTGGCAGTGATCGGCGTCGTCCCGGCCGTGCTGAACGACAAGTTGGACCTCTTCGCGCTGGCCGACGAGTACCGGAAGACCGGCCTGAGCAGCGCTGACCGGCAGTCCAACGACAAGCTCGCGCTGGTGATCGGCGTCAACGCGTGGGACGGCAGGACCAACCACAAGGCGCTTGAGGCCAAGTTCTCCACCGAGGCCAAGGACTTCGCGGAGAAGTGGAAGAACCAGTCGATGCCGGTCACGGTGGTCGGGTTCAGCTGGAGCAACACGGAGGTGGACGTGGACAAGGGACCGGAGCAGAACACCATCCTCTACGGCGCGGTCCGCCAGCAGATCGTCAGTATGCAGGCGGTCCAGGAGTATGAGGAGGCGCTGCAGGGGCTCCATCCGGAGGGGGTCCGGATCTACCTGCACACCAGTGACAGCGACACGACGAGCTTCACCACAGTGCAGGGCAGGCCCCTGTTCAGTGAGGTGGATGCATCGTTCGAAGCGGCGCTCGAGGCGGCTGCGGTCAGGGAAGCCTCCCAGCAGTCCGACATGCGCAAGTTGGCCAAACGCCAGGCGGACCTGCTCGCGGCAGCGGGTAAGGAGACCGATCCTGACAAGGCGGCCGGACTGAAGGAGGCCGCAGATGCGGTGGGCGCGGAGCGGGCGACGGCGATCAAGGCGGCCGCAGCCAAGCTCCGGCGGGACGAGGCACCGCTGGACCTGGTGAGTGGCGGGTACAGTGCGCCGGCGAATGCTCCCGAGGACCAGAGGTTCGCGCTCGAGGTCGACAACGAGGTCAGGGCGGCTATGGCTCGGGTGGACCCGAGGCTGGTCTACTTCCCGGAGCCCAACACCTTCGTCCGCGTGGAGGGTTACCACGGAGGGCTTGGCCCGAGCGAGGGCTTCGGAGTGGGGTCCAAGGAGGGGCAGCACCTGGTCGACTCGATTCATGCACAGCGTCCCGGCGCTCAGCAGGTGTTCCTGCCCGATCTGGCCATCGAGACCGATCTCGGGCGGATCGGGAAGAAGGTCGAGGCTGAGGGACCGCTGGGCCTGGCGCAGAGCCATGCTGCCGAGAGCACCTGGATCGGTCGGCTGGAGCACGTCTACAAGATTGACGCGAATGAGAAGTTGATGCTGTCCGACAAGGTCTACAAGGGGGTTTCGAAGCAGGGTCCGGTGGGCCTGCCGATGAGTGAAGCGGAGATCCTGAAGGAGCGGGACCGTGTCGCGAACGAGGTGCTGGGCGACCTCACAAAGGGGAAGAAGAAGCCGACCGGGTACGGGCGGTCATGGTGGCCCGGACGACGATGGTGCTGGGGGTGGTGTCGGTGACCTGGAGGGACCATTCCAGGGTGTCCCAGAGGGGTGTGGTGGGGAGGAAGTCGCCCAGCGCGGTGCGGAGTTGGTCCACCGGCGTGGTGTGGTCGAGGTGGAGCAGGACGGAGCCGAGCAGGCCCGGGTCCTTGCGGGTCCAGTTCTCGAACGGCTTGCTGACGAAGTAGGAGGTCGGGACGATCAGGCGGCGGTAGTCCCAGAGCCTGATCACCAGGTAGGAGAGCGTGATCTCCTCGACGGTGCCCTGCTGCCCCTCGACGAAGACGGTGTCGCCGAGCCGGACGGTGTCGCCGAAGGCGATCTGGAGCCCGGCGAAGAAGTTGCCCAGGGCGCTCTGGGCGGCGATGCCGGCCACGATGCCGATGATGCCCGCCGAGGCGAGCAGGCTGGCGCCGACGGTGCGCATGGTCTGGAAGGTCAGCAGCATCACGGCGACCGTGACGACGGCGATCAGGGCGCTGACCACCCGTCGGGTCATCCCGAGCTGGGTCTGCACCCGCTGCACCCGGGCCGGGTCGTCGGCCAGTGCCTGGTACCGGGTGAAGAACGCCTCCAGGGCGGCCGCCACGATCCGTACGGTCAGCCAGCCGAGGCAGGCGATCAGCACCAGCAGCACCACGTGGTGGGTGTCGTCGCCCTCCAGGCCCAAGAGCCGCTCGATCGGCCGGACAGCGATCAGCAGGCTTGTACAGACCACCAGTTGGAGCGGGACCCGGCAGCGGCGCAGCAGCGCCCAGATCGGCGCCTCGGGATGGCTGACGGCCAGCCGTTGCAGCACCTGGTCCGCCACCCAGCCGACCGCGAGGGTGACCAGGACGATGGCGAGCAGCGCGACGAGCGGCCAGAGCACGGGCACACCTCCGTGGGATGGGGCGATTTGCACCCTACCGTGACGGTATGTCGGTGAGCGGGCCGCAGCGCGGAGACCCGGCGGCAGGCCGGTGAACCCGGTGTACTCCAGGGTGATGCAGGGCGAAGCGGCCGGTGCCCGGCGCTTGCCCGGCGCTCTGACGCCACCGAGGCGCCTGCGCATAGGACGGCTGAGCCGGACGCCCGTGGGGTGGCGTCCGGCTCACGGCTGGGCTCAGAGCAGGCCGTGCCACATCTGCTCGATGACGACGGACCACCAGGTGGTGTCCTTGCGGAAGGTCTCCGGGTCGATCTCGGCGAGGCCGGTCTGGAGGGTGGCCAGGGCCGTTGCGGCGGCGACCGGGTCGAGGCCGGCGAGCTGCGGGCGTTCGGCGGACAGCAGGGCGAGGCTGCGGACGAAGGTGGAGACAGAGCTGTTGACGTAGCGTCCGCTGCCGGTGCGGGGGTGGACGGCCCAGACGGAGCCGACCTCGTCGCCGGTGGTCTGGACGGCGATGGCGCAGAGGCCGTCCGAGCCGATCCGGGTCCAGCCCGCGAGGATGTCGAGGGTCTGGGCCTCGACGGGGGAACCGGCTGCCGTCAGGTGGGTGCGCAGGTCGGCGAAGAGACCGCCGGCCGGCGAGGCGTCGGCGACGTCGGTGCGGTCGGCGGTGAAGAAGAGCGGCAGCTCGGTGGGCAGTCCGGCCCAGGTGAGGGTGGAGCGGGCGGCCTCGGGCAGCGCGCTGGCGGCCAGGTCGTCGGCGTCGTAGCGGAGCACCTCGCCGAAGGCGGCGGGGAGTTGACGGCCCAGCGCCACGTCGCGGACCGGCTCGGCGGGGGTGACCTCGGCCGGCTGGGGAGCGGGCACCCGGTTCGGCTTGGCAGCGGGCCGGGTGTGGTCGGTGAGGGCCGTGACGCCCTGGGCGCGCTCCTCGGCGGTGATGCCGTACGGGTGGTCGAAGCTCACCACGGCGGCGGGGAAGTGCTGCTCCAGCAGGGCGGCGCCGTAGCCGCCGGGCAGGGTGGCGGGGCGCAGCGCGGTGTGGATGGTGCGGACGGCGGCGGTCGCTACGCCGCGGCGGGCCAGCTCGGCCACCAACTGGTGCTCCACCGGCGGGCGGCCGGGGCCGGACGTCAGCTCGAGGAGGCTGTCCTCGCCGGTGGTGGGGTGCGGGTAGGTCGCGGTCAGCGTGTTGCCCGGGCCGGTGGCGGGGCGGCTGTGCTCACGGTACGCCTCGATCACCTCGTCCACCGGGATCGAGGACCAGACGCTGAGTGCGCCGCTCTGACGGTCGATCACGCCGCACGCGTCACCGAGGTCGGCCGGGGGACGCCGCTGCCCGGTGACCGGGTCGCGCTCCAGCGGAGCCGGGGCCGCCCAGACCACCCAGCCCAGGTCGAACTCCCGGAAGCGGACCTCGCGCTGCGCGCCGCCGCTGCCGTTCAGCCAGGCGTCAGCCGTGCTGAGCGCGTGCTCCTGGGTGATCACGAAGACTCCTCGCTTGTGCTGTGTGGGTGCTGTGCTGCCCGCTCGGCTCTGTCGTTCGGGCGCTGGGCCGCTGTCATGCTGCCTGTGGCGCGCAGCGGCCGGACCTGGTGAGGCTACCTGTTGCAGGGTCGAGACCGAACGAGGACAGACCCAGCCTTAAACATTATGATCTCATGAGCAATGCTGTTCGCCGTGGGCCCAGTTGGCCCCACGGCGTGAGGAACCGGGATCCAGGGGGAGAGATGGCTGCAGACCGGGAGATTCCGGAGATCTCGGACGACGAACTGCTCGACGTGGCCGACAACCCGTCCCAGGCCAGGGAACTGCACCGCGCGCTGCGCACCCTCGCCGAATCGGACTCCGTCGGCGACCAGCTCCAGCGGATGGCCCGGGATGTGCTGGCCGGGCGGGTCGGAATGCGCGAGGTCGTCCAGTCCGACACCTATCTCGGCGCGATCGGTGACCGGCTCGGCCAGATCCGTACGGCCGCGGAGAACCTGTCGCCGGCCGAGCGGGAGGCCTCCGAAGGCCGAGCCGAGAAGCTGCGCGAGGAGACCGAGGCCGAGTACGGGCCGGACGAGCCTGAGGACTGGGAACTGGACCGGCACCGTCCCTGACGGTCTTTCGGGGCGGGTTTCGAGATGGTCGGTGAGCTGGAAACACGGGGGTGTTGATGTCGCAGCAGATTGTGGTGGACCCGGTCAGTCTTCGGGCTGAGGGGAAGAGTATGGCGGCGGTCGGTGATGATTTCTCGGCTGCGGTGAAGGATTTGTCGGCGAAGTTGGAGGCCCTGGAGAAGGGTGACACTCCGCCGTGGGGTGATGACGATCTGGGTGAGAAGTTCGGTGTTGTGTATGAGGGTCTGCGGGACGGGATGAAGGAGTCGATGGCTTCTTTGGGGACGCGGATCGGGGAGATCGGGCAGAAGTTGCAGGGTATGGCGGCCAGTCATGAGGCGAACGAGTCGGCGACGGATGGTTCGTTCCGGACGATGGAGGGTTCGCAGGGGATGGTCGGGGGTCGGATCGGTGCGTTGCACCGGCCGCAGGTGATCTGAGGGTTCGTCGTTCGGCGTCTGCCGTTCTTGCTGGGTTTCGTGTTGCCGTGAAGTGGTCGTCATTACTGGGGGTTTGACGAAGTGTCGCTGATGTTGCCGGACAGTGTTGAGTGGGTCCTGGAGATGCTCGGCTTCGACTGGCCGAAGGCGGACGAGGACAAGCTCATGGAGTCCGCGCAGGTGTGGC
>NZ_JBFUMY010000116.1:0-15018 GCF_054049135.1 Kitasatospora sp. P5_F3 | reverse complement strand
GTGCAGCACCACTCGCCCGGCTGCACGATGACGAAGTACGGGCATCGGAGCAAGGCTGGGGCTGTGAAGCTGGCCCGCTGATAGTGCGCGGCGCATGGGTGGTGCTGCCCTGATCTATAGCAAGATCATTCCTGTGGGTCACGCGGTGGGTCACGCGACCGCTGCACGGAGCCCGCAAAACAAGAAAACCCCACGTGAAGTGGGGTCTTGCCTGGTGTCCGAGGGGGGACTTGAACCCCCACGCCCGATAAAGGGCACTAGCACCTCAAGCTAGCGCGTCTGCCATTCCGCCACCCGGACCGGGTGTTGTCTTCGCGGCCTGTTGCCCGCGTCGACATGTGTAACTGTAGCAAGGAACGGCACCAGGACCCAAAACCGTCCCTGGCGGGGGCCCTGCGGCTTGGATCCGGGGGAATGGCCTTGGGGCGGGGCGGGTCCTGGGGGAGGATGGCGGGACCGTGCCCGCAGGGCCCCGGTGTTGGGTGCCGGGGTGGCGTGGAGGTGCGCCGGGTGGGCGAGACGACGAGGAGTGACCGTGAGCGAGGCGAAGGTGACGGCTGAGTCGGAGGTCGCCGAGATCTGTCGCGACCTGATCCGGATCGACACCAGTAACTACGGTGACGGATCGGGTCCCGGGGAGCGCAAGGCGGCGGAGTACGTTGCGGAGCAGCTGGCGGAGTTCGGTCTGGAGCCGAAGATCTACGAGTCGGCCAAGGGCCGGGCCTCGACCGTGGTGCGGATCGAGGGCGAGGACCGTTCGCGGCCCGGGCTGCTGATCCACGGCCACACCGATGTGGTGCCGGCCAATGCGGCGGACTGGACGTACGACCCGTTCGGCGGCGAGATCGCGGACGGTTGCGTCTGGGGCCGTGGCGCGGTGGACATGAAGGACATGGACGCGATGACGCTGGCCGTCGTCCGCGACCGGCTGCGGACCGGGCGCAAACCCCCGCGTGACCTGGTGCTGGCCTTCGTGGCGGACGAGGAGGCGGGTGGCACGTACGGTGCCCGCTACCTGGTGGACAAGCACCCGGACCTGTTCGAGGGCGTGACCGAGGGGATCGGTGAGGTCGGCGGCTTCTCCTTCACCGTCAACGACCAGGTGCGGCTGTACCTGGTGGAGACGGCGCAGAAGGGCATGCACTGGATGCGGCTCACCGTCGAGGGCCGGGCCGGGCACGGCTCGATGGCGAACGACGACAACGCGATCACCGAGTTGTGCGACGCGGTGGCCCGGCTGGGGAAGCACACCTTCCCGCTCCGGATCACCAAGACGGTGCAGGCCTTCCTGGACGAGCTGTCGGACGCGCTGGGCGTGAAGCTCGACCCGAACGACATGGACGAGACGCTCCGGGTGCTCGGCGGCATCGCCAAGATGATCGGCACCACGCTCCGCAACACAGCGCAGCCGACCATGCTCGGTGCCGGGTACAAGGTGAACGTGATCCCCGGCCAGGCCACCGCGCACGTGGACGGCCGCTTCCTGCCCGGCCACGAGGAGGAGTTCCTGGCCGAGCTGGACAGTGTGCTCGGGCCCCGGGTGAAGCGGGAGAGCCTGCACTACGACAAGGCTCTGGAGACCGACTTCGACGGTGCGCTGGTGGAGGCGATGCAGTCGGCTCTGCAGGCCGAGGACCCGATCGCCCGGGCGGTGCCGTACTGCCTGTCCGGCGGCACGGACGCGAAGTCCTTCCAGGACCTGGGGATCCGCTGCTTCGGCTTCGCGCCGCTGCAGCTCCCGCCGGAGCTGGACTTCGCCGGGATGTTCCACGGCGTGGACGAGCGGGTGCCGGTGGACGGCCTGAAGTTCGGAGTCCGGGTGCTGGACCGGTTCATCGACGCCTGCTGAGTCGTGGTCGGCAGGACGGCCCGCCCCGGGGTGTCCCGGCGGTGGGCCGTCCGCTTGTCGGAGCTAATGACGAGCGGAACGGTGAAACGCCGAGTGCAGAAAGGATTCCTCCGGCAGTCAACTGGCCGACTGTGTGTACGAGTTGTCACCGCTGAGAGTGAATGGGTGATCCACTCCGTACCCCGTTCGGCCCAGCGTCGTTCACCCATATGCAGGCCGGAACAACGGCCTGTGGGACACAGGAATCGACCAGGAGGAATACCCATGAAGGTCAAGAAGATCGTCGCAGTCGCCGCCGCCACCGGTGGCCTGGTGCTCGCGGGTGCGGGTGCCGCCGCCGCTCACGGTGGCGCGGCCGCGAACGGTTTCGCGACCAACTCGCCCGGTGTGCTGTCCGGTAACAACGTCCAGGTTCCGGTGCACGTGCCGGTGAACCTGTGCGGCAACACCGTCAGCGTGATCGGCCTGCTGAACCCGGCGTTCGGCAACAACTGCGCCAACTTCTGAGCAGTCACCGGCCGTTCCGGCCGGATCGACCGCTGAGCGTGTGACACCGACGGACCCCTGGCGGCAGCCAGGGGTCCGTCGGCATATCCCGGGACGAGGGGGGAGCGTCACTCGATGGGGTGAAAGCGCTCGTTCGGCTCAACCGGAGAACCCGTCAGCTCGTTGTTCGGTGTACCGGGGAAGACCGTGTCAGGAATTCCGACAATCACAACTCATCAGGGGAGTACATGCGTCAGGTCGCAAAGAGGGGCATCCTCACCGCAGTCGCCACCGGCAGCGTGCTGGCCTCGGCGTCGGGCTACGCCTACGCGAGCTCGGACGCGCAGGGTGCCGTCACCAACTCGCCCGGCGTCGGGTCCGGCAACAACATCCAGGCGCCGGTGGACATCCCGGTCAACGCCTGCGGCAACACGGTGAGCGTGGTCGGCCTGCTCAATCCCGCGATGGGCAACGACTGCGCCAACAGCTCGGGCCAGGGGAAGGGCGCCGAGACCCGGGGTGCCGAGGCGCACGGCAGCGCCACCAACTCGCCGGGTGTCGCCTCCGGCAACAACATCTCCGCCCCCATCTCGATGCCGATCAACGCCTGCGGCAACTCGGCCAACGTGGTCGGCATCGGCAACCCCGCCTTCGGGAACGACTGCGGCAACATCGCCACCCCGCCGCCGCCCGCCCAGGACGAGGACTGCCCGCCCGGCACGCACAACCCGCCGCCGCCCGCGAGCACCCAGCCGTCCGGCACCACCCCGCCGACCGGCGAGACCGGCGGCTCCGGCCACGGCTCCGGCCGTGGCGGCCTGCCCGGCGCCGAGGAGATCGGCACCCCGGCGGCGGCCGTGGCCCAGCCCGCCTCGTACACCGAGACCCCGCCGCCGGCTCCGGCCGCTGCGCCCGTCGGGGCGAGCCGGGCGCAGCTGGCGCAGACCGGTTCGGAGGGGCTGCAGTTGATCACCGTGGCCGGTGCGGCCCTGCTGCTCGGTGGTGGCGTGCTCTACCGCCGCTCGCGGGCCGGCGTCTGACCCTCGGCGGGCTCGGTCACAGGGAGGGGGTGGGCCGGGCCCGCCCCCTCCGGTCACCAGCTGCGGACCTGCCGGATGATGCGGCGGCGCAGCCGGACCGTCCGTCGGCCGTCCGGGAAGAGTTTGAGCCTGTCCAGCTCCCAGTGCCCGTACTCGGCGTGCTCGGTGAGCAGCTGCCTGGCCGCGTTGCGGCTGGTGCCGCGCGGGATGCTGAGCGACTGGTACTCGTACTCCGGCTGCCGAACCAGCTTGGGTGGGGTCAAGACTTTCCTCCTGCGGGACGCGTGCAGGCAAGGGTACGACCTGCCTGCGACAACCAGGGCTTGCACGGCCCACCGGGCCCGCCTGCCACGTCCGCCGAGCCTGAGGTGGGCGCGGCTGACAGTCAATCAGTTTTCGTACCACTGACGAGATACCCCGCCGCGGCACCCGCGACGCGCCCGCTGGGGGAGGCGGACGGGCCGGTCGGGGCGCGGTACAGATCCGCCCGGACCGGACATCCGGGCGGAAGTTGCGGTGAATTCACGGAAGTAGACGGCAACCCCTGTGCGTGTTGTGCCCGGGGGGAGATAGCGTCAGCACCATGTCTGATGCCGCGCAGCACTCCATCATCGACGTACGGGCCGCCGCCGAGGCGGTCAAGTCCGCCATCGACCGCCACCTGGCCGCGGTCTCCGGTCCCACCACAGCGGATGATCCCGCCGTGGCCGGCGCCTACGAGGAGCTCGCTGCGGCGGCTATCGCCTACGACCAGATCCTGTACGAGGTCTATGACGAGGTCACCCCGTTCGAGGTGCCCGGCGACGAGGGCGCGGGCGGGTACTCGGGCCCGGAGCAGCCCGAGGCGATCAGCGTGCTGATCCGCCGCGACTACCTGGTGACGGACCCGAAGCGGCTGCGCGAGCAGGCCGAGCGGGTGGACGACTCGCTGACCCCGGGCGGCGACCCGGCGGGCGGCGCGGTGAACGCCGCGATCGGCGTGCTGTTCGGCGAGTACGAGCCGGACGAGATCGCCGCCCGCTGCGAGGAGTTCGGCCTGGAGGAGGGCGACTCCACGCTCTGGGTCGCGGCCACCGAGCCGTCCGACCCGGGGGAGTGGCTGCCGGAGCCCTTCGACGGGGCCGACCCGCAGCTGGGGGGGGGGCGGTTGTGCCCCCSCCCCTCCGTGCTGTCCTCACTGTCCCGGTGGACGGGTCAGTACGACTGCTCGGCCTGCTCCGCCAGGATGGCCCGGAGCCGGGTGGTGCGCGGCTGTGCGGTGCGCTCGGCGACCGCCTGCGGCAGGGCCTGGCCCGCCGCGTGCACCACGGACAGGTGGCGCTCGGCCCGGCCGAAGGCCGTGTACACCCACTGCCTGGTCAGCCCGGCCGCCGCGTCCTCCGGCAGCACGACGACCACGCCGGGCCAGCGCCGGCCGACCGCCTGATGGCCGGTCAGCGCCCAGCCGTGTCGCAGCCCGGCGGCCTGGGCGGGCGAGAGGGTGAGCCGGGAGCCGTCGGTCAGCTCCAGGTGCAGCCCGGCGGCGTCGCCGTCCAGCACCCGGCCGAGCCGGACCACGCCGAGGGCGGGCGAGTGCACCACCCGGTCGCCCGGGTCGAAGCCGCCGAACCGGCCGGGGCCGGGGTTGAGCCGGGCCTTGGCCGCCGCGTTCAGCGCCCTGGTGCCCGCGCTGCCGCCGTGGCCCGGCGTCAGCAGCACCACCTGCTCGGCGGGGATGCCGAGAGCGCGCGGGATGGAGTCGGTGAGCAGCTGCACCGCGCGGTGCACCGCCTCGCCGCCGTCCTTGGCGGTGAGGATCACCACCTCCTTGTCCGGTGCCTCGACCGGCTGCAGCTCGCCGACCCCGATGCCGGAGACCAACTCGCCGATCGGGCCGAAGTCGGGCGTCCGGGAGGCCACTGCGGGGCAGACCTTGGCGGCCAGCAGGTCGGCGAAGAACCGTCCTGCCCCGGCGGACCAGAGCTGGCTCGGGTCGCCGCTGAGCACCAGCCGGGTGCCGTCGGCGAGGGCCTCCAGCAGGGTGGCGGCGAGCTCGACGTCGAGCAGCGGGGCGTCCAGCACGATCAGCAGGTCGAGCGCGAGCGAGCCGTCGGGGGCCCGGCCGGGGCCCGCCGTACCGGCTGCACCGGCGGCAGGGGCTGCACCGGTCAACAGGTCGGCCAGGACGGCTACTTCGGACGCGTCGGTGGCGGCCCGGAGGCTGTCCCGGCCCTCGGCCGTCCAGGTCGCGGCCCAGGCGCGCAGCCCGAGGCTCCGGGCGGCGGTGAGCAGTGCGGCGGGCTCCGCACGGGCGGCCTCGCCGCCGGTGTGCAGCACCACGGCGCTCTCGGCCACCGCCCGGACCAGCGCGGTGGCGGAGGAGGACGGTGCGGCGACAGCGGCCGCCTCCCAGGCGGCCGGGCCGGGCTGGGCGGGCGGGGTGACGCCCTCCTCGCCGTCCTCGGTGTCAGCGGTGTCCTCGGCGGATTCGGCGGATTCGGCGGGCTCGGCGGCTCCGCCGTCGTCGTCCGTACCCGGGACGAAGGTGGACATCACCCGGACGAGACCGTCGGCGAGGCTCTCCTCCGCCAGCGCCAGGCGTTCGAGGGCGAGCAGCGTCCGCATCGGGGGCTCGTCCTCCTCGTCGTCCGAGGGGCGGTGGCCGGGGAGCTCCTCCTGGAAGGCCATCACCCGGCCGTCCACCACGACCTCCTGGAGCGCGGCGGCGGCGTCCGGCAGCCCGAGCTTCTCCAGCCCCGCCGCCACCTCGCCGATCTCCATCGCGGAGTGCCCGCGCAGCGCGGCCTGCTCGAGCACCCACGGCACCAGCGCCTGCGCCCGCCTCGGGTCGCCGGGACCGGCCTCGGCGCCGAGCAGGCCCCGGGCGAACCCGTCCGCCTGGTCGGGCCGGACGCCGGGCAGGGCGAGCACGGCCCACGGGTCCTCGCGGAGCGCGGCTGCCGCACCGTCACCGAGCAGGGCCACCGCGGCGGTGGCGAACTCGGCGGGCGCACCACCGGCGGTGAGCACCTCGGCGGTGTCGCGCAGCGCCTGCTCGCGCTGCCCGTCCACGGCAGCGGCGGCGGGGGCGGCTGCCCCTGCGGTACGGATCGCCTCCGCCAACGCGGCCACCGCGTCCGGCTGCTGAGCCGCCGTCTCGGCCTGCCCGGTTGCATCCTGAGCCGGAGTCACGACCTCCGGAGCGCCCTCGGCCACGTTCTGTACTTCCTCCACGTCGCCCATCACTTCGCTCCTACAGCTCCGTCCAGCCTTGGTCCGGGTAGCGGTGCACCGGGGCCGAAACGTCGTCCAGCGCACCGCGGATCTCATCCGGAAGCGTAAGCGCCTCCACCGACAGCGCAGACCGCAGCTGACCGGCCGTCCGGGCCCCGATCAGCGCGCTCGCCACGCCCGGCCGGTCGCGGACCCAGGACAGTGCGACCGCGAGCGGGCTGCTGGCCAGTCCGTCGGCGGCGGTGGCGAGGGCGTCCACGATCCGTCGGAACCGGTCGCCGAGGTAGGGCTGCACGAAGCCGGAGAGGTACGGCGAGGCGCCGCGCGACTCGGGTGGTACGGCGTGCCGGTACTTGCCGGTGAGCACGCCCCGGCCGAGCGGCGAGGAGGCGATCAGGCCGACGCCCGCGTCGAGTGCGGCGGGCACCACCTCGCGTTCGATGCCGCGCTGGAGCAGCGAGTACTCCATCTGCGTCCCGGCCAGCGGCACCCGCCCGGGGTGCGCGCGCTGCCAGGCGGCGGCCTTGGCGAGCTGCCAGCCCGAGTAGTTGGAGACGCCGACGTACCGGGCCCGGCCGCTGGCCACCGCCAGGTCGAGCGCGTACAGGGTCTCCTCGTCCGGGGTGGCCGGGTCGAAGGCGTGCACCTGCCAGAGGTCCACGTAGTCGGTGCCGAGCCGGCGCAGCGAGCCGTCCAGGGCGGAGAGCAGGCTGCCGCGCGAGGTGTCGAAGCGGCGGTCGGAGTCCGGGACGCTGCCCGCCTTGGTGGCGATGACCAGTTCGGAGCGGGGGATCAGACTGTCCGTCAGGCGGGAGATCAGGTACTCCGCGCCGCCGTCGGCGTAGACGTCGGCGGTGTCCAGCAGGGTGCCGCCCGCGTCGACGAAGGTCTTGAGCTGCTCGGCGGCGTCGTGCTCGTCGGTGTCCCGCCCCCAGGTCATGGTGCCGAGGCCGAGTCTGGAGACCCGCAGCCCGGTCCGTCCCAGGTGACGCTTCTCCATCGGGCAGAACCTCCGTCGGCAGGCAGACACGCAGGTGGGGAAGGTGCCTCCCCCTGTCGGCAGAGCGTAGCGGCCCGGGCGCGGCGCGCCACGCCGACCCGCAGGGCGGCCGGTCCGGCTGCGTCAGCGGTGTGACGCGGCACACACCTACCGGCCGGTAGCATGGCCGCTCGGCCACCGATACGCTCCCGAACGAGCGGTGACCACGCGTGCGACGACCTCCGTGCGGGGATCACCCCCACGGTGACCACGACCCGGAAGGCTTCCACATGCGACTCGGCATCAACCTCGGCTACTGGGGACTCGGCATGGACGCCGACAACGTCGCCGTCGCGCAGGAGGCCGACCGGCTCGGCTACTCGGTCTGCTGGGCCGCCGAGGCGTACGGGTCCGACGCCGCCACCGTGCTCGCGTACGTCGCGGCGAAGACCGAGCGGATCGACGTCGGTTCGGCCATCTTCCAGATCCCGGCCCGCACCCCGGCGATGACCGCGATGACCGCCGCCACCCTGGACACCCTCTCCGGCGGCCGGTTCCGGCTCGGCCTGGGCGTCTCCGGGCCGCAGGTCTCCGAGGGCTGGTACGGCGTCAAGTTCGACAAGCCGCTGGCCCGCACGCGCGAGTACGTGGAGATCATCCGCAAGGCGATGTCCCGCGAGCGACTGGTGCACGAGGGTGCGCACTGGACGCTGCCGCTGCCGGGCGGCCCGGGCAAGCCGATCAAGCTGACGGTGCATCCGGTCCGCGAGCACATCCCGCTCTACATCGCCGCGATCGGCCCGAAGAACCTGGAGCAGACCGGCGAGATCGCCGACGGCTGGCTCGGCATCTTCTTCGCGCCCGAGCACGCCGCCCTCTCCGTCGACCCGCTCCGGGCCGGCCGGGCCAAGACCGGGCAGACCCTGGACGGCTTCGACCTCTGCCCGACCGTCACCATCTCGGTCGGCGAGGACGTCAAGGCGGCCGCCGACCTCCAACGGTCGTACGCCGCGCTGTACATCGGCGGGATGGGCAGCAAGGACAAGAACTTCTACAACCAGCTCACCCGCCGGATGGGCTACGAGCAGGCCGCCGACGAGATCCAGGAGAAGTACCTCGCCCGGGACTACGCGGGTGCTGCCGCCGCCGTCCCGCACGACCTGATCGACTCCACCGCACTGCTCGGCACCACCGAGCGGATCGCCGACCGGATGCAGGCGTACGCCGACGCGGGTGTCACCACGCTGACGCTGGCCCCGGCCGGCTTCACCCTGGAGGAGCGGATCACCGCGTTGCGCACCGGCGTCGAGGCGCTGGAGCGCGCGGGGCTGGCATAGGTTCTCCGGGCGCAGCGGTCGGCCGGTCGGCCTTTGGTCAGAGCCAGCCGCTGCGCTTGAAGACCCGGTGCAGGATCAGACAGAGCGTCACCATCAGCCCGATCGCTGCCGGGTAGCCCCAGGGCTGGCGCAGCTCCGGCATGTCCTCGAAGTTCATCCCGTACACGCCCGCGATCATCGTCGGTACGGCGGCCAGCGCCGCCCAGGCCGAGATCTTCCGCATGTCGTTGTTCTGCTGCACGCTCACCTGGGCGAGGTTGGCGTTCAGGATGTCGGAGAGCAGCCGGTCCAGCGCCTCCACCTGCTCGTTGACCCTGGCCAGGTGGTCGGCCACGTCCCGCAGGTAGGGGTGGAGCTTCTCCGGCACGGGGGGTACGGAGCCCGAGGCCAGCCGGAACAGCGGCTCCTGGAGCGGTCCGGTGCACTTGCGGACCGCCGTCACCTGACGTTTGAAGGCGTAGATCCGCTCGGCCAGCCCGCGCGCCGGGCGCCCGGGGGCGAACACCTCCGCCTCCAGGTCGTCCAGGTCGGTCTGGAGCGCGGCCGCGACCTCCAGGTACTGGTCCACCACCAGGTCGGCGACCGCGTAGAGCACGGCGGCCGGGCCCTGGGCGAGCAGCTCCGGCTGCTCCTCCATGGTGGCCCGCAGCCCGGCCAGCGGACTCTCGGTGCCGTGCCGGACCGTCATCGCGTAGCTGTCGCCGAGGAAGACCGTCAGCTCGCCGGTGCTGACCGTATGCCCCAGGGCGTGGTAGCCGAGGGTCTTGAGCACCACGAACAGCGAGTCGGGATACCGCTCCACCTTCGGTCGCTGGTGTGCCGACACGGCGTCCTCGACGGCCAGTGGGTGCAGCCCGAACTCCTCGCTGACCAGATCGAGTTCCTCGGTGGTCGGCTCGACCACGCCGAGCCAGACGAAGGCGTCGCCCTCCTGCCGGGCGACGGCCAGGGCGTCCGAGTAGTCCTCGGGGCCCTCGCTGCGATGGCCGCCACGGTATATGGCGCTGTCGACGATCATGCGGTCCATTCTGCTGCTCGGCGGCCTGAAAGGGCACCATACCCACCGGTCGGATCGGGTGAAGGTCGTACGCTGGCCCCATGCCGACCCTGCTGCTCGTCCGCCACGGCCGCTCCACCGCCAACACGGCCGGGGTGCTCGCCGGTTGGACACCGGACATTCACCTCGACGACACCGGCCGGGCCCAGGCGGCCGGTCTGGCCGAACGGCTGGCGGGCATCCCGCTGGTGCAGGCGGTGAGCAGCCCGCTGGAGCGCTGCACCGAGACGCTGGCGCCGCTGCTGGCGGCCCGGCCTGAGCTCGGCCCGGCGGCGAGCGACGAGCGGCTCGGGGAGTGCCACTACGGGGAGTGGACCGGCCGGCCGCTGGCCGAGCTGGCCAAGGAGCCGCTCTGGCGGACCGTGCAGGACCACGCCGCGGCCGCCGCCTTTCCGGGCGGCGAGTCGCTGCGCGAGCTGAGCCACCGTACGGTCACCGCCGTCCGGGAGTGGAACGAGAAGATCGCCGTCGAGCACGGTCCGGACGCGGTCTGGGTGGCCTGCTCGCACGGTGACGTGATCAAGGCGGTGGTGGCCGACGCGCTCGGTCTGCACCTGGACCACTTCCAGCGGATCTCGGTCGAGCCGTGCTCGGTCACCGCGATCCGCTACACCCCGCACCGGCCGTTCGTGCTGCGGGTCGGCGACACCGGCAGCCTGGCCTCGCTGACGCCCCGGCCGTCCCCGGCGACGGCCGAGGGCGACGCGGTGATCGGCGGCGACACCGGCACCCGCTGAGTCAGGACGGCTGATCCCGGGTAGTTGCTTCCAGAGCGCTGCCCGCCGGACCGACGCCCCAACTGGGCCGCGCAGGCCGTAGGGTGGCCGGTGAGACCACGATCGATCAGAACCCGGAGCGAGAGCGTGCCCCGTCAGGTCCACTTCTACGACCAGCCCGAGCGGTTCGTCGTCGGCACCGTCGGCCAGCCCGGCGCCCGGGCGTTCTTCCTGCAGGCCAGCGCGCGTGGCCGGATCACTTCGGTGCTGCTGGAGAAGGCCCAGGTGGCGGCGCTCGCCGAGCGGGTCGACCAGGTGCTGGACGAGGCGCTGCGGCGCAGCGACGGCGATGCGGACATCCCGGCCGTGGCCCCGGCCGAGCTGATCGACTCCGCGCCGCTGGACCTGCCGCTGGAGGAGGAGTTCCGGGTCGGCACGATGGCCCTGGCCTGGGACGGCACCGACGAGCGCCTGGTGGTCGAGGCGCAGGCGGTGACCGAGGCCGAGGAGCAGGGCGAGGAGGACACCGCCGCCTTCGAGGACGAGGAGAACGGTCCCGACCTGCTCCGGGTACGGCTGAGCGGCGCGATGGCCCGGGTGTTCGCCAAGCGGGCCCTCGACCTGGTCGCGGCCGGCCGGAAGCCCTGCCCGTTCTGCAACCTGCCGCTCGACCCGGAGGGCCACCTCTGCCCCCGCGCGAACGGGTACCGGCGCTGAACGCGGAGACCGTACCGGTCGCGGACCCGGTGGCGAGCGCCGCGCTGGCCGCCGATCCGACGGTCGCGCTGGAGCTGCTGCGCGGCGGCGACCTGGCCGTGCACGGCCGGATCACCACCGCCTCCAACGGAGTGCTCTACTGCACCGTCACCCTGGACGGGCGGACCGCGCCGTGTGTCTACAAGCCGGTGGCCGGCGAGCGCCCGCTCTGGGACTACCCCGACGGCACACTGGCCGGCCGCGAGGTCGCCTCGTACCTGGTGTCGGCCGCCACCGGCTGGGCGCTGATCCCGCCCACCGTGCTCCGGGACGGCCCGAACGGCCCCGGCATGGTGCAGCTCTGGGTGGAACCGGACGAGGGCGCCGGGGATCTGATCGACCTGCAGGACCCGGCAGGCCCCGAGCCGGGCTGGCTGCCGATCGTCCGGGCCGACGTCGGCGGCGGCCGCATCGCGCTGCTGGTGCACCGGGACGACGAGCGGCTGCGCCGACTGGCGGTACTCGACGCGGTGCTCAACAACTCGGACCGCAAGGGCGGCCACTGGATCGCCGCAGCGGACGGCCGGCTCTACGGCATCGACCACGGCGTCACCTTCGCGGAACCCGCCAAACTCCGTACGCTGCTCTGGGGTTGGGCCGGCGAGTCGCTGCCGGCCGAGGCACTCGACGTGCTCGCCGCACTGGCCGAGGGCCTCGGGGGCGCCCTGGGGGAGAGCCTGCGCCCCCATCTCACCCCCGCCGAGCTGGCCGCCCTCCGGGCCCGGGTCGACGGGCTCCGCCGGACCGGCAAGCACCCGTTGCCCGCTCCTGACTGGCCGTCGATTCCCTGGCCGCCGGTCTAGGCCGGTCTAGGGCAGGTCCGCCGCCATCTGGTCAGGAGTGGTCGGAAACTCATTCCAGCCGATCTGGGCTACTGGTTAGCCTTTCAAATGATCGCAAGGTTAGAGTCGGAGCCATGCATTCCTGGCCCGCCTCCGAGGTACCCGCCCTGCCTGGTCAGGGGCTTCCCCTCCGAATCCACGACACCGCCACGGGCAGCGTCCGGGAGGTCGTGCCGCAGGGCCCGACCGCCCGCCTGTACGTCTGCGGGATCACCCCCTACGACGCCACCCACCTGGGTCACGCCGCCACCTACAACACCTTCGACCTGGTGCAGCGGGTCTGGAAGGACGCCGGTCACGACGTCCTGTACGTGCAGAACGTGACCGACGTGGACGACCCGCTGCTCGAGCGCGCGGTCGCCACCGGCCAGGACTGGACGGTGCTGGCCGAGCGCGAGACCGCGCTGTTCCGGGAGGACATGACCGCGCTGCGGATGCTGCCCCCGGCGCACTACATCGGCGCCGTCGAGTCGATCCCGTGGATCGTCCCGCTGGTCAAGAAGCTGCTGGCCAGTGGCGCCGCGTACGAGCTGGACGGCGACATCTACTTCTCGGTCGAGTCCGACCCGCACTTCGGCGAGGTCTCCGGGCTGACCCGGGAGGAGATGCTGCCGGTCTTCGGCGAGCGCGGCGGCGACCCGGACCGCCCGGGCAAGAAGCACCCGCTGGACGCCCTGCTCTGGCTCTCCGCCCGCCCGAACGAGCCCGCCTGGGACACCGAGCTCGGCCACGGCCGGCCCGGCTGGCACATCGAGTGCGTGGCGATCGCGCTGGAGTACCTGGGCATGGAGTTCGACATCCAGGGCGGCGGCAGCGACCTGTCCTTCCCGCACCACGAGATGGGCGCCTCGCACGCCCAGGTGGCCAGTGGCAGCCACCCGTACGCACGGGCCTACGTGCACGCCGGGATGGTCGCGCTGGACGGGCAGAAGATGTCCAAGTCGCGCGGAAACCTGGTCTTCGTCTCGGCGCTGCGCCGGGACGGCGTGGACCCGGCCGCGATCCGGCTCGCCCTGCTGGCCCACCACTACCGCAGCGACTGGGAGTGGACCAAGGACGACCTGGAGCGCGGTGCTGACGCCCCTTCACCTTTCCGGGTCAGCTCTCGGGTTCRTCCGGCGGGTTGTCGGTGCGCGGCTCCGGGTCGGTCGGCGGCCGCTCGGCGGTGGCGTGGCCGGAGACCGGCTTCTCGCCCGTCGGCCCCAGGTTGTCCCGGCGGCGCAGGTAGCGCTCGAACTCGCGGGCGATCGCGTCGCCGGAGGCCTCCGGCAGCTCGGCGGTGTCCTGCGCCTCCTCCAGCTGCTGGACGTACTCGGCGACCTCGCTGTCCTCGGCGGCCAGCTGGTCGACCCCGAGCTGCCAGGCCCGGGAGTCCTCGGTCAGCTCGCCCGGCGGGATGCGCAGGTCGAGGAGGTCCTCCAGCTTGTTGATCAGCGCCAGCGAGGCCTTCGGGTTCGGTGGCTGGGCGACGTAGTGCGGCACGGCCGCCCAGAGCGTCACGGCCGGCACCCCGGCGTGCGCACACGCCTCCTGGAGCACCCCGACGATCCCGGTCGGGCCCTCGTACCGGCTCTCCTCCAGGTCGAGCGTCCTGGCCAGGTCGGCGTCCGAGGTGACCCCGCTGACCGGCACCGGCCTGCTGTGCGGGGCGTCGCCCAGCAGGGCGCCCAGGATGACCACCAGCTCGACGCCCAACTCGTGGGCGAAACCGAGCAGTTCGTTGCAGTACGAGCGCCAGCGCATGCTCGGCTCGATGCCCCGGACCAGCACCAGGTCACGCGGCTTCGGTTCGGTCACCCGGACCACCGACAGCCGGGTGGTCGGCCAGGTGATCCGGCGCACCCCGCCGTCCAGCCAGACCGTGGGCCGGTTGACCTGGAAGTCGTAGTAGTCCTCGGCGTCGAGAGCGGCGAACACCTTGCCGCCCCAGGTCTCGTCCAGATGCCCCACAGCCGCCGAGGCGGCGTCTCCCGCGTCGTTCCAGCCCTCGAACGCGCAGACCATCACCGGGTCGATCAACTCGGGAACATCTTCCAGCTCGATCACCCAGCGTCTCCCTCCGGACCTGACTCCGCATGGAACGGTCCGTTCCATGGTCCCTACCTGCCCAGCCTACGAGCTTTGATGCCTCGGCCGGGAACGGTCGGGAAGCGCCGAGCCTATCCCGGAGCGGTGGCCGGGACACAGTCAGTTATCACCACTACTGGACAGGTGTCCATAAATGCTGGACAGTTGTCCATGAAACCCCCGAGAAGGATATGAGAAGGAGCAGACATGCAGATCGCCGCGAACATCCTGGTCGGCCTGGTGGCCGCGTTGCACGCCTGGATCCTGGTGCTGGAGATGTTCCTCTGGGAGCGCGCGCCGGGGCGCAAGCTCTCCGGATTCGACTCCGCGATGGCCAAGGCGACCGCGCCGCTCGCGGCCAACCAGGGCCTGTACAACGGCTTCCTGGCGGCCGGTCTGGTCTGGGGCCTGATCGCGGGCGACCCGACCGGGTACCGGGTCCAGGTGTTCTTCCTGAGCTGCGTGGTGGTCGCTGGGCTGTACGGAGCGGCCACCGCCAACCGGCGGATCCTGTTCGCCCAGGCGCTGCCCGGGGCGCTCGCGCTGGCCGCGGTGCTGGTGGCCGGGTGAGCGGCGGAGTGAGCGGCGGGGCGAGCGGGGGCGAGGGCGCCGCCGACCCCAGGGCCGACCTCGGGGCCGACCCGAGGGCCGAGCGCACCAGGGCGCGGCTGCGCGC
>NZ_JBFUMY010000115.1:0-9372 GCF_054049135.1 Kitasatospora sp. P5_F3 | reverse complement strand
CCGCCGGGCAGCGACCGGGGGATGCCACCGCCTGGGCCGAGTTGGCCCTCGCGGCGGTGGACCGGGCCAGGACCACCCTGGACGGCGGCCAGCTGGCGGAGGCCGACCGGGCGTTGGCCCGCTCGCTCGGCCTGCGTCCGGAGCGCAACTACGAGGCCCAGGTCGGCTCCGGACAGCTCGCCAACGCCCGCCACGAGTTCGCCACCGCAAGGGAGTTCGGCCTGCGGGCGACCACCATGGCCCCCGACCGGGCCGCCGGGTACGCGGTGCTGGCGGACGCCGAGCTCCAGCTCGGCCACCTCCCCGCCGCCACCGCCGCCACCCAGCGCCTGCTGGACCTGGCTCCCACCACGGCGGCGTACACCCGCGCCTCGTACGACCTGGAGACGCACGGGCGGACGGCGGAGGCGGTGCTCGCGCTGGACCGGGCCCTTGAGCTGGCGGTCACGCCGGGTGAACAGGCCTTCAGCGCCCACCGGTTGGGCGATCTGGCGTGGGATCAGGGCCACCCCGAGCAGGCCGAGCAGCACTACCGGCACGCGCTGGCCGTGCAGCCGGACGACCACTTCGCCGCCTTCGGGCTGGCCCGCAGCGCCGCCGCGCTCGGCCGCACCGAGGAGGCGCTGGGCCGGTACGAGGAGCTGGTGGCCCGGGTGCCGCAGCCGCAGTTCCTGCTGGAGTACGCCGAGTTGCAGCTGAGCAGCGGACACCAGGTCGAAGCTGCCGCCCAGTTGGCTGCGCTGGACGCCGAAGTCCGGCTGGCCACCGGCCCGCTCGACCTGCAACTGGCCCGCTACCTGGCCGACCACGGCGATCCGGCGGAGGCCGTCCGGCTGCTGACCGAGGAGTGGCAGCGGCGGCACAGCCCGCTGGTGGCCGAGGAACTGGCCTGGGCCCTGCACCGGGCCGGGCGGGACCAGGAGGCGCTGCCGCACGCCCGGTTCGCCGCCGAGGCGGGCGGCGCCGGAGCACTGGGCGCGTACCGCAGTGGTGTGATCGAGCACGCGCTCGGTCTGCCCGGTGCCGCCGAGCTGCTCCGTACGGCGCTGCGGCGGAACCCGTACTTCTCGGCCCGGTATGCCGCCCAGGCAAGGGAGTTGCTCGTCAGCCCGGCAGGGTGACCGCCCGGCGAAGCACCCGGCCGAGCTGCCGGGCGTACAGCCGCTGCAGCAGCGGCACGATCGGACCGGCAAGCCGGGTGTACCAGCAGGCGGGGCGGCTGAACGCGGTGACGGTGAACCAGACCGCCTTGTCGGCGCCCATCGTCACGATGAACGACTCCTCGCCGCGCTCCGGGTGGGTCGCCAGGGTGCCGTAGGCGAAGCCGATCCGGTCCGGCTCCGAGGCAGCCCAGACCACCTCGGCGGGCGCCTGGAACCGCAGCCGCCCGAGGCCGAGGCCCACCACCAGCCGGACACCCGGCGCGGCGGTCTCGGCGTCTGCCTCGACGGTGGCGCCGGTGCCCCGGTGCATCCGCCAGCTGGTCACCATCGCGCCCGCGGCCTCCAGCGCCTCGCGGCCGTGGCCGATCAGCACGTGGTGGCGGAGGTAGAGGTAGCCCTCGGGCAGCCGGTCGGGTTCGCGGGTGGCGCCGACCTCGGGGTAGTTGAAGGTGGTCATCGGGTCACTTCCTTGAGTCGGCGCCAGGCGAGCAGCGCACAGAGGGCGAAGCCGAGCGCGTTGCCGAGGCCGTGGGTGGCGGCCATCCAGGTGAGGGTGGGGTGGGTCAGGCCGGTGGCCTCGCCCAGCGCCCACCAGAGCGCGAGCAGCATGGTGACCACCAGGACGGCAGCCGAGCAGCGCAGCAGTCCGCCGGTCAGCCGGTCGCCTGCCCGGCCGCTGACGTCCTGCCAGCTGAGCAGCCCGACCAGCCACATACCGGTGGTCAGGACGACGGCTCCGGCCAGTTCGGCCCAGTCGTCGACGAAGTACCCGGCCAGCACCAGCAGGGTGCCGACCGGGACGCTGAGCGCCGCGGCCCGGGCCAGGCCTGGCCGGCTCCGGACGGTGCGGCAGACCAGTCCGGCCACCAGGGCGGCGGTGAAGCCGGCGAAGTGGAAGTGCGGGACGGTGAGCGCCAGGATGTCGAGGTCGAAGCCGAACAGCCGGGTGCCCGAGCGTTCGGCGACCAGGGCGAGCCCGGCCACGGAGGGCGCGAGCAGCGCGGTGAGGGCCGCGAGCTCGGCGGGGGCGAGCGAGCGGGACCGGGCCAGCCGGACCGGCGCGAGTGCGGCCAGTGCGACGGTGGCGGCCGCGTAGACCGAGGCCAGTGCGGTGGCGGTGGCCCCGCGCGGCAGCCAGAGCGCCACGGCTCCCGGCAGTGCGGCCAACGGCCAGAGCCGGGCCAGCGCGGCACTGCCGGGGCCGCCGAGCAGTCCGAGCCCGAGTGGCACCACGGCCAGCATGCCGAGCATCACGATCAGGTTGACCAGCGCGGTCACGGCGGCCACCCCCTCTGTTGAACGCGTTCAAAGCACTTCCGTCGCAGACTCTACGCCATCTCTGAACGCGTTCAATACCGAGTGGGAGTGGTCCGGAGCACACTGAGAGGAAGGAGGACGCCATGCCCAAGATCCCGCTCATCTGCCCCCGCTGCGGACGTCCTCAGCAGGTCGTCCCCGGCGGCTCCGACCGCCCGGTGAAGGTGGTGCACCGGGAGACCGGCCGGGAGGAGTGCGAACCCCGGCCGCACTGATGCTGGCCTACACCCGCCGCCGGGCGCAGGCTGGAGGGACAGGATCTCCCAGGATCTCCCGGAGGCGGTGGTGACGATGACCCGGACACTCGTCGGCTGGCACGTCGAGCTGGAGTTCGCGGAGGAGGGCGACCGGACCAAGGCGGCCGCGCTGGTCCGGCTGGCCGACGGCACCGAAGTCAGGGCACACGGCTTCAGTACCCGGCACCACGACGACCGCCCGCAGCTGCGGGTCGGCGAAGAGGTGGCGGGAGCCCGCGCGCTGAACGAGCTGGCGATGCTGCTGCTCACCAAGGCCCACGACGAACTGCGCGAGGGCTCCCGGCCCACCGACTACGCGATCAGCTGACGGAGCACCCGCTCAGCCGAGGCCGACCCGGTCCAGCGGTACGGCTGGGTCGGCCAGCGCGTCCGGGTCCACCTGACGTCCGGAGCGGACCAGCTCGCGGATCGGGTCGGTCACGTCCCAGACGTTGACGTTCATCCCGGCCAGCACCCGCCCGTCGTCCAGCCAGAACGCGATGAACTCGCGGCCCGCCCGGTCTCCCCGGAAGACCACCCGGTCGAAGCCGTCCGGCTGCACGTAGCCGGTGTACTCCATGCCGAGCTCGTACTGGTCCGTGAAGAAGTACGGCACCCGGTCGTGCACCGCCTCCTGGCCGAGCATCGAGCGGGCGGCGGTCCTCGGCTGGTGCAGGGCGTTGGCCCAGTGCTCGACCCGGATCGGGCGGCCGTACAGCGGGTGCAGGGCGTTGGCCACGTCCCCCGCCGCGTAGATGTCCGGCGCCGAGGTGGCCAGGTACTGGTCGGTGCGGATGCCGTTGTCGACGGTCAGCCCGGCCGCCTCGGCCAGCTCGGTGTTCGGGGTGATGCCGATGCCGACCACCACCGCGTCGGCCGGCACCAGCTCACCGTCGGCCAGCCGGACGCCGTCCCCGGTCAGCTCGGTCACCTGCACGCCGAACCGCAGCTCGACGCCGTGCGCCCGGTGCAGCTCGGCGAACACCGCCGCCGCCTCCCGGCCCAGCACCCGCAGCAGCGGCAGCTCGGCCGCCTCCAGCACCGTCACCTCCGCCCCCGCCTCGCGGGCGGCGGCCGCCGTCTCCAGGCCGATCCAGCCCGCGCCGATCACCACGATCCGGGCGCCGGGGCGGATCGCCGCCTTGATCCGTTCGCTGTCCTGGACGGTCCGCAGGTACAGCACCTGCTCGCCGTCCGCGCCGGGCACGGTCAGGCGGCGCGGCGAGGAGCCGGTGGTGAGCAGCAGTTTGGCGTACCCGAGCCGGCTGCCGTCCGCCAGGCTGACGGTGTGTCCGGCCGGGTCGATCGCGGTGGCGACGCTGCCGAGCACCAGGTCCACGCGCTGCTCGGCGTACCACTCGGCCGGATGGACGTAGATCTTCTCCCGCGCGGTCTTCCCCATCAGATAGCCCTTGGAGAGCGGCGGCCGCTCGTACGGTCGCTCGGTCTCCGCCCCGATCAGCGTGATCGACCCCTCGAAACCCTCCGCCCGCAGTGTCTCGACGGCCTTCGCCCCCGCCAGGCTCGCTCCCACGACGACGTACCCGGTCTTCATCGCGGCTCCTCTCGTCGGCCCCATCACACCCGAAGGGTCTGCCCGCCGCGAGCCGAACCACCCCTGTCACGGCAGGTCGTCCTAGGCTGAGAGACGCCACAACCGGAAGGAAGGGCTCCGATGAGCGAGCAGACCGTGACCGTCCGATGTGTGCCGGCCGCACCGTGCTGGGTCAGTCTGATGGCCCGTGACCTGACGGTGGCCCAGGCGTTCTACGGGCCGTTGCTGGGGTGGTCGTTCCAGGCCGGCCAGCACGGGTTCGGGCCGTACGTCCGGGCGGTGCTGGACGGGGTGGAGGTGGCGGGGATCGGGGCCACCGAGGGGGAGTGGCAGCCGCCGGTCGCCTGGACCACCTACTTCGGCAGCGAGAGCGCGGACGACACCGCCGCCCGGATCAGGGAGCGCGGCGGCACGGTGGCGATCGGCCCGCTGACCTTCGACGCGGGGCGGATGGCGCTGGCCTCGGACCTGACCGGCGCGGCCTTCGGCATCTGGGAGGGCGACCTCGGCTGCAACACCTGGGTCCGTTCGCCGGGCGCGCCGGTCTGGATCGAGCTGCGCACGGGCGACCCGTTCCAGGCGGCGCTGTTCTACGGCGAGGTGTTCCGCTGGGACGAGCGCGATCCGGACCGGTTCGAGGTGCGGTACGAGAACGAGCGGGTGGTGCTGCGGGCGGAGCACCGCAGTGTGGCCGCCCTGCGCCGGGCCGAGGACATCGGGGCGCACTGGGAGGTCTTCTTCTCGGTGACCGACACCGACCTGGCCGTCCGCCGGGCGGTGGAGCTCGGCGGTTCGGCGGACGGCCCCGTGGTCGACACTCCGTACGGCAGGGTGGCCCGGCTGCGGGACGCCGAGGGCGGGCTGTTCTCGGTGATCACCCCGGTCTAATTCCCTCCGTTTGCCGGAGGGTCTAAGTCAGTGAGCGCGGACCTGGGAGAACAGCCGGTGCATCGCCTCGGCCAGGTCCTCCGGGCCGCTCAGCGGGCGGTGGAACTCGAAGCGGGCGTCCAGCACCCGGTCACCGTCCAGCAGCCTGACGCGCAGTCCGAACCGGTCGAGGGACACCGGCCGGACCTCGTACCGGCCCGGGTCCGGCCAGGACCGCAGACCTGACGGGTGGTCAAGGGCCTGGGCGCCGAGCAGTGCGAGCCGGTCGGCGTGCGCCGAGGCGAGGTGCTGGAGGACGGTCGCCTCCTCGGCGGCCAGCGGGTCGGTCGCGGCGCGGCCGAAGCCGGTCAGGTCGACGCAGCAGTCGGCGCCCCAGAGGTCCTCGACCGAGAGGTGGTCCGGGTCGAAGCGGAGCAGTGCGTACTGCCCGGCGGGGCGGTACGGGAAGAGCCCGTCCAGCACCTCCGGTGCGGCCGGCCGCAGCGCGGTGAGGCGGCCGTGCACGGTGGCCCGGCCACGGATCCGGTGCGGCATCGCGACCGGGGCGACGTCCACCGCCTCCAGCAGGCCCGCCACCTCTTCCTGGCGGGAGACCGAGGCGATCCGGCAGAGCGGGGAGTCGTGCTCGGCGAGGACGGCCAGGGCTCCGTCGGGGAGGACGGCGCAGCGCACCAGCGGAGGGATGCCGGGCCGGTTGGCCAGGTCGATCCCCGGTACGTCGAGGATCACCGAGGAGCCGAACTCCAGCAGGGTGCGGGCCCGTTCGGCGGGGGTGGGCACTGGTCCGGCCGGGCTGGGCAGGGCAGGGCTGTCGGACATCCGTCCTCCTCGGTAGGTAAGGTGAGCCTAACCTAAGGCGATGGAGGGTGGAAGCCCTTCCGGGGTCAGCCGGCCGCCCCCAGCATCCGCAGTACCAGGACGCCGTAGCGCCGGCCGAGCTCCTCGGGCGTCTCGCTGCTGCGCTCGGTGTACCAGCGCGAGACGTCGATGCCGAGCGAGGTGACCGCGCGGGCGGCGGTCCGGACGTCCTGCACCTCGAACGCGCCGGTCGCCACCCCGGCCTCGATGATCCGGCGGACGGTCTCCTCGATCCGCCGCCGCAGCTCGGCGACCACCGCGAAGTCGTCCTCCGGCAGGGCGTGCAGCTCGTGGTTGACGATCCGTCCGACCGTGTGACCCCGGGCGTGCCAGCAGGTGAACTCCTCGACCAGCCGGCGCATCTGCTCCACCGGCGGCAGGTCGGCGGCCGCCGCCCGTTCGACCAGGTCCAGGGTGGCCTGGTGGCCGGTGCGGCTGATCTCCGAGAGCAGCGCCGACTTCGAGGAGTAGTGGATGTAGAGCGCCGCCGGGCTCATCCCGGCCGCGGTCGCGATGTCCCGGGTGGTGGTCGCGTGGTAGCCGCGCCGGGCGAAGGACTCGACCGCCGCGAGCAGCAGCCGACGGGCGGCCTCGGTGCGCTCGCCCATGCCGCCTGCGGGCCACAGGTCGGCGGATGTTCGGTCGGTCATGCCGGCAATCCTCCCAGATGGTGGTGCAGGTCCTGGCGGGTGGTTGACAGTGTGCTCGGGCACTTGGATCCTAAGCAAGCGCTTAGTCAGCCCGTATTCCTGGGAACTCCGTCGAGAGGGACTCGTGATGGCACCGTCGTTGAAGGGCCGGGTGGCCGTGGTCACCGGAGCCAGCCGGGGCATCGGCCTCGGCATCGCCCGGGAACTGGTGGAGCGGGGCGCCAAGGTCTGCCTCACCGCCCGCAACGCCGAGCCGCTGGCCGACGCGGTCCGCGAGCTCGGCGGCCCCGACCACGCGATCGCCGTGGCAGGCCGGGCCGACGACCCCGAGCACCAGGCCGAGGCGGTGGGCCGGACGCTGGAGACCTTCGGGCGGCTCGACCACCTGGTCAACAACACCGGCATCAACCCGGTGTACGGCCAGATCCTCGACGTCGGCGCCGACCAGGCCGCCAAGATCCTCGGGGTCAACCTGCTGGCCCCGATGGCCTGGACGAAGCTCGCGTACGACGGGTGGATGCGCGAGAACGGCGGCGCGGTGGTCAACGTCGCCTCGCTGGCGGGCCTGCGGGCGGCGCCGGGGCTCGGCATGTACGCCGTCTCCAAGGCCGCGCTGATCCACCTGACGACCCAGCTCGCGTTCGAACTCGCCCCCGGCATCCGGGTCAACGCGGTCGCGCCCGCCATCGTCAAGACCAAGTTCGCCGAAGCCCTGTACGACGGCCGGGAGGAGCGGGTCGCGGCCGGCTATCCGCTCGGGCGGCTCGGCGTGCCGCAGGACATCGCCGGAGCAGTCGCCTTCCTGCTCTCCGAGGAGGCGGCCTGGATCACCGGCCAGACCCTGACGCTGGACGGCGGCGTCTCGCTGGCGGGCGGGCTGTGAGCCTCGCCGGACGCGGTGTTGTGGTGACCGGCGCCGGGCACGGCATCGGCGCCGCGCTGGCCACCGCCTTCGCAGCCGCCGGGGCCCGGGTGGTGGTCAACGACCTGGACGCCGAAGCCGCCCGAGCCGTCGCCGACTCGATCGGGGCGTACGCCCTGCCGGGTGACGCCGCCGACCCGACGGAGCTGATCGCCGCCGCCCGCGCGGAGCTCGGCGCGATCGACGTCTACTGCGCCAACGCGGGCGTCGGCACGGCCGGCGGCGCGGACGCGGGCCCGGCGGCCTGGGCCACGGCCTGGGACGTCAACGTGATGGCCCACGTCCGGGCGGCCGAACTGCTGCTGCCCGACTGGCTGGAGCGCGGCGAGGGCCGGTTCGTCGCCACGGTCTCCGCCGCCGGGCTGCTCACCATGCTCGGCTCCGCGCCGTACGCCGTGAGCAAGCACGGCGCGCTGGCCTTCGCCGAGTGGCTGGCCGCCAGCTACCGGCACCGGGGTGTCCGGGTGCACGCGGTCTGCCCGCAGGGAGTCCGGACCCGGATGCTCGAGGATTCCGGCCCGGCCGGTCAACTGCTGCTGACCGAGGGCGCGTTGGAGCCGTCGGCGGTGGCGGACGCGGTGCTGCGGGGGATCGCCGAGGAGCGCTTCCTGATCCTGCCGCACCCCGAGGTGGCCGACTACTACGCGACCAGGGCGACCGATCCCGACCGCTGGCTGGACGGCATGAACCGGCTCCAGCAGGCCCTTGAGAAGGAGTGATTCCCGATGATGCGGGCATGGCAGGTCGGTGAACTGGGTGAGCCCGGTGCAGTGATGCGATTGGCAGAGGTGGAGCAACCATCGGCCGGGGCAGGGCAGTTGCTGGTCCGGGTGCGGGCCGCCGCGGTGAACTTCCCGGACGCGTTGATGTGCCGGGGGCACTACCAGGTGCGGCCGCCGCTGCCGTTCACGCCCGGCGTGGAGCTGTGCGGCGAGGTGGTCGGCGGCGAGCGGGCCGGGGAACGGGTGATCGGGACTCCGCTGCTGCCGGCCGGGGCGTTCGCCGAGTACGCGCTGATGGACGCGCGGACGGTATTCGCGGCCCCGGCGGCGCTGGACGACGCGGAGGCGGCGGCGATGCACATCGCCTACCAGACCGCTTGGTTCGCCCTGCACCGCCGGGCCGCCCTGCGGGCCGGGGAGACCCTGCTGGTGCACGCGGCGGCGGGCGGGGTCGGCAGCGCGGCGGTGCAGCTCGGCAAGGCGGCCGGGGCGACGGTGATCGGTGTCGTGGGCGGTCCCGAGAAGGCCGTGGCGGCACGGGAGTTGGGTGCCGACGTGGTGATCGACCGGCGGTCCGAGGACTTCGTGGCAGTGGTCAAGGAGTTCACCGGCGGACGCGGTGCCGACGTGGTCTTCGACCCGGTCGGCGGCGACGCGTACACCGGGTCGGCGCGCTGCGTCGCCTTCGAGGGCCGGATCGTCGTGGTCGGCTTCGCCAGCGGCACCATCCCGACCCCGGGGCTGAACCACGCGCTGGTGAAGAACTACTCGGTGCTCGGCCTGCACTGGGGGCTCTACGCGGTGCACGAGCCGGCCGCCGTGACGGCGGCTCACACCGAGCTGACCGCACTGGCCGGGAAGGGCGTGGTCCGGCCGCTGGTGAGCGAGCGGCTGCCGCTGGACGGCGCGGCGGACGGCGTCCAACGGGTGGCCGACGGCACCACCACGGGGCGGGTGGTGGTCTTGCCGTGAGCATGGCGCACTGACGACATGTCAGCTCGCTGAGTCCACCTGCGGCGGGCAGCCCAGGGGGGGGGGGGGGGGGGGGGGGGGGGGGGGGG
>NZ_JBFUMY010000114.1:0-9613 GCF_054049135.1 Kitasatospora sp. P5_F3 | reverse complement strand
GGGTGCGGACGACCTCCAGTTCAAGGCCGGGGACGTCCTGCGGGGCATCAACCCGGGGGCCTGAACCCGTCCTGACGGGCCCTCGCATCGTCGCGGACCGCCCTTTCCCTGGGTGTCAGCGGTGGGTCAGGTGGGTGTCAGGCCGTGCGGGCACAGTGGTCTCACGCCGAGGGGGTACACGCCACCGCCAAGGCTTGGAGAGGTGCCCGGAGCGGCTGATCGGGTGCCAGACCGGTAACGGTCGAGCAGGACCCCCGGGTCCGCGCAGGTTCGAATCCTGCCCTCTCCGCCCTTGCCAGGCCCAGGTCTGACGGGACCACATCGTCCACCAGAACCCGTCGACGCACCGCCGGCTGTTGCGCCTTTGCCAACTGCTCACGAACCGTCGTTGCCACCGTTGTTGACCTCGCTCACTCGTCCAGTCAGATGGTCGGCGAGCCGTCATCAGGGGTGTTGGGGTAGATCCCGACGAACTGCAGAGCCATCGTTGTCTCCCATGACGAACGGATTCCTGCGTCTCCATGGCCATGGTGGGCCTGATGATTTCGGGTCAAGGCCCTGTTCGCGTACGCGCGGTGGAGATCCCGATGGGCAGGGTGAGCGCGCACCGGTCGGTGCTGGGGTGGCCGGCGCCGACCGGTGCGGGGCCGGGTGGGTCAGCCCTTGGCGAGGGCCTGGACGCGGTCGTAGGCGCCGTTGAAGTAGTTCTGGTCGCCGGGGAGGGTGCCGGAGTCGGCGTACTGCCAGATGGTCTGGTAGCTCCAGCCGGCCGGGAGGGTACCGACGGCGGTGGCGTAGCGGGCGATCCAGAGGGGGTTGGTGGTGCCGAAGCCGGCGTTGTTGCCGGTGCAGCTGGTCCACCAGTTGGTGGTGGTGTAGATGACGGGGTAGCGGCCCGTGCGGCTGTGGACGGTGTTGCTGAAGTCGCGGATCCAGCTGACCATCGCGCTCTGGCTCAGGCCGTAGCAGGTGGCGCCGTACGGGTTGTACTCGATGTCGAGGGCAGGCGGCAGGGTCTTGCCGTCGGCGGACCAGCCGCCGCCGTGGTTGACGAACCAGGTGGCCTGGGCGGCGCCGGTGGAGGTGTTGGGCAGGGCGAAGTGGTAGGCGCCGCGGATCAGTCCGGCGTTGTAGCTGCCGTTGTACTGCTGGGCGAAGTAGGGGTTGGTGTAGGTGGTGCCCTCGGTGGCCTTGACGTAGGCGAAGCGGGCGCCGTTGGCGGCGGCGGTGCTCCAGTTGACGTTCCCCTGCCAGCCGGAGACGTCCATGCCCTTGGTCTGGGTGACGGCCAGGCTCTGGAGCGGGGAGCCGGATCTCCCCTCGTGGGCCGCGACGGTGGAGCCGGCGAAGTCGAGCTCGGGGTGGAAGCCGGCCGGTTGGCGGTCGGCGCCCGCCGCGTGGGCGGGGACGGCGGCGGCGCCGAGCAGCAGCGCGCCGGTGGCGGCGGCCAGGGCCGCGCGGTGCAGGAGACGGAAGTGGAGAAGACGGAAGGTGGGCACGAGCACTCCTTCGAGTCGGTGTGATGGAGCAGGCTAGTCATGCACCGGACATGGTCACCATGGCGCGTAGAACACATGACGAACGGTCAATAGATGTGGCCCGACACCATGACGAAGCCGAGGGGCAGGCGTGTGGCACGATGCGGGCGGGGCCGGTGGTCGGCCCGGGATGTGAGAGCGAACGATGACGTCGGAGACCTCAGAGCTGACCTTCCGCCCGGCCGGGCCGGCCGATGTGGCCGCGTTGCTGGAGCTGGTGGAGTCGGCCTACCGGGGTGACGCCAGCCGGGCCGGCTGGACCACCGAGGCGGATCTGTTGGACGGGCAGCGCACCGACGCCGAGGGGGTGGCCGCCGCGATCGGGGCGCCGGAGGGTGTGGTGCTGCTGGCCGAGCGGGACGGTGAGCTGCTGGCCTGCTGCCAGTTGGAACACCGGGGTGAGACGGCGTACTTCGGGATGTTCTCGGTGCGGCCCACTCAGCAGGGCGGGGGTCTCGGCCGGGCGGTGCTGGCGCAGGCCGAGCTGGTGGCGCGGGAGCGATGGGGTGTGACCGCGCTGGAGATGACGGTGATCGTCCAGCGGGCGGAGCTGATCGCCTGGTACGAGCGGCGGGGTTACCGGCGGACCGGCGAGTTCTCGCCCTTTCCGTACGGTGACGAGCGGTTCGGTGTCCCGCGCCGCCCCGATCTGCGGTTCGAAAAGCTGATCAAGGGGATCTGAGGGGTCACCACCGATCCGTCCGTCAGCCGCCGTACAGGCTGTGGCAGATCCGGGCCTGTTCGGAGCCGGGCGCCCACTGGCCGAGGCGTTCGGCTTCCGCGCACACCTGGAGCGAGGCGAGCAGGTCGGGGGAGGAGCCGGTCGGTGAAGGGGCGGCGCTGGACCGGGGGCTCCGGGAGGGTTTGGCCGGCTTCGGGGACCGGACCTGACGAGGGGTCGGGGAGGTGGTGGGCGTGACGGAGGGCGGTGGCGGGCTGCTGCTCACCGCCACGGGCGGTGGCGGTGGTGGCGGGGGCAGCAGGACCGGGGACGGCAGGCCGAGCGGGCTCGGTGACGGGGTGTCGAGCAGTGGCTGCATCGACCGCTCCGGGGCCGCCACACAGGCGCTCGGGAGCCAGCAGAGCCCGGCCAGTACCATCACCCCGCCCGCCGCCCAGGCCGCCCGCCGCCGCATCCGGCTGCGCCGCGACGGCAACGGTGTCACCGGCGGCTCCCAGGGGGTGGGCGGCGGTGACTGCTGCTCCCACCCGTACTGCCAGGGTGCCTGCCACTGCTCGCTCACGCTGCTCCTCCGCCCGGGAGCCGCCGCTGCTCGGAGCCCCCATGCTCAACGAGCCACCGGCCCGGGCGGAACGTCTTCGCGTCCGCTGAGAAGAGGGAGAAGACGGAGAGGACGCTGCACGCCCGGTGCGGTGAGGTTCCTCACCCGGCAGCCGGGCCGATTCCCACCCACGGGGCGGCAGACGGGTGGTGACGCTGCGCCAGGTGGGGGTGGTTCGGGTGCGGGGCGGCGGCGGGCGGTCGATGCTGGGCGGTATGCAGACCAATACCGATCGTGATGCCGCCGCCCCGCTGGTCGAGGTGGCCGAGTTCCGGACCGACAGCCGCTACCGCCTGGTGCACTTCGCGGGGGCGGGGTGGGAGCCGTTGGCGCCGGAGGAGTTCGAGCCGAGGGTGCACGAGCTGTTCCCCGAAGTCGACCCGCACGACAGTGCGAAGGTGCACTGGGCCGACCGCCCGTGGGAGTGGCCGGCCTGGCACCCCGGGGAGGCCTGACGCACCGTAGGCTGGCCGGATGGCAGCCGGGGGCGGATGGCAGGGCGGGTGGACCGGTGGGCAGCGGGCCGTCCATCTGGGGGACGTGGCGGACTTCAACGCGCAGTTCGGGCGGCCGGGGTCCGGGGCGTTGCGGCAGGCGCACCACTACTCGTGCCTGGCCGCGTTCTACACCCCGGACCCGGCCGTGCTGGTGCTGCCGCTCCAGGTCGAACCGGAGTGGACGGACTGGCTGGCCGGCGAGCTGGGCTGGGGCCCGGTCGAGGTGCACAGCGGGATCGCCCCGGACACCGGGCTCGCGGAGGCGCTGGCGGCCCGGCCCGGTCTGCGCGACCGGATCGCCGACTCGGGTCTGCCGATCCGGAGTTGGGGCGGGACCGGGCCGGTGGTGCGGCGGTTCGAGTCCAAGGCCGAGTCGCACCGGCTGTTCCGGCGGCTGGCCGCCGACCACCCGGCGATCCGGGTGCCCGAGCAGTGGCAGCCGGCGTCGCGGTGGCGGCTGGCCGGGCTGCTCCGGGCCCGCGCCGCCGCCGGTCTGACCAGCGTGGTCAAAGCGCCCTACGGGGTCGGCGGCCACGGCACGGCCGTGCTGACGCCCCGCCAGGTCCGGGCGGCGGGTGGCGCCCTGGCGGCGCTGCGGCGACTGCGGGCGGAGACCGGCCGGGCCCCGCTGCTGGAGGAGTTCGTGGCCGGGCACGGCCCGCTGCGCGACCTCAGCTTCGACGGGGTGATCGGACAGGACGGCGAGGTGCACCCGGTCGGCACCGCCGTGATGCACATCGAGGGCACCACCTACCGGGGCGCCACGGTGGGCCCGGACGCGGTGCCCGCCTCACTGGCCGGTCCTGCCGCCGCGTTCGGGCTCGCGGTCGGCCGGGCGCTCGCCGAGGCGGGCCACCGGGGCTGGTACGACCTGGACTTCGTGGTCGACCCGCTCGGCCGGCTCGCCCCGACCGAGACCAACCTGCGGCTGACCGGCCCGTCGGTGGCCTTCATGCTGGCCGCCCGCCTCGGTGGCAGGGCCCGGTACGTCCGGACCCTGGACCGGCTCCCGCTCGGCGCCCGGCTCCCGCAGCCCGCCCTGCTGGCGCACCTGGCCAAGGTCGCCGAACGGTGCGCGGCGCTCGGGGTGGGCCTGCTGCCGACCATCCCGACTGCCGGATTCGATCCGCTGCCGTACGCCGGGGTGGCGCTCTGGGCCGACGGCACCGAGCAGTTGGACGCGGCCGAGTACCTGCTGCGGGCCGCGAACCAGGGGCTCGCGGACCCGTTCGCGGGTGTGCTCAGGGAGCGCTGAAGGTCGGCCGGGTGACCGGCTCGACGAAGAAGACCTGGCCGCCCCGGCCGACGCAGCGGGCCATCACGGTCTCGGTCCCCGCGCCGGTGCCGTCGCCGGCGATCCCGGCGCAGCCCTGGCCGTCCACCCGGAGCACGTACGTGCCGCTGCCTGCCGGTCCCGACGGTTCGACGTGGAAGTGGCTGCCCTGGGTGCAGTCGTCCATCGGTTCGAGCAGACCGAGGCCGGGGCCGTCGGTGAGGGCCTTGAGGCAGCCCTTGCCGTAGTCCGGGTGGTGCCACTGGATGTGGTACTCGTCGCCGCCCAGCGGCTCCAGCAGGGTGGCCTGCGGTCCCGCTTCGCCACAGGGGCGCTGGACGGCCACCAGGGGCGTGTAGCGCTGGTCGCGCACCCGTCCGTCGGTCAGACAGAGCTCGGGCGCGGTGACCGGGCGGATCCGGACCCACCCGGTGGGCAGCACGGCCGGGGCGGCGACGGACTGCTGCTTCGGTGCGGCGACGGGGGGTTCCGAGTGCTCGGGCGTCAGGGCCCACACCAGCACGGCGGCCGCCAAGGTGAACGAGGCGACCAACGGGAGCCGGGGTATCCGGCGGCGGAGCGCGGCCGGCGCACGCTCAGCAGCGGGCGACGGCGGGGCCGACACCGGCGGAGCCGGCGGGTCGGCGAGTGCGTCCCGGGCCCGGAGCCAGTCCGCCTCCCGGTCCGCCGCGCCGCAGGCCCGGACGAAGGCGGAGAGCAGCTCCGGGCGGGGCAGCGTGCGGCCGTTCAGTACGTCGGCGAGCGTGCTGCGGGCCAGGACCGAGCCCTGCTCGGCGGCCCGTTCCTCCAGCTGTCGGTACGTCAGACCGGCCTTGCCCTTGAGCTCCCGCATCAGCGCGAGGAACCCGGCCGCGTCCTCGGCCTGTTCCGGCGCCACCCCGTGTTGACTGTCCATGCGTCATATCCTGTCCAGCCGACGCTGATTCGGCAATGCCCCCCCTTGAGTGCTGTCCGGATTCGATCCGGACAGGCCGCTGACCAGGCCGGACAGCCGAATCGCTGTCCGGGACAACGGAAAGCCTGGACCGGGGCAGGGTCGGGCTGCCAACGTACGGACCGTACCCGAACCCCGAACGAGGAGTAAGGCCATGCAGCTCCGACTGCGGTCCGAGCACTACGACTTCAGCCTGCTGGCGGGACGGCCCGCCTGGCCTCAGCGGTCCGTCGGCCGTCCCGGCTGCCAGGCCAGGAAGCAGACCAGTACGGCCGCCGCGACGATCAGCGAGACGTTGAACCCGTAGACCAGCGCGGTCTGCCGGGGCCAGTCGGCGGCCCGGCTGATCCGGTACCAGTTGTCCTGCGGCCACCAGGCGGCGAGCAGCCAGAAGACGGCCAGCCGGGTGACCAGGGTCAGGCCGGGCGGACGGCCGTTGCGGGCCAGCAGCGGGCCGCCGAGCAGCAGGAAGGCCAGGCCGAGGCCGAAGCCCAGCCACTCGACCAGGTAGAGCAGTTGGAACAGTGCGTCCCACGGCGACGGCACCCCGGACAGGTCGGTCGAGCCCGGCCAGAAGCCGTCGGTCAGTACCGCGGCGGCGAGCGCCCCGGCGGCCGTGGCGGCCGCCCACCTGGTGCCGTCGCCCAGCCGCCCGTACTCCGCCGCCAGGAAGCCGCCGCCCTTGCCGCCGGAGACCGCCTTGGCGGAACCCCCGCTGCCAGGACCGGGCGCGGCGTGGCCGCGCGGCGCGGGCAGCGGCAGCGAGCGGGCGTCCAGCTTGCCGGCCCGGGTCCTCGGCAGGGCCGGGAGCGGTACCACGGCCTCCGGGAGCAGCCGGTCCGGCAGCCGTTCGGCCAGGTAGGCCCGGAGCGCCCAGGGTTCGGCCCGCGCGCCCTCGGCCGCCACCACGTACGCGACCAGACCGGTCCGGCGGGGGCCGGTCTCCACCTCGGCGACCGCGCTCTCGCGCACCTCCGGGTGGCCGCGCAGCAGGACCTCCACGGCCGCCAACGAGGCGGCCGCCGCCGGGTCCTGGCCCGCCGCCCGGCCGACGAACTCCAGCAGTCCGTCCGGCCGCAGCACCCCGATGTCGCCGGTCCGGTAGACCCGGCCGCCGTCGACGAAGCGCTCGGCGGTGAGCTCGGGGCGCTTGAGGTAGCCCCGGCCGACCCCGGGCCCGGACACGCAGATCTCGCCCGGGGTGCCCGGTGGCACCGGCTGCCCGGCCGGGTCGAGCAGCCGGATCCCGGTGCCCGGGAACGGCCGGCCGATCAGCGACAGCCGCTCCGGGTGGTCGGGCTCCTCGGCCAGCGTGGCGCTGTCGAACCAGGCGCTGTCCACCGCCGCCTCGGCCACGCCGTACACGTTGATGTGCCGGACCCCCGGACCGAGATAGCGCTGCAGCCTGAGCTGCTCGTCCAGGTACCACTTCTCGGCGCCGACCGAGAGCAGCCGGACGCTGCCCAACTCCAGGCCCAGCGGCTGGAGATGGGCGAACAGCCGGCGCAGGGTGTGCGCGTTGGTCTCCATCACGGTGATCCGCTCGCGCAGCAGCAGCTCGTGCAGCTCGGCGGGGGAGGCGGTCCGGTCGAGGGTGAAGTTGCGCTGCGCCAGCACCAGGACGCCGCCGCTGCACAGAGCGCGGATCCAGTCGGCGGTGAAGACGTCGAACTCCAGCGTGGCGGTCTGCAGGAACCGGTCCTCGGGGGTCAGCCCGTACACCTCACGCCAACCCCGGTAGGAGTGCAGCAGGTTGCGGTGCTCGATCAGGGCGCCCTTGGGCAGGCCGGTGGAGCCCGAGGTGTAGAAGACGCACGCCAGATCGGCGGGTCCGGCCTGGTCCGGCAGCGGGCCGGTCCGCTCGGGGAGCGCGGCGCCGTCCAGGCAGAGCACGGTCCGGTCGACGGCGTCGGTCAGCCGGACCCGGTAGGCCTCCTGGGTGATCACCACCAACGGGTCGGCCTCGGCCAGCACATGACGGATGATCCGGTCCGGACCGGTCGGCTCCACCGGTACGTAGGCCGCCCCGGTCTTCAGCACCGCCAGCACGGCGATCAGCAGATCGGGGGTCCGGCCGAGTGCCACGGCCGCGAACTCGCCGCTCCGCAGACCGAGTTCGCGCAGGTGGTGGGCCAGCCGGTCGGCGCTTTCGTCCAGCTCGCGGTAGCTGAGCCGCTGCTCGCCGCAGACCAGCGCGGGTGCGTCCGGCGCGTGTCGGGCGTGCTCCTCGAAGAGTTGGTGAACCGTCCGGTCCTCGATGTCGTGCACAGCTCCGCCTTCCCCCGGGGGGACGGTACGGCGCCGCCCCCCTGACAGTGTGCAGGCAGGAGGGGCGGTGAACCGACAGTGAACGCACGGTAGTTGCAGACCTGAAACCTGACCGGGGCCGGAGTGCTACTGTCCGGTAACCATTAGCACGGGGGCGAACCGGATAAGGGAGTCAACATGGCCAGCTCGACACGTTCCGCCACGCTGCTGGCGGGCCTGCTGCTGGGCGCAGGTGTGGCCCACTTCGCCCGGCCGGGACAGTTCGACGCCATCGTGCCCCGGTCGCTGCCGGGTGAGCCCCGGGCCTGGACGTACGCCAGCGGGGTCGCGGAGCTGGCCCTCGGGGCGGCTGTCGCGGTGCCGCGCACCAGGAGGGTCGGGGCGCTGGCGGCCGCCGGGTTCTTCGTCGCGGTCTTTCCCGCCAACGCCAAGATGGCGTACGACTGGCGGCACCGGCCGACCCCGCAGCGGGTCACCGCGCTGGCCCGGCTGCCGCTCCAGGTGCCGCTGGTGCTCTGGGCGCTGCGGGTCGGCCGGAAGGCGTGAGCCGACCCGGCGCCCGCCGGAGACGGCGGGCGCCGGGATGACGGAGCGTCAGGCGGGGAGGTTGGCCTCGATCAGCGCGACCACCTCGGGGTCCTCGGGCTCGGTGCGCGGGCGGATCCGGGCCGCCACGGTGCCGTCGGGGGTGATCAGGAACTTCTCGAAGTTCCAGGAGACGTCACCGGCGGTGCCCTCGGCGTCGGCCGACTTGGTCAGCTCGCTGTAGAGCGGGTGCTGGTCGTCGCCGTTCACGTCGAGCTTCTCGAACAGCGGGAAGGAGACGCCGTAGGTGGTGGAGCAGAAGGTCTGGATCTCCTCGGCGGTGCCGGGCTCCTGGCCGAGGAACTGGTTGCAGGGGACGCCGAGCACGGTGAAGCCCCGGTCGGCGTAGCGCTGCTGCAGCCGCTCCAGGCCCGCGTACTGCGGGGTCAGGCCGCACTTGGAAGCCACGTTGACCACGAGCAGCGCCTTGCCCTTGTAGTCGGCGAGCGAAGTCGGCTGACCGTCGAGGGTGCGCAGCGGGATGTCGTACAGGCTCACAGCGGAGTCCTTTCGAGGGTTCATGAGTGGCCGAGCGGAACAACCGTCGGGAGCCGTGCGGTATTCCGTCAGGCCGGGGCGCCGAAGTTCTGGGTCCACCACGGGCCGCCGGAGGCGAAGTGGGTGCCGAGGCCCATCTCGGTGAACGCGCAGTTGAGGATGTTGGCCCGGTGGCCCGGGCTCTTCATCCAGGCGGCCATCACGGCGGCGGCGTCCTGCTGGCCCCGGGCGATGTTCTCGCCCCAGGTGCTCCAGCGGTAGCCGGCCGCCTCGATCCGGGGCTGCGGGCCCTTGCCGTCGGGGTTGGTGTGGTCGAAGAAGTTCCGGGCCGCCATGTCCTCGGAGTGGCCCTGGGCGGCGGCCTGGAGCTTGCTGTTGGCCTTGACCGGACCGCAGCCGTTCTGTGAGCGCTCGGTGTTGACCAGGTCGAGCACCTGCTGCTGGGCGGCGGCCGAACGGTTCGCCGCGCTGGTGGCCGGGGCCGGGGTCTTGGCGGGGGCCGAAGGCGCGGCGGAGGTCCGGGAGGGGGCGGCCGGGCTCGGTGTGGGGGAGGGCGAGGCGGTCGGGGAGCTGGGTGCCGCGGACGGGGAGGCGACCGGGGCGGGTGCAGGGGCGGCGGCCTCGACCTGGAGCGGCGCGGCCGCGACCGCGGCGGTGGCCGAACCGTCGATCCGGGGAGCCGCCTGCGGGGAGGGGCTCTGGCCGGCGCCCACCAC
>NZ_JBFUMY010000113.1:0-9873 GCF_054049135.1 Kitasatospora sp. P5_F3 | reverse complement strand
GGCGCCGGCTGCCGCCGAGCGCCACTGCCGACGGGCCGCCGCGTCCAGCCGGCGCCCTCGCGGGGAGGCCTGCTCGGCCGCCTGCTCCAGGGTCTGGAGCACCCCGGCCCGGGCCGCCTCGGCCCGGACCTCGACCGGGTCCGCGCCGAGGCTCAGCGCCTGTAGGTCGCCCTGCAGCCTCGGCAGTCCCCAGGCGTCGGCCGCCGTGTGGGAGAAGATCAGCACCACGTGGTGGACCAGCCCCTCGGAGACCACCGCGCCGAACCGCACCGGCCACTCGTCGGCGTAGTCGAAGGCCTGTCCCCAGAGCTCCTCCCGCAGCGCGGCCCCGATCCCGGCCGCCTGCTCCGGCGTGCCGTGGCGCAGGTGCAGCGGTGCGCTGCCGTCCCCGTCCAGGTGCTGGCGCAGCTCGCCGTCCGGCTCGGCCACCACCCGGGTGCGCAGCGCGTCGTGGACGTACAGCAGCCCGCCGAACGCCCGCTCGACCACCTCCAGCGGCAGGCCGCCAGGGACCGGGCCGTCCAGCGGGACGTTGTACGCGTGGTCACCCGGCCGCAGCCTCTGCAGCGCGGTCCAGATGGCCTGCTGACCCCAGGTCACGGGGCCCTCCCCGGTGCGGGCCCCGGTGCACGGGATCTGTCGGGTCGCTACCTCGGTGTTCACGCAACTCCCTTTCGTTCCACCACAGTTGGCCGAACAGGCAGCGAACGCCGGGCTGCCGACCGGGAGGGTTCAGGGAGAGAGCAGTCTCCGGCGGGACGCACACCCGGCCGACGACGCGAGCAACCTACAGTCCGTCAGATCGGCGGGCAAGACTCGTTCCGTGTGCCCGTACGAGCCGCGCGGGCCAGGATGGACCCATGCCGCCGACGCTGATCGACCTCACCCACCCGGTCACCACCGGGATGCCGGTGTACCCCGGGGACCCGGCCGTGTCGCTGCGGCCGGCCCTCACCACCGGCACCGACGGGGTCAACGTGCTGTCGCTGCACCTGGGTTCGCAGTCCGGTACGCACGTGGACGCGCCGTACCACGTGGACGTGACCTGGCCGACCCTGGACGGGCTGCCGCTCGGCCTGTTCACCGGCCGCGCCGTGCTCGCCGACCTGCGCGAGCTGCCCCCTCGGACCGGGGTGACGGCCGGTCAGCTGGCCCCCGCGCTGGCCGCCGTGACCCCCGGCGCCGTCCTGCTGCTGGCCACCGGCTGGCACCGGTACTGGGCCACCGACCACTACTACGCCCACCCCTGGCTCACCCCGGGCGCCGCCGAGGCGATCGCCGCTGCCGGGGTGCGCAGCGTGGGCGTGGACGCGCTGAGCATCGACCCGACCCCCGACCCCGGACCGGCCGACCCGGCGGTTGCCGCCCTGCTCGCCGACCTGACCGACGAGCACGACCCCGCCCCGGACCTGCCCACCCTGGCCGCCCACCGGGCACTGCTCGGCAGCCCGGGCGGCGCCGTCCTGTGCGAGAACCTCACCGACCTGACGCCGCTGCTCGACGCCTCGGCCGCCGGGCTGGCCGTCACGGTCTCGTTCTTCCCGCTCCGCCTCACCGCCGCCGACGGCGCCCCGGTCCGGGCGGTCGCCCGGCTGGGGTAGCTTCCGGCGGAGCGCCTCCCGGGTCGTCCACTTGCCCCAGTCGAACTGACGACAGGTGTGATTCCGACCGGTCGACCGGGTGACCGGACCCGACGGAGCCGGTCAGCCGGGTCCGGACTGGATACTCCTTCCGTCATGAACCGAACCAAGAAGTTCGCGGCGACCGTCGGTCTCGGCATCGCCCTTGCCCTCACCTGCACCGCTCCGGCCCTGGCCGCCGGCTGCGACGAGCTCGGCCCGGTGCAACACCAGGAGAAGTTCGCCCCCGAGTTCACCGGCGGTGGCAACACCTGCGTGAACACCGGTGGGGCCAGCGCGTCCGCCGTCGTGGTGGGGTCACCCGGGGTGCTCTCCGGCAACAACATCCAGATCCCGATCAGCATCCCGATCAACGTCTGCGGCAACTCCGTCAACGTGATCGGGGTCGGCAACCCGGCCGGCGGCGGGAACAACTGACCGCCTACTCCCCTCGGTTCGGGGGCCGCGACCGTACCTCCCGGTGCCGCCGCGGTCCCCGGACCGGCCACCTGAACCCCTTGGTCTAGACCATCGACCGGGGGCAGCGCTAGGCTCGCGCCATGGCAGAGATCGTCGGGGTGATCGAGCGGCTGTGGCGCTACCCGGTCAAGTCGACCGGGGGCGAGCGGCTCGGCTCCGTGGAGGTGGACGAGCGCGGGCTGGCCGGAGACCGGCTGTACGCGGTCCGGGACAGCACCGGCCGGATCGGCTCCGGCAAGAACACCCGACGGTTCCGCCGGATGGACGGCCTGCTCCGCCTCGGATCCCGGCTCGGCAACCGGCTGACCGCCCCCGAACTGCTCGACCCGCTGGGCCGCCCCGTACCGGACCCGAACGCTTTCCTGTGCGCCTACCTCCAGCGGGACGGTGTCGAACTCGCCCGCGAGGACACCGTTTCGCACTTCGACCAGCTGCCCGTCAGCGTGCTCACCACCGCCACCCTGGACTGGATCCGGGAGACCCTCCCCGGCACCGTGGTGGACGAACGCCGGTTCCGGCCCAACATCCTGCTCCGCACCCCGCCGGGCACCGCCCCGTTCGTCGAGGACAGCTGGTTCGGCCGCTCGGCCACCGCCCCGGGCGGCCTGGCGCTCGCCTTCGTCCAGGCCAGCGAACGGTGCGTCATGTCCGGTACGGCGCAGCCCGGCCTGCCGCACGCCCCCGAGATCCTCAAGGCCCTCACCCAGGCCCACGACGCCCGCCTGGACGCCCTCGCCACCGTCACCCACCCGGGGCACCTACGGGTCGGCGACGCCCTCACCCTCGACTGAGGACTGACGGCGGATCAGTGCGGGATGGCGGTGATCAGCTCGTGTGCGCCCTGCCGCTTGAGGGCGAGGGCGACCGAGGTCCCGAGGTCCTCCGGGCTGAGCGCACCGGCCCACTCGTGGGCGTCCAGGATCTGCTTGCCGTCCGGGGAGAACACCCGGCCGCGCAGCGCGAGCCGCCCGTCCGGCTCGGCGGTCGCGTACCCGGCGATCGGGCTGTTGCAGTGGCCCTGCAGGACGTGCAGGAACATCCGCTCCGCCGTCGCCTCGCGCCAGGTGTCGTGGTGCCCGAGACCGGTGGCGGCCTCGATGGTGGCGTGGTCGTCCTCCCGGCACTGCAGGGCGAGTACGCCCGCGCCGATCGGCGGGCACATCGCTTCGAGCGGGAGGATCTCGGTGATCCGGTCGCTCTCGCCGATCCGCTCCAGCCCGGAGGCGGCCAGCAGCAGGGCGTCGGCCTCCCCGGCCGCCAGCTTCGCCAGCCGGCTGTTGGCGTTGCCCCGGATCGGTACGCAGACCAGGTGCGGGTGCGAGGCGGCGAGCTGGGCGATCCGGCGCACCGAGGAGGTCCCGATCCGGCTGCCGGCCGGGAGCCGGTCCAGCGTCAGGCCCTCGGGGTGGATCACCGCGTCGCGGATGTCGTCCCGCCGCAGGTAGCCGGCGAAGACCGTCCCGGCCGGCAGCGGCCGGTCGGCCGGTACGTCCTTGAGGCAGTGCACCGCAAGGTCGGCCTCCCCGGCGAGCAGCGCCTGGTCCACCTCCTTGGTGAACGCACCCTTCCCGCCCAGCTTCGCCAGATCACCCATCCAGCGGTCCCCCGAAGTGACCACCGGCACCACCTCGGTCCTGATCCCCGGGTGCAGCACGGCCAGTTCGGCCCGCACCCGCTCCACCTGGGCGAGCGCCATCGGCGAGGAGCGGGACACGATCCTGATCAACTCAGCGGCAGCCATGGCGACATGATAGGCCGTCAGCCAATGATCGCAGGACCGCCGCCCTGCACCAGGCAGAACGGGTGGCCGGCCGGATCGAGGTAGACCCGCCAGCCGGTCTCGACGGCCTTGCGGACCGCGCCGAGTTCCAGCGCCCCGGCCTCCGCCACGTCCAGGTCCTCGACGTCGACGTCCAGGTGGAGCTGCTGCGGGTGGGCCGGGTCGGGCCACATCGGTGGGCGGTAGTCCTCGACCCGCTGGAAGCCGAGCACCATGCCGCCGGGGACGTGCACCGTCGACCAGTACTCGTCCAGCGACCAGCGCGGGTCGGGACGGTCCACCTCGCCCCCGAGCAGGGCGGCGTAGAAGTGCGCCAGCCCGGCGGGGTAGTGACAGTCGAGCACCACGCACTGCAGCTTGCCGATCATCGGGACCACTCCTGGAGCAGACGGGGACCTGTGCCCCTCCAGCATCCCGCCGTCCCGGGCCGGACCGGCCGAGGACACGGTGACGCTCAGCCCGGGAACGCCCTGGAGGCTGCGTAGTACGGGTAGTACAGTGGCCCCATGGAGATCTCAAGCGAAGTGCCGGCGCGTGAGCTCAACCAGCAGACCGCCCAGATCCTGGCCCGGGTCGAGGCCGGCGAGACCGTCACCGTCACCAAGAACGGCCGCCCGGTCGCCATATTGCGCCCGTACGGGGCGGTGGACCCGCCGGCCTACGGCTTCCGCACCGACCCGATGGGTGAGGACCCGTACTTCCAGGAACCGCCGTCCATCGAGTTCGACCCGATGGACGTGGACGAGCAGGACGAGCTGATGCGGCAGGGGTTCGGCGTTGAGTGACTCCTCCGACCTGGCGGTCGCCGTCGCCGACACCTCAGGGCTGCTGGCGTTCTTCAACCCGCGCGACCCGCACCACGACCAGTGCCGACTGGCGCTCCGTCAACTCGGGCACCTGGTCGTACCGCCTTTCGTGCTGGCCGAGTTGGACTACCTGCTGACCGCGCGGGCCGGTAGCGCGGCAGCGCTGAGCGCCCTCGGCTACATCTCGCAGGGGGTGCTCCGCTCGCGCTTCGAGGTGCCCGAGGTCGGTGCTCACCTCCCGGCCGCGCGAGCGGTCATGCAGACCTATCCCGACATCGGGCTCACCGACGCCATGAACGTCGTGCTGGCACGGGAGTTCCGGACCTCCTGCTTGCTGACCCTCGACGTCAAGCACTTCCGGATGGTCCGACCGCTCACCACCCACCCGGCGTTCCGGCTGTTGCCGCTCGATCTCTGAGAGTCAGAGAGTCAGGCCCCGCAGCACCAGGTCCAGCAGGGCGAAGACGAAGAGGGACATGCCGACGAAGCCGTTGGTGGTGAAGAAGGCCCGGTTCAGCTTCGAGAGGTCGTGCGGCTTGACGATGGTGTGCTCGTAGACGAAGGCCGCCGCGACCACCACCAGGCCGACCCAGAAGGCCGGGCCCGCGTCGGTGAGCAGCGCGTACCAGACCAGCAGTGCCAGGGTGACGGCGTGACAGGCGCGGGCACCGTACAGCGCGGCCGGCACGCCGAACCGGGCGGGGACGGAGCGGACGCCCTCGGCGCGGTCGGCGGTGACGTCCTGGGTGGCGAAGATCAGGTCGAAGCCGCCGATCCAGATGCCGACCGCGAGGCCGAGCACGACCGCGTCCCAGGACCAGCTGCCGGTGACGGCGAGCCAGGCGCCGATCGGGCCCATCGCCTGGGCCAGGCCGAGGATCGCGTGCGGGAAGTCGGTGAACCGCTTGCCGTACGGGTAGACCACCATCGGGACGACGGCGACCGGGGCGAGCAGCAGGCAGAGCGGGTTGAGCAGCGCGGCCGAGCCGAGGAAGACCAGCAGCGCGACGGCCGAGCCGACATACGCGGTGCGCAACGAGACTGCGCCGGTGACCAGTTCGCGGTTGGCGGTGCGCGGGTTCCGGGCGTCGATCTCGCGGTCGATGATGCGGTTGGCGGCCATCGCGAAGGTGCGCAGGCCGACCATGCAGACGGTGACCAGGGCCAGCGTGCCCCAGTGCATCCGACCGTCCGTCAGGTACATCGCGGTGAAGGCGGCGGTGAAGGCGAACGGCAGGGCGAAGATCGAGTGCTCGATCAGCACCAGGTTGAGGAAGGCCCGGACCTTGTTCGGCGGGACGGCGGCGATCGCGCTCACAGTCCGTACTCCTTCCAGCGTGCGGTCACCAGGGCGGCGGTCTCCGGGTCGGAGCTGACCATCTCGGGCCAGCCGCCGTCCCGGGTGTAGCCCTCCTCGGGCAGCTTGCGGGTGGCGTCGATGCCCGCCTTGCCGCCCCAGAACTGCTGGTAGGAGGCGTGGTCCAGGTGGTCCACCGGACCCTCGACCACGGTCAGGTCGCGGCTGTAGTCGGTGTTGCCCAGGGCCCGCCAGGCGACCTCCTGGTAGTCGTGCACGTCGCAGTCGGCGTCCACCACGATGATCAGCTTGGTCAGCGACATCATGTGCGCGCCCCAGATCGCGTGCATGGTCTTCTGCGCGTGCTTGGGGTACTTCTTGTCGATCGAGACGATCACGCAGTTGTGGAAGCCGCCCGCCTCGGGCAGGTCGTAGTCCACGATGTCCGGGATGATGATCTTGAGCAGCGGGAGGAAGAACCGCTCGGTGAACTTCCCCAGCGGCCCGTCCTCGGTCGGCGGCCGGCCGACCACGATCGACTGCAGGATCGGCCGCTTGCGCATCGTCACGCAGTCGATGGTCAGCGCCGGGAACGGCTCCTGCGGCGTGTAGAAGCCGGTGTGGTCGCCGAACGGGCCCTCGGGCAGCATCTCGCCGGGCTCCAGCCACCCCTCCAGCACCACCTCGGCGTCGGCCGGGACCTGGAGCGGGACGGTCTTGCAGTCCACCATCCGCACCCGCTCACCGGCCACGAAGCCCGCGAACAGGTACTCGTCGATGTCGCCGGGCAGCGGCGCGGTGGCCGCGTACGTCACGGCGGGCGGGCAGCCGAAGGCGATCGCGACCGGCAGCCGCTCGCCGCGCTTGGCGGCCACCGCGTAGTGGTTGCGGCTGTCCTTGTGGATCTGCCAGTGCATCCCGATGGTCCGCTTGTCGTGCCGCTGCAGGCGGTACAGACCGAGGTTGCGGACGCCGGAGTCCGGGTCCTTGGTGTGGGTCAGGCCCAGGTTGAAGAACGAGCCGCCGTCCAGCGGCCAGGTGAACAGTGCCGGGAGCTGGTCGAGGTCGACCTGATCGCCCGTCAGCACCACCTCCTGGACCGGCGCGTCCGAGGACTTCACGTTCTTCGGCGGTACGTGCGCCATCGAGGCCAGCTTGCCGAAGGCGTCCCGGAAACCGGTGAAGCCATGCGGCAGTTCGGGCTTGAGCAGCCCGGCGATCTTCTCCGAGATCTCCTCCGGGCCCTTCAGGCCGAGCGACTTGGCGAGCCGCCGCTCGGTGCCGAAGACATTCATCGCCAGCGGCATCGAGCAGCCCTTGACGTTCTCGAACAGCAGTGCAGGACCCTTGGCCTTCTGCACCCGGTCGACGATCTCGCCGATCTCCAGATGGGGATCGACCTCGGTCTTGATCCGCTTGAGGTCGCCCTCTCGCTCCAGGGCCCGGAGAAACGAACGGAGATCGTCGTATGCCATGCGTGTCAGTATCCGATACGGACCGGCGCCCGCCGGTCATTGGGGGCGGGGTCTACGCTGGCCACGCCAAGAGGGCCCTACCTGCTGCTCCCCGGGGGACACCGAACCGTGCTGAGGATTCTGCCGCCACTGCTCCTGCTCGCCCTCTGGATCTGGGCGTTCATCGACTGCCTGACCACTCCTGAGCAGGAGGTCAAGCACATGCCCAAGGTGATCTGGGTGATCATCGTGCTGCTCTTCCCGCTGGTCGGCTCGATCGCCTGGCTGGCCATCGGCAAGCAGCGCGACGGCCTGACCGCCGCCCGCAGCGCGGGCCGCTCCGCCGGCCGCCAGGTGGCGCCGGACGACAACCCCGAGTTCCTCGCCTCGCTGAAGAAGGACCAGAGCGACCGGGACGCGGACCTGCTCAAGCAGTGGGAGCTCGACCTGCGCCGCCGCGAGGAGGAGCTGCGCGACAAGGGCGAAGAGGAGAACCCCGACAAGCGCTGACCTGCTTTGGTGCATCCCTACGAGCCGGGACACCTCTCGACAGTCGGTGCAGACCCGCCCCGAAGCCCCTGAATTTGCCGCCTGACCTGCGGATCTCCCCTCGCGGCAGGCACCCCGTGCAGTCCGCGGAGCGGCCCGGCCGAGCTTTCGGCCGGGCCGCTTTCTGTGCAGCCCTGACAGCTTCTGGCGCCCGACCTTGTACGGAATCGACGCCGAGCCGGAGCCATGATCCCTCGTAGTGTCGTAGGTGAAGAAGTGTTCGCAGCGACCGGCCCGCCACAGCGGCCCGCCGCAGGACAGTTCCCTCAGACTTGGAGTGGTTCGAGATGACGGTTCTGCACGAGGCGCCCGCCGGTGGCGAGATCCCCGAAACCCCGGCCGACGCCCGGGGGCGCGTGGCCGAACTGCACGAACTCCGCAGCCAGGTGCTGCGCGGCCCCAGCGAGAAGGCCACCGAGGCGCAGCATGCCAAGGGCAAGTTGACGGCTCGTGAGCGGATCGACCTGCTGCTGGACGAGGGCTCCTTCCGTGAGGTCGAGCCGTTGCGTCGGCACCGGGCGTCCGGTTTCGGGCTGGAGGCGAAGAAGCCGCACACCGATGGTGTGATCGTGGGCTGGGGCACGGTGCACGGCCGGACGGTGTTCACCTACGCCCACGACTTCCGGATCTTCGGTGGTGCGCTGGGTGAGGCCCACGCGCAGAAGATCCACAAGATCATGGACATGGCGATTGCGGCCGGTGCCCCGCTGGTGTCGCTCAACGACGGTGCCGGCGCCCGGATCCAGGAGGGCGTCACCGCSCTGGCCGGCTACGGCGGCATCTTCCAGCGCAACACCCGCGCCTCCGGYGTCATCCCGCAGATCTCGGTGATGCTCGGCCCGTGCGCCGGYGGCGCCGCGTACTCCCCCGCGCTGACCGACTTCATCTTCATGGTCCGCGAGACCTCGCAGATGTTCATCACCGGACCCGACGTGGTGCAGGCCGTCACCGGCGAGAAGATCAGCCAGAACGGCCTCGGCGGCGCCGACGTGCACTCCGGYGTCTCCGGCGTCTCGCACTTCGCCTACGACGACGAGCAGAGCTGCATCGAGGAGGTCCGCTACCTCCTSTCRCTGCTTCCGCAGAACAACCGCGAGATGCCGCCGGCCACCCCCAACGACGACCCGGTCGAGCGCCGCAACGACGTCCTGCTCGACCTGGTCCCCGCCGACGGCAACCGCCCCTACGACATGCGCAAGGTGATCGAGGAGATCGTCGACCACGGCGAGTTCCTGGAGATCCACGAGCGCTGGGCCACCAACGTGCTCTGCGTACTGGCSAGGATCGACGGCCACGTCACCGGCATCATCGCCAACCAGCCGCAGTCGCTGGCCGGCGTGCTGGACATCAACGCCTCGGAGAAGGCCGCCCGCTTCGTCCAGATGTGCGACGCCTTCAACATCCCGCTGGTCACCATGCTCGACGTCCCCGGCTTCCTGCCCGGCGTCGACCAGGAACACGACGGCATCATCCGCCACGGCGCCAAGCTGCTCTACGCCTACTGCAACGCCACCGTCCCGCGGATCCAGCTGATCCTGCGCAAGGCCTACGGCGGCGCGTACATCGTGATGGACTCCCGCTCGATCGGCGCCGACCTGTCCTACGCCTGGCCCACCAACGAGATCGCCGTGATGGGCGCCGAAGGCGCCGCCAACGTCATCTTCCGCCGCGACATCAACGGAGCCGAAGACCCCGAGGCGATGCGCGCRCAGAAGATCAAGGAGTACAAGACCGAGCTGATGCACCCCTACTACGCCGCCGAACGCGGCCTGGTGGACGACGTCATCGACCCGGCCGAAACCCGCGCCGTCCTGGCCTCCTCCCTCGCCATGCTCCGCACCAAGCACGCCGACCTGCCCAGCCGTAAGCACGGCAACCCGCCGATGTA
>NZ_JBFUMY010000112.1:0-17797 GCF_054049135.1 Kitasatospora sp. P5_F3 | reverse complement strand
CCCCAAGACAGTCCGCAAGTTCATGCGCGCGGCCACCCCCGAGGAGCTGATCGGTTCCGGGCCGACCGGCGGCCGGCAGACCAGCCTGGACGGCCACGCCGCCTACCTGATCGCCCGGTTCAACGAGGGCTGCTTCAGCGCCGACCGCCTCCACCACGAACTCGCCGAACGCGGCCTGACCGTCAGCGAGCGGACCGTGCGCCGCTTCGTGCACCGGCTCCGTGAGAACGCCAGGCCGACCGCCCGCCCGCCGGTCCCCAAGGTCCGCGAGGTGACCAGGCTGATCCTCACCCACCCCGACAACCGGCCAGAAGCCGACCGCGTCGTCCTGAAGGAACTCCGCAACCGCAGTGCGGACTTGGACGCCACCTGCGACCTCATCGCTCGGTTCGCCTCCATCCTCGTCAACCGCCGAGGACAGGAAGAACTTGAGCAGTGGACCACGGATGCCGAGGGCAGCGTCCTGCCTGAGCTGCGGGCATTCGCCACCGGTCTGCGCAAGGACTGGGACGCCGTCATGGCTGGCCTCACGCTCCGCTGGAACTCCGGCCCGGTCGAGGGTCACGTCAACCGCATCAAGATGATCAAGCGTCAGATGTTTGGCCGCGCGAAGCTCGACCTCCTCCGCAAGCGCGTACTCCTCGCCCGGCCGTGAGGGCTGGGCAGTCAGTCAGGGGACTGCCCCTATCGCCACAGATCAGCTCCGTCACGCCCACTGGGATCCATCGTGAGGAGATCCTCGTGCAGACCCGCGAGGACTCGCCCCGTCGGAGAGAGGTCATCCCCGGTCTCCATCACCCTCCAGCCGACATCAACGCCCGAGGCGTTCACATCACCGCCGGCGTCAAGCTCGTCAAGCGTCGTGAACACCGCCTCATAGGCCACCGCGCGGGCCAGGAGAACCAGGTCGGCCCGGTCCGCACCAGCGGCAAGGAGCCGCTTTGCGGCTGGGAGTTGATCGAGCGCGCTCGAGTCGGCCCAGTCGTCGATCGGACTGCGCCACAGGCTTCGCAGCAGCATGAACCGGGCGAGCTGCGGCAGGTCCTCGCTCAACTCCGACTTGACCCAGTCCGCGGCGTCAGCCGCACCAAGAGCGTCGAACTGGGCACGCAACGACAGTGCCAAGGCCTGTGACTTGGCATCCAGGCCGTTCAGCCACGCCTGCCACTCTGTCTGGGGATCACTCACCGCACCAGCATGCCCTATGGCCACCACGGGCTGACCAGGAGGACCGCGCCGATCACGGAACTCGCGCCAGAGCCATTTACAGGAGTCCGCTCACACCGGGTGGGCGGGACCTGCTCTCCGCGCAGGGCGAGGGCCACGACGCGAGTGCTGCGCTCGAACCAGCTCACGACCTGGTGCATCGTGGCGGCGTCAAGGTGACGGGTGAGTTCGCGGACGGCCCTATGGTCGTCGTCGGTCAGGGTGTGGAGTCCCGCGCGGGCGAGGGCGGTGTAGAGGGGGTCGGCGGCCGCTCCGGCGAGCTGGCGGTGCGCGGCGTCGGCCCGACAGGCCGAGGAGGAACTGCAGCACGCAGACGGTGGCCAGCTGGGCAGGTGAGATGCCAGGGCGTCCGTCGCGCGGGTACCAGCCGGCGAAGTCCTCGTCGCACCACAGCCCGTCCAGCCGGTCTCTGACCCACATCGCGGTCGTACCGCCCGGGTTGCTCGCCCGCGCGATCTTCGCGGTCAGAGTGGGGACTTGCTCACCGGAACGGGGGCGGAGCGACAACTGACACCTCGACAACTGCATCGGTCTTCGATCAGCCACGAGCATGCCCGCTGGCCAGGCGGGCACACCGGGAAACTCCAAGATCCCCGACAGAGTCAAGCTGAGCCCTCAACGTCCTCACCAGGGCGGCAGATCCCGGACGGTTCGCGACCAAGACCAGGTACCGACGGTGGGTCAGGCAGCGCCGGCCCACGTGCGCCAGGACGCCATGCCGTGGCAGTCACCCTGTGGCATCAACCGACACCAGCCCGGCGCCGTCGGGCAGTTGGGGCAGCGGCACGAGTCCGGGACCCGGAGGGTCAGCCCATGCTCTTCGCGCCGTCCAGGGCCTCACGGATGATGTCGGCGTGACCGGCGTGCTGGGCGGTCTCGGCGATGATGTGCAGCAGTACTCGGCGGGCGGACCACCGGGCCTCGCCGTCGAACCAGGGCGCCTTCGGCAGCGGGTGGGAGCTGTCCAGGTCGGGCAAGCTGCCGACCAGCTCGTCGGTGCGGCGGGCGACCTCGGCGTAGTCGGCGAGCACTCCGGCCAGGGTCTCACCGGGCAGCAGGTTGAAGCCGTCCCGACGGTGAGCCCAGTCCTCCTCGGTCATGGCGGTGAAGTCCGGCATCGCGGACGGGCCTTCGAGGATGAACCCGACCCAGCCCTTCTCCACTTCGCTGACGTGCTTGACCAGCCCGCCCACACAGAGCTCGCTCACGGTGGAACGCTCGGCGGCCTGCGCGTCGGTGAGTTCGTTCGCGGTGAAGCGCAGGAAGAACCGCGCCTTGCCGAGCTGCTCCAGCAGATCGGCGCGCTCGCCGGTGAGGGCCGGGGTCAGGGGATGGGTGGTGGACTCGGTCATGCTCTCTCCGCCTTCGTGAGGTGTTGTCCCGTCGACGAGAGACACACTAGGCGTGATACAGGTCAGATCCTGGCCTAGATCGACGTCGCTGTGGCGCTGACTGTCCGAGGAGGCCGTCGCCAACGTGGCCGGGGCGGACGGTGGGTGCTCCCGCCCAAGCAGCTGGGCACCCCTTCGTGTTCGGCCGGTGCTGTCGGCGTACCAGTCAACGTCAGGCCGTACGCCGACAGCGGATAGCCGGGGAGGACGGGCGGGTGGACTACCCGGCACGAATCTCCCCGCCCGGTAGTCCACCCCGACCCGCTCAGCCCGGTCAGGCAGCGGCCAGACCAGACCAGGACCAGAGGGCAGCCACCGGCAGGGCCAGCAGGGCCCCAGCAGGCCATCCACCACCACCCAGCCACCCGACCCAGCCCGTGTACCCGTCCCCTCTGGCGGCCCTTCTGGGCCGGCCGCGCGCCGCGCCCCTCCCCCACCATGCGCGGCCGGCCCCAGCCGGACGCCGAAGAAGAAAGCCCCCGGCAGGGCCAACCCAACCGACCAACGACAACTGCCACCACAACTACAAGGACCAAAAGAAGAAGGAAGGAAGGGTTGTCGGGGTGGTGAGTTCAACCTTTCCGGTCACTCATCACCCACCCTGACCTGCGGCTTTGCCCGTATTCCGGGCGCAGCGGGCGGGAGGGCCGGCTGCTCCTGGCCGCGGCGCGGGGCTACCCGGCGAGTACCTCCCGCGTTTCGCGCCGCTGTTTCCGGCCAGCCCCGATCGACGTGCGGGCAGAGGGGCCCTTGCCGGTAGCCGCCAGGAATTCCGCTTCCAATGGCCTCCCAGAAGGGACGGGACTCACGAAAGTGCCCGCCGAGGGTGTGCCAGGTCAGACCAGGTCGCTCGGCGCGCAACGCGGCGAGGCCGGCCGCGGCCAGGCCACACCTGCGGTACGGCTCATCGGTAGCGGGGCTCTCCACCCAGCCGATCCGGCAACGCCGGCAGATCCGGTAGTCGACTGCAAAGACAGGCTCGCCGTACAACCAGGCCGCGCGCGTGCGCCACCCGGTCCGCTCCGAAGCCACCGTGTCCTGCCAGGGCGAACCCAGGTCCCGCACCACAGGCCGGCCATGATGCACCCTCCAACGCCCCGCGAGACACGGCGCACCAACAGGATCACCAATCGCTGCCGATCTCGCGCCTGACCCGTCCGGCCCGCCCGGCCACCCGTACCCCATCGATGTGCCCCTGCGCCACCATGACCACCACCATGCCCGCCCAGACGGACACAACACCCAGCTCGCCCCGCCCCGCGCAGCAGCAACTCGCGGGCCGCCACCGCCAGGAGCAGCGCGGCCGGGAGCGGCCTGAGCCGGGGAGCGGCCCACCCAGGACGGGCGGCGAGCCGGGACGGCGGCCGCCACCGGACCCCGGCCACCGAAACCACACACGCACAATCCCGTCAGACTCCTGTAGGAATTCCCGCCACCGCTGCCGGGTCTCAACCGACGGAAACACCAGCCCAGTCCGAAAGAATCCACGGCAGGAACGGCAGACATTTCCTGACCTGCCGTCAATTCGTGCGCGGCACCCTGGAGCGGCCCCCGGCCCGGCCGACCCGGCACAGCCCCAACGACCGGGACGACGACCACCCGCAGTCACCAAACTCGAGGAGCCCTGGATCGCCCCGGGCCGCTAGACAGGACCCCTGCACCAGCCCAGATTGGTCTACCAAAAGCTGATCCGGGCGCTCGAAATGCTGTGAGGTCACAGGGTGAAACGGTAGCCGGGCGGCTAGGGCGACCGGGCAGGCGGACTACTCAGCGCGGATCCCGTCGGCGGCCGGCGGGGTCGGACCCGAGGCCGGCCGTCGTGGCGGCGAGGCCTGTCAGGGGCGCCAGTGGGGGTTGTGCAGTCGCGCCAGGTTCTGGCGCGCGAACATCTCCGCCTTGGCCTGGTCGGCGATCCGGGCGGCCGCCAGGTCGTCCAGGATCTCCCAGTACGCCTCGATGGCCTCGCGCCGGAGACCGCCGACGGCCAGGGCGAAGGCGAGGTTGTTGCGTGCCACGATGGTGGCCTGGTCCGTTGTGCCGAAGGTCTCGACCGCCTGCGTGGCGAGCTGTTGGAGCAGCGTCAGCGCGCTGAGGAGGTCGCCGCTGCGGCGGTGCTGCTCGGCGACCGCGAGCCGGTAGGAGAGCGTCTTGCGGTCGGTCAGCTGCTCCCGGCCCAGGCCGGCCGCACGCCACACCGCGATGGCCTGCCGAGCCACCTGTTCCGGCGTGCCCGCGTCGCCCGCGCCCGCCTGCCGCTGGGCGCCGGCGGCGCCGAGCGTCCAAGAGGCCAGCCGCGTCCTGAGCTCCCGGACGGAAGTCTGCGGCGCGAGCAGCCAGCAGGTGACGTCGTCGATGCCCAGCCCGATCACGCTTGCGGCGTCGCCACTCTCCCATGCGCGCGTCAGGTTCGGGAAGTAGAGGAACTCCCAGCTGTCCGCCTTTCTCCCGACGTCCTCCACTGTCAGGACGTAGAGCCAGGTGAGCGACGGCCAGCTCACGGAGAGCAGGCTGCGTAGCGGCCGTCCCACCGACAGGCCCGCCAGGGCGACATCCAGCCGCAGACCCTCGATCAGGCGCGGGTGTCGCGGATGCCCGCCGAGATAGGTCACCCCGGTGACGCGTAACCGTTCCATCGTCCCCTCCCCGTCGGCCGCCGGCCGGCACCGCCGCGCGCCGCCCCACCATCCTGCCGCGCCACCCGAGGCACTGTCTGCCTGATTGACCGTCATCTCTATTGGCAGTCATGCGCGTTACCGTGCAGGCATTGATGGAAACGGACGCGAACACCGCTGACAGCAAGGCCCCGAGTACCTGGCTACTGAAGTTGAATCCGTGATGTCGCTCGGTTGGGTGAAGCGGCAGCGTTCGCCTGCCGGCGGAGGGTCGGCCCCGGTAGTCGTGTGCTGTGAGATATGCACAGGGCGGCGGTTTGACCGACTCGCAGAGAGCCGCGCGGGAGCGGATCCGGCGGCTGGCCGTGGAACGCTTCGAGGGCGGCGAGCAGAACAGGGACATCGCGGTGACGCTGCGGGTGAGCGTGCGCTCGGTGGAGCGCTGGCGCAGGCAGTGGCGTGAGCGCGGTGCGGCGGGAGTCGCCTCGAAGGGCTCGCCCGGCCGGCCGAAGCTGTCCGATGCCCAGATCATCCGACTGGAACGGGAGTTGGAGCTCGGCCCGCTGGCCCACGGCTGGGCGGACCAGCGGTGGACGCTGGCCCGGGTGAAGACGTTGATCGGCCGAATGTTCCACGTCTCCTACACCGTCGAGGGCACGTGGGTCCTGCTCAAGCGCCACGGCTGGTCGTGGCAGCAGCCCGCCCGCCGCGCGATCGAACGTGACGACACGGCAGTGGAGTTGTGGAAGAAGGAGGTGTGGCCGAAGGTAAAAGCGCCGCGGCGGCTCGCGGGGCCTGGCTCGTCTTTGAGGACGAAGCCGGGCAGTCGATGAGACCGCCGCGTGCCAGGACCTGGGGCAGGCTCGGCTGTACGCCCATCGTGCGGGTGCGCGGGCGAGGCGGCGGCCGGGTCTCGATGGCGGGGATGAGCTGCTACAAGGCCGGTCAGCGGTCCCGGATGTTCTACAGCTTCCACGTCTACCGCGGCCGTAAGGGCGAGAAGAAGGGGTTGGCCTGGCAGGACTACCGGGACCTGCTGATCCGCGCGCACAGCCAGCTCGGCGCCCCGATCGTGCTCGTGTGGGACAACCTGCGCGCCCACCTGATGCCACCGATGCAGGAGTTCGTCCAGGCGAGCAAGGACTGGCTGACCGTCTTCCAGCTCCCCTCGTACGCACCGGACCTCAACCCGCAGGAGGGCATCTGGTCGTTGGTCAAGCGCACCATCGGCAACCTCGCCGCCGCCAACCTCGACCAGCTCGCCCGAGCCGTAAGGCGCAGCCTGAAGCAGATCCAGTATCGCCCTCACCTGGTCGACGGATGCCTAGCCGCCACCGGCCTGATCATGGACGGCTGAGCACCTTCAGACCGACATCACGAATTCAACTTCAGTAGCAGCCGGCCTGGCGGCGCAGCCCGACAGCTGACGGGCTCTGTTCGCTGGTCGGCGGTTTTGCGCGTGGCGCATGCAGTGGTTGGGCAGGAGAGCCAGGGCGGCGATGGCCGTTATACGCAGAGCTGACGAGGTCAGGGAGCCGCATGTCGCAGGTCAAGTACACCGTGGAGCACGAGTGGCTGCGCGTGGAAGCCGATGGGGTGGTCACCGTTGGGATTACGGATTTCGCCCAAGGCCATCTCGGGGACATCGTGTTCGTCCAGCTGCCCGAGGTCGGAGCCCAGCTCGCCAAGGGCGATGAAGCGGCTGTGATCGAGTCGGTCAAGGCGGCGAGCGAGATCATGATGCCGGTGGCTGGCACGGTTACCGAGATCAACGAGACCTTGGCCGACGAGTCGGGCAAGATCAATGAAGACCCCTTGGGGGCCGGCTGGTTCTTCAAGATGAAGGTGAACGACGCGGCCGAGCTCAACAGCCTGATGGACGAAGCCGCGTATGCCGCCATGATCAAGGGGCAGGCGTGATCGAGGCGTAGGAACGCCTGGCACCATCGGGGCCGCCACTCCATCAGAGTCGGCGGCCTCGGCATGACACCGTGACAAGCGCCAGCCCTACGGGGCAGCACCACGGGACCGGCCCTTGACGGGTTCAGGACGCTGGCCGGGCCGGGCAGCCACCGGCAGGCCAGCAAGGCCCCACCACCAAGCCAGCCCACCAACAGCGGGCCCACCCGTACCCGTCTCCTCTGGCGGCCCTTCTGGGCCGCCGCGCGCCGCGCCCCTCCCCACCACGCGCGGCCGGCCCCAGCCGGACGCCGGAAGAAGAAAGCCCCCGGCAGGGCCAACCCAACCGACCAACGACAACTGCCACCACAACTACAAGGACCAAAAGAAGAAGGAAGGAAGGGTTGTCGGGGTGGCGAGTTCCACCTTGGCGTCCACTCACCACCCGCCCTGACCTGCGGATTCGCCCGGATTCCGGGCGCAGCGGACGGGAGGGTCGTCCGCCGGTTGGCACACGGGTTCGTAACCCCGGTTGTCGGGCCGGTTAATGCGCCTGTTGTCGGATCGTGACCGCAGGGGCCTCTACTGGTGAGAAATCCGGTGAGAGCCGAGGGCTTCCATGCGGTGCCCACTGCCACCAGGGCGGCGGGCACCGACCTTCGAGGAGTCCGTGATGGCTGTGCCGCCCGAGATCGACCACGCCGTGATCGCCGCGCCGTACCAGTTCCGGATGGCCACCGCCGAGCAGCTGCGCGTCCTGCACACCCCGGACTCGGGCCCGGAGCAGATGCGCCGGCGCCCTCGCCGGTTGAACAAGGAGGGCCTGGTGGACAGCGTCGTCCTCCCGCAGGCCGGGAAGCTGCGGGCGTGGTTCCTCACCGAGCACGCGGTGCGGATCGCCGCGACCTTCCCCGAGCTGGAGGGCGTCGCCTCCCCGCCGCTGCCCGAGGACAAGACCGCGGCCCGGCTGCGGCCCGGCCACGTCCTGGCCGTCGTCCGCACCCACGTCGCCTTCGTGACCGGCGCCCGGGCGGCGGGGGACGGTGGCGTCACCGCTGTGCAGGAGGTGGGGCGCGGCGGTCAGACTGCCCGGGGTGCGGTGGTCCACCGCGTCGGTGGTCGCCGCCGCCGCGGGGTTGACGGCCTCGGCGGGGACATGGAGGGCGAACAGGTCGAAATCCGAGTGTCGCCCGTCCTCGCGGCCCTGCCAGGAGAGGGTGCAGGTGATCTTCGCCTCGGGGTCGGCCTTGGCCAGGCTGATCCGGGCGCTGCCGCCCTTGGCCAGGACGACGGGCCGGGACGGGCGGGTGCTCAAGGAAGGTCCTCGGGTGACGGATTGCCGGGCGGGGCCGCCCAGTCTGCCGGTTTCCCAGGAGTCCCCGCAGGTGCCAGCCCTGGCTTCCGGGGCCGGGCCGCCGGGMCCGGCACTCCGGGCGGCCCGGTGGCCGCGACCGTGGGGCAGTCCCGCTCTGGACCGTCCGCTGCCGGCCTACAGGTGCAGGCCGATCGCCGGCACGGTGACCGCACCGGCGTGGGCTCGGGGGACGGCGGCAGGGCCCGTCCCGTGCAGTGCCGCCCTGCGGCGGCGGTGCATCAGCTCTGTACGGTGTCGTCGCCCGCCTGCCCAGCGCCCTCAGCTGCGCCTTCCTTCTCGCGCATCTTGCGTACCAGCTCCGCCTTCTGGTCGGCCGCACCCTGGCGGTCGAGATTGCGGTGCGGACCGTTGTTCTGCCGTTCGGTGCGGGACAGCCTCTTCCGCTGGCCACCGCCCATGCCCACGGGGTTGTTGATGTTCTTGCTCACGACAAAGACGTTACCCGGTCCGTCCGCCAACCTTTACGCCGCCCCAGCACCGGCCGGACCTTCGGCGAGCACCCAGGGTCATTTACTTCCCGGCACCTCAGCACCTGCCAGCGGTCGCAGCGAGCGTCAGGTCCTGCAGAGATCGGCGGTAATGGTCGAGCGAGGGGAAGCACGATGCTCGGCGCCTGGTGGTCAGTGGTCACTGACCGGCACGCGCCGGGGGCGGTGCTGAGGCGTCGTGGCCGTCGGTGAGCAGCATGGTGGTGCCCGCGAGGTGGGCCCGCCACAGGGAGCTGAACCAGGCCCGCTGTTCCGGCTGAAGGTACGGCTGCCACTGGTCGTAGGTGCGCCAGGCACAGGCGTTGTGCTCGGAGCTGAGCTCCACATCCCAGACGTCGGCGACTGCCGGGACGTCGAAGGCGAAGTCGATGACCGGCGGCCAGCCATCCGCGGCCGAGCGGTAGTCGACGGCCAGGGGCCGCAGGGGCCCGGTCAGGTGGATGCCGGTCTCCTCCGCCGTCTCGCGCCGGGCAGTGGCAACCGGCTGCTCGCCCAGGTCGCTGAGGCCGCCGGGGAGCTGCCACCACGCCGGATGGCCCGGGTAGGCCCGGGCCTGATGCAGCATCAGGATCCGGCCCGCCTCATCGGTGAGCAGCACGGTGGCGGAGACGGCGTGTGGTGGCAGGGTCGCGGCGAATTCGGCGGGTGCGATGGTCGGGGCGGTCACCGGGCCGCCCAAGTGGTGCAGGCCGGCTGGTGCCAAGCGGTCCGCACGACGGTCCCTCCGAGAAGGCGGTGCTCGCTGTTCCACGTCCGGCAGCACGCGCCACGTCCGGCAGCACGCGCCCACCGCCCTTCACCCAGACAGCCCACCCCCGCCAGAAACTCACCAGCCCATGACCTGGGCTGACGCGCCGAACTCACCGGTGCGGGCCGGTCCGGGGCGGCCAAACTCACCGGTGGCCCGGACCAAAACTCACCGCCCGGCAGGCGGAACTCACCCGCGCAGGTCAGCGTGGTGCCCAAACTCCCCGGTGCAGGTCAGCGGCCTGCACCGGGGAGCAGCGAGCTGATCGCCGAATGCCTCGCCGACGCCCAGCGGGAAGCCGACGGTGGAGCGCTCGCGGCCGAGGTAGTCGGCGGGATCGTCGCCCGCGCGGTCGCTGAGGTCCACGGCCGTCCCGACGTACCCGCCGCCGAACTGGAGATGGGCTGGCCCCGGACGGCACCACCTCCGAGGCGTGGCGCCGCCACGTCAGCGTCGGCCGCGACCTGGTCGCCCAGCACCGCGCCGCCCAGCACCGGCTCGGCGTCCTCGCACTCGAGGTGGTCCGGCCTACGTGCCGGCCTCAGGCCAGCTGCTCGCACTGGCCTGGCGGGCGGGGCATGCCCTGAGGCGCGATTACTGGTGGGCCTTACGCGCTGCCGCGCGGATCGCCTCCGTGTATGGGGTGTCGAAAGCTCGTGTCGCGGCGGGGAGGTCCCGGAAGGGGACCAGTGCGCGATGGGTGACGTCCACTGACTGCATCCATGCGGACCAGGCATCGTGGACGTCTTCGTCGGTGACCTGCTCTCCTTTGGCTCGGAGCAGTACCGCGTAGATGCGGAAGAGGTCGTCGGAGTCGGCCGGTGGTGCGGCCGTCGGGGGTAGGCAGGAGCGGATGAGTTCGGCGAGGTCGTCGAGGTAGGTCACCTGAGCAGTGTGCCCGTGAGGATGAGCAGATAGACCGCGGCGAAGACCCAGGGGACAAGGCGCTCGGAGATACCCAGCTCGGCGTAGCGTTTGCGCCCCGCTGGGATCGGGTCCTCCTTGAGGTAGTTCCACTCCTCGGCGAAGATCCGGACGGGCAGGCTGTTCTCCAACTCGTTGATGACCTTGAACTTCGCGGTGTTGAGGTCCCGGTAGCTGCGCAACTGGAGCCACCAGGCGCCCGACAGGGTGAGGCCGGCCATGGTGACGGCGAGTACCGCCCACCAGGTGGACTCCTCCAGTCGGGGGATGCCGAAGCCGACCACGGTGACCAGGGCGGTCTGCACGGTGAGGAAGAAGGCGTTGGCCGTTCCTCGGCGGGCGGAGACCCGGTCGGCCATCTCCACAGCGAGCTTGTACAGCTCCAGCAGTTCCGGCGGCCGGTTCGGCGCAGGAACCGCTGCGGGCGCGGGCTCCACGGTCACCGGACACCACCGCCGAGTTCCGGCGCGTGAGTCTGCCATGCGGTGACACGCCTGATAACGAGGATGAGCAGCACACCAGCCACCAAGAACAGCGCCGTGAGCAGAGTGGTGACGTTCGCGAGAGCCAGCCCGTCCGCCTCGGTTTCCCACTCCTCGGCGGCCATGCGCAACTGGATCGGCTTGACGAATTCGGCGAGGAGGAAGAACGCCCACCAGCCCTTGACCAGGCTATTGGAGAGGGGCCGCCGGGGGGCGCTGGCCTGCCAGATGTCCGAGGCGACCTGGTAGGGGTACCAGAAGCTGACCACTGGGGTGATCCATGCCCCGACCACCCACAGTCGGGACCGGCGGTGGGCGTCGCGGCCGCCCATCGACTCGGCGTTGATCCGCGCCCGCCACAGCCAGACGAGGAACGCCACCCCGGCTGCTCCCCAGAGCAGAAAGGAGAGCGGCAACGAATCCCCCAGCGCCGTGAGGGTGTCGGCGTCGGCGGCATAGAGGTCCGCTTCCGTGGCCGCCCCATTGAGGTAGTCATGAACGAGCTGGTAGTTACGCCAGTTGACCGCCGCGATCAGTACCTCGTGCAGGAGCGTAAGGGAGAGCAGAATCGCTGTCGTGGCAGCCCAACCAGCCACCGGCCGACGTCGTTGTCTCCCGGCAGCGCTCGCACTACCGATGCTGCCCTTGCTTGAGCTGTCCATGGTTCCCCCTCCGTTGAAGTACAGGTCTCGAGGTCATGCCAAGGTCTGTGCTCGGTTCCGGCAGGGATTCGGCGCTACCAGACACCTGCGAGTTCAAGAACCCGAAAGAGCAGGGCCAAGGCCGCGATCGCCACGTAGCCCCTGCCCAACGTGCCGCTCATGTTGCTGTCGCTGCGCAGCACGACCAGCCGCCGGCGGACTCCCACCGCTGCGAGCGCGCCCTTCATCGCCTTCACCGTCCGGCGCGCAGGCGTGGGCTCCCAGAACACCGCCTTGACAGCCCTGAACCCGCGACGCAGGCGCCCGCCTCGCAGAGCTTCGGTGCCGGGCGCGGGCTCCACCGCCCGCACGTGCGGCGTCCACTCGGGACCGAAAGTGATGGCCGCCGAGATCCAGGAAGCGTCTGCTGCCACCTCCTCCAGGTGCGGCGGCACCGGCAGGCGGCCGGCCAAGCTCTCGACCGCTTCCGCCACCCGCCCCGGTGTCAGCAGGAGCAGCTTGCGGGCGGGCTGCGTGGCAGTGACCTGCTCGATCTCCCAACGCAGTCCCTCGCCGGAGCCCATCCGCAAAACGATGAGCTGGGACAGTTCCATCAGCCGCAGGATGGTTGGCTTCCAGTCGTCCAGCGGCAGGTAGAAGCGTGCCGCGCCAAGGAGCGGCAGGGGCTCCCCGGGCCTGCCCACCGCGATCACGGGACCGAACGCCCCTAGTGCGGCGGCGAGTTGTTCTTCCCGCGAGTGGATGTTGAGGGGTATGCCGTCGTCGATCTGCGCGGCTGTGTGGTCGTCGGCGAAGCTGCGCAGGTACAGCACGGGCTGGCGGCCGTCGGCCTGCAGCGCGCGTGCCGCTCCGCGCGTGGAGCGGGGGCGCGCGTACTTCAGGATCAGGAAGCCGGCGCCGACTGCGGCCAGGCCCAGGGGCAGCATCAGGATCTGGGCTGCCAGCGGCTGCTTGTAGCCGCTTCGTTGAGCCGTGCCGACTGCGATGAACCCGCAGCCGAACAGTGTGTAGCCGATACTGCTGGCGGTCAGGAACAGCGGTCGGCGCCACCTTGGCTGCCGTACGGCGAAGTGGCTGACCAAGTGCGCGATCGCCGCGGTGGCCGTCCTGCGCCGGTGGCGCAGCCACAGAGACGGTCCGGTGAGCACCCCTGCGGCGACCGCGAGCCACAGTGCGGCCTGTCCCTGTGAGTTGAGGTCCTGGTCGAGTGCCGCCTGGTCCTGCCCAATGTCCGTGGCCAGGGTGGCGGCGCGGTCCCGGGCGTCGGAGGCCTTCTCTTTGGCAACAAGGTCAGCGGCGGTGGTGACTGTGGAGCGGGCACGGCCCTCCGGTGCGTACTCTTCGAACCACGCCTTCGCCGCCGCGATCTCGGCCGGCGCGGACGCGTCGCCGCTCGCGTAGCGGTCCACCATGGTGGTGAAGGTGGCCGCACGGGCGGGGCCGTCACGGAACCGGTCACGGGCTTGCAAGTCCTGGCCAGCGGTGATCGCCAGATGCAGCGCGATGTAGACGGCGACAAGCACCGTCGCCGTGAGCAGCCGGGCAAATGCCCGTGAGCCGGATGACATCCAGCACCCCCCTGTGCCGGAACACCCCCGTGGCCCGGCTCAGTCAGTATTACCACGACGAATTGACCGCACACGGCCAGTTTCCGGCATTGGCTGAATTCGTTGCTGCGGTGATGTACCGCTCGCTCAGTGAGCCGGTCCCACGGCGCCTTGCCGGCCTCGAACAAACCCTTCGGACGCTGGGGAGAGACCCTCGGCGACGAGACCGTCGCCGCCGCCATGATCGACCGGAGGTCGGCACAAGCACCACTGACCGCGCCTTCCCCTCGACCTCGGCCCCGCCCGTATCCCGCGCCGGTAGAGCCGTCCTGGCCGCCCAGAACCGCCGCCTTGAAGCCCGCCTCAGCGACGTACCGGGCGAGCAGGCCAAGATGGCGCCGCTGCCCGGGCGGGGGTCAGGTCGGGCGTTCCTCGGCTCGCTTCCGGGCGGCCTCGAACACCGGACGCAGCCCGTGCGTCACGGCGTGGTGCAGCCGGTTGCCATAGCGGTATCCGAAGTACTCGACGTCGAAGCGCACGAACCGGGACCGCCAGTCGGCCTGGAAATGGATCGCTCCCCTCACCGCCAGGCCACGGAAGTAGTCGAGCGCCTCTCCCTGCGGATAGTCGGGCAGTGCGGGCGGCGTCCACTCCTCGCCGGTCGCCTCGCGCAGCTCTCGGGCATGTACCGCGAGGGCTGTGACCGCCTGCTCCCGGAACGCCTCGTACTCATGCGGGCCCATCGGAACGGCCAGCAGCAACCGCTCCGGCGACAGGTCGTGCAGGGCGCGCACGAACTCCCAGAGGAACCCCGGCCGCGTGCCGGCCATCAGGACGGTCAGCTCGGCCCCGCGCATCAACGCCAGCACGGTGTCCTGCCAGTCGTCCAGCGGGAGGTAGAGCCGCCGGGCCCCCGCCAGCGGCAGCGGCTCACCGGGTCGGCCGACAGCCACCATCGGGGCGATCTGCCCGAACGCCGAGGCCAGCTGCTCCTCGTCGGTCCGGTCGGAGAGCATGAACAGCTCCAACAGTCCGCTCGGCCCGCGGACCACCGGCACCTCGAAGGCCGTCCTCAGCTCGTCCTCGTCGAAGGTCCGCAAGTACAGCACGTAGCGGGTGCCGAGGACCTCCTCGGGCGCGGCGATCACCGGCGCCAGCTGCTGGCGTGCCCGGCGGCACAGACGCAGCCCGACCGACAGGAGCAGGAACCCCGCCCCCATCATCGATGGCGGTAGCACGTACTTCTCCCCGAGCGTCAACTCGACCAGGCCCGAGTCGTGCTGGGCCGAGCGCCAGGCGAGGTAGCCGGAGAGCCCCGAGAGCATGCCTACCGTCTGGCTGCCCCAACCGACCGCCAGCAGCCACCACGCGACAGCCCTCGACTGCGCCCATCCCGTCCGCCCCACCGGAACACCCATCCCCCGCCCGTCCCCTCGTGCGCCCGCGAAAAGCCGCGCCTTCGAGAGTGCCGCAACGGCGCGCCGGGCGACAGACCGCCGGTACCGGTGGCCGCAGCCAATGCTTGATCCCGCCCACTGGGTCCGAGATCCCACCTCGCCGGCACCGGGCGGTGCACCGCCTACGCCGGGCCGCACCTGGCCGTCGTGCACCCCGGCGTGGCGCGACGGCGCGCCTGCCGGCCGGGTCGTGTCCACCGCGTGGCGGCTGACGATGGAACGCAACCCCGTGATCCGCCTCGGCGACCCCGAACTCAACCAAGCCCTGTACGCCCACCCGAAGCTGCGGGTCTTCTTCCCGTTCCCCTCGCACGGGCAGTTCAGCCTCCTCAGCAGCACGGCGGTCGAGTTTCACGAGGTCGTGCCACGGGTGACACCAGCGGGAGCGGGACTGTGGCAGGTCGTGACACCACCCTCGTCGGGAGCGCGGCGAGAGCTGGGCACCGGACTCAGCGCCTACGAGGCCGCAGCCCTCGTAGCCGCGAACGTCCCCGAGGGCGCGAGCCCGGCCGTCGAGGGCGGGTGGCCGGACGACCGGGACCCCGCCTGAAGGCACCGCGACGCTGCCCGTTCCGGGCACAACGGCAGCGGCCACCAGGCGCAGCTGCTCGGCACCGGGACGGCGGCCAGCGGCCGTGCCCGGACAACGGCCTGACGGACCGGCAGCAGCCCCCGGCGGGCGACAGCCCGCTGACCGTCTCACTTTGACGGCGTCTCAGCGAAGTTCGGCCGAGGCGGGGGCCGGGTGCCGGGGCGGGGGCTCTATCGGCGAGAGTCGGCTCTGGCACGAGTTCTGTGGTTGGTAACTGTGGGTTACGGTGCGTACGTCCTGGACGGCCGATGCCAGTAGGGTGCTCGGCGTCGTCGCTGTCGGTGGTGCCCATGAGTTTGTGCTGGATGTGCTCATCCCGGGCCAGTATGGAAGGACTCCTGATGCATCCGAGTGTGGCCAAGCTTGTCGAGCTGATGCCGCCGCATCCCGGTGCTGGCGATGCGCTCGACTGGGACGAGGCGACGCGGAAGTGGGGGACAGGCTTTCCTGCGGACTACCGCGACTTCGTGTCGCTCTATGGTGGCGGTTCCATCGGCTTCGGTTTCGGCATAGGACTGCCGTTGCCGACTGTCGATGGGGTCCGAGGTCCGCTGACGTTCGAGGAACTGAACGAGTACGGATATGGCCTGCTGGACCTGGAACCGGATGAGGACCCCGAACTGCGCGGCCGGATCTCCTGGGCCACGGACTGCAGTGCCAACCACGCCTTCTGGAACACGTCGGATCCGAATCCAGACAGATGGACCACCCTCGTGCTGAGCGGGTATGGGGAGTGGACGGACCACGGCTGCGGCATGGTCGACTTCCTTGTGGGCCTCATAACCGGAGAGATCACGGGCATGGGTGGCTTCTCGCCTGAGCGGTAGTTGCGGACATGATCTTGGCGGACCTGTCCTACCAGGGCTTCACGGCTGTACGAAGCCGGGGGCGCGCCCGCAACTTCGCGCCGATTCGGTGGACTTGGACTCTGGGCGTGTCCCGCCAGGTGGTGCCAGTCGTGAGGATCTACGCAATGGGTCTGGCATTGGCGAGCATCATAGGGCTCCATATAACCGATCGACACCCCGATCGTGGTCGCGTTACCTGGGTGGCATGCCTGAACTGCGTACCGATCGTCTTCTGCTCCGCCGGTGGCGGCAGTCCGACCTCGAACCGTGGGCGGCGATGAACGCCGATCCCGAAGTCCGAGAACACCTGGGGGACCTGCTGACGCGGGAGCAAAGCGATGCCACCGTGGCATCCATGCAGGCCGAGTTCGACGAGCGCGGTTTTGGCTGGTGGGCGCTCGAAGCACGGGAGACCGGTGAGTTCATCGGCCGCGCCGGCTTGGACGAGGCGGGCGAGGACATGCCGTTCGCGGGGGTGGATATCGGGTGGCGGTTGACGCGTTCGGTGTGGGGCCACGGTTACGCCACCGAGGCCGCCCTGGCCTGCCTGGCCTTCGGCTTCGAGGCCCTTGGGCTGCCGGAGGTCCTTGCGTCGACGACCGTCAACAACCTTCGTTCCCAGGCAGTGATGCGCCGGATCGGCATGACCCGAGACCCGGCCGACGACTTCGAAGATCCGAGCGTGCCGGAAGGTCCGCTTCGCCAGTGTGTGCTGTACCGGACCTTCCGCAGAGATGTTCACGGCCTACACCACCCGGCGTGAGACGACCGGGACTCCGCCAGCCTGCGGAGATCATTTCACTGAGAAAACCTCAGTGGCCATGATGGGTTTCTAGCCCAGGGAGCATAAAAAATTGTCGCAATCTCTTACTGGACTCGAATCGGCGCTTCCAGGCCTCCGTGCATGGTCTGGCAGCCGTCAGGGAGTCATCGACTGGGGTCTCATAGAGGAATTCAGTGGAATCAAATTTCCCGATGACTACCGGGCGCTTTCGGAGAAGTACCCGCCCTTCTCTGTGGGCGAGTACATTTTGATCTCGACTCCGATGCCAGGCAAGGAGTCGGCCTTCGTTGATGAGCATCGCGATTCCTGCGAGATGTTGAAGGAATATATCTCGGAGCGGCAGATCATTGACCGGTATCTGGCGGGTTCGCCGATCCCGGGAGAGCCCGGCCTGTACCTACTGCAGTTTGGTGGAACTCCCGACGGGGATTTTCTGTGCTGGTGGGTGAACTCTACCGACCCCAACAGCTGGCCGATCGTGGTACAGGGTCATGGTGGTGGATGGTGGGAATACCAGATGGGGGTAGTTGAGTTCTTGAGGCAGCTCTACTCCGGGATCCTGGACGTTCCGATCTTCCCGGAAGGGATGTCCCAGTGAGCCTTTTCAGCTGTAGACCGTGAGGGTGAGGATCGCTGCGACGGCTGACGTGAGCCAGTTCGGGCTGCAGCGGGCGTGGCGGAAGATCCGCCAGGTTTTGAGCCGGGCGAAAGCGCGCTCGACGGCGACCCGCAGGCGGGCATGCGACCCGCAGGCGGGCATG
>NZ_JBFUMY010000111.1:0-12281 GCF_054049135.1 Kitasatospora sp. P5_F3 | reverse complement strand
GCCCCGGCGGGTGCGGCAGCGGCCCGGGGGGCGGATCGCGGGGCCGGCCTGGCGGCGCAGCGGGGGCAGGGCGAAGGGCCGGGAGGCGGCGGTGGCCGGGGGGAGGCCGGGGCCGGTGTCGGTGACCTCGATCCGCAGGCGGTCGCCGGAGATCGACGCGGTGACCTGGAAACCCTCGTCCGGTCGGGTGGAGGTGGCGTGCTCGACGGCGTTGGCGCAGGCCTCGGTGAGGGCGATGCCGAGGTCGAAGGCGACCTGCGGATCGACACCGGCGGAGTCCATCGCGCCGAGCAGGATGCGCCGGGCTAGCGGAACGCTGGCCGGGTCGCGCTTGAGGTGCAGAGTCCACCAGATGTCCACGGGAGGTCCCTCCTGGCTGCGGCTCCACATACAACTAGGTATCTCCGGCCGATTCCGTGGTGAACCGTGCAGAAGGCCAGGTACCGCCCGTTCGGCGGATGGACTGGTGCAGCAGGGTGTGCCCGAACGGCGCACGGCCGCGCGCGCACGCCGGACCCGAACGGGCCAATACGCGGTACTTTTTCCGCCCCTCTCCCAGCCGCCGGTGTAGGCGGTGAGAGGATGGCTCAGCCATGACCGACCACCGCCCCGCCCCGTCCCCGGGTGCTGCCGCAGCGGGCCTCCGTGCCCCGGCCGCCGCCTGGGATCTGCGGCTTGCCCGGGCGGTGCCGTTCGCCCTGGTGTGCACGCTGATCGCGGCCGCCGGGCACGCCCTGGTCGGCAACGGCGAGGTCGGGCTGCCCGCACTGGCGACCGGGTTCGCGGCGGTCTGCGCACTGGCGGTACTGCTCGGTGGGCGGGAGCGTTCACTGCTCGCCATCGCGGGCGCGCTGACTGCCGGTCAGCTCGGGCTGCACCTGGTCTTCCACTTCCTGTGCGGTGCCGCGATGCCGGGCATGCACCACGGCGGCGCGCTGACGCTGCCTCAGGTGGCGAGCCGGCTGGTCTGCGACGAGAGCGGCACCGCCGCCTTGATCGACAACCCCGGCGGGCTGGTCAGCGCCGCCGGCCTCGATCCGGACGCGTACCCGGCGGCCGCGATGCCCGAGACCGGCGGCTGGCTCGGACTGACCGGTCCGATGCTGCTCGGCCACCTGGCCGCCGCCGTGCTGGCCGGCTGGTGGCTGCGCCGTGGCGAGGCCGCCCTGTGGCGGCTGCTGCGGCTGACGGCGGACGTGGCGCAGGAGTTCACCGCCCCGCTGCGGACGGCCTTCGCGCTGGTCCTCACCCTGCTGCTGGGCCCGGCGACGACCGGCCGGGGCCGGCCCCGCGCACCCCGGGCGGGCGACTGGCGGCTGCCCGGCGCGGCCGCCCTGCGGCACAGCCTGCTCCGCCGTGGCCCGCCCGCGGCTGCGTACGCGCGCTGACCTGAGACCTCGTCGGGAGCGCGCGTACGGCCCTGGCTGTCCGTCACTCCCCTCTGCGTACGCGCGCCGCCGTTCCGGCCTGCCCGCGTGCCCGTCTCCCGTTGGAGCCCACTGCCATGCGAATCTCTCCTGCCCGTCGTCTCGCCGCTGCCGCCACCGTCGCCGCCGCGTCCGTGCTCGCGCTGGCCGCCCCCGCCTTCGCGCACGTCACCGTCCAGCCGGGCTCGGTCCCGCAGGGCGGCTACAGCGCCGTCGCCTTCCGGGTGCCGAACGAGAGCGACACCGCCTCGACGGTGAAGCTGGAGATCAACCTGCCGCTGGACCACCCGATGGCCTCGGTGCGCACCCAGCCGATCCCGGGCTGGACCGCCACCCTGGAGAAGTCCAAGCTCGACAAGCCGCTGAAGGCGCACGGCAAGGACATCACCGAGGCGGTCTCCAAGATCACCTGGACCGCCGACGCGGGCGTCAAGGTCGGCCCCGGCCAGTACCAGGACTTCTCGGTCTCGCTCGGCGCGATGCCGGCCGACACCGAGAAGCTCACCTTCAAGGCGCTGCAGACCTACGACAACGGTGACGTGGTGCGCTGGATCGACGAGGCCAAGGAGGGCCAGGCCGAGCCCGCCAAGCCCGCCCCGGTGCTGACCCTGACCAAGGCCGCCGCCGCTGCGGGCGACCACCACGCCGGTTCCGCCGACGCCACCAAGGACCAGGCCGCCGAGCACGCCTCGATGAGCTCGGACGACTCCACCGCCCGCACCCTCGGTGTGGTCGGCATCGTGGTCGGCGTGATCGGCGCCGCGCTCGGTGTGGCCGGCCTGCGCCGCAAGAGCGGCAGCGCCTCCTGATTCCGGGCCGGTCCCGGCCGCCGCGCGCCACCCGGCGGCCGCCCCCCCGGGCGGCGGGGCCCCGCCACAGCACGCTCCACGATCGGACCTCCGCAATGGCACGTACCCCTTCCTCCCGACTGCTCGGCGCCGCCGCCCTCGCGCTGACCGCCGCCCTCGCCCTGACTGCCTGCGGCTCCGGCGGCGGCAGCGCCGACGGCCCGGTCAAGGTCTCGAAGGAGAGCAGCAACTCGCCCTACCAGGCCACCGTGCTGGGCAGGCACTTCGAGAAGCCCGAGCTGACCCTCACCGACACCTCGGGGCAGCCCTTCGACCTGCGCAAGCAGACCGCCGGGCGCCCCACCCTGCTGTTCTTCGGCTACACCAGCTGCCCGGACGTCTGCCCGACCACGATGGGCGACATCGGGGTGGCGATGGCCAAGCTCCCGGCGGAGGAGCAGAAGAAGATCGACGTGGTCTTCGTCTCCACCGACCCCGAGCGGGACACCCCGCAGGTGCTGCGCACCTGGCTGGACGCGATGGGCAAGAACTTCGTCGGGCTGACCGGCGACCTGAACCAGGTGAAGGCCGCCGCCAGGTCGCTCGGCGTCCTGGTCGAGGACCCGATCGTGAACAAGGACGGCAGCGTCACCTCCTCGCACGGCGCCCAGGTGCTGACCTTCCTGCCGCAGGACGACAAGGCGCACCTGCTCTACCTGAGCAGCACCTCGGTGCAGACCTTCGAGCACGACCTGCCGCTGCTGGCCAAGGGGGTGCCGGCATGAGTCCGTTCCGCCGCCGGGCCCTGCTCGGCGCCGCGCTGGCCGGCGCGCTGACCGTCGGCACGGTGCTGGTCGGCTGCGGCTCCGACAGCCCCGCCGCGGTGGCCAGGCTGAGTGTGGTCGACTCCTACATCCCGATACCGGCGAGCCCGGGCGGGATGGCCGCCGGCTACCTGACGGTCCGTAACTCCGGGGCGGGCGGTGACGAGCTGATCGGCGTCCGCAGCCCCGGCGCCGCGTCGGTCACCATGCACCGCTCCACCGAGCGGACGATGGAGGAGGTGTCGTCCTTCCCGGTGCCCGCCAACGGCGAGCTGCAGCTGTCCCGGGGCGGCAACCACCTCATGATCATGGGCTGGACGAAGACACCCGCGGTCGGCGACCGGCTCGAACTCGAACTCACCTTCGCCAAGGGCGAGATCATCGCCGTCCAGGTGCCGGTCGAGTCCCTCACCTACCGACCCGGGAGCCAGTAGCTCATGTGGAAGAGGCTTGGTGCCCTGCTGACGGTCGTGGTCACGGCCGGGCTGCTGCTGATCGGCAGCGCCGGTACGGCGGCCGCGCACGCGACGCTGGTCTCCACCGACCCGGCGAACAACGCGGTGGTGGCCACCGCGCCGGCCGCCGTGTCGCTGACCTTCAGCGAGGGCGTCTCGCTCTCTCCCGACTCGGTCCGGGTGCTCGGACCTGACGGTGCGTCGGTGGACTCCGGCGAGCCTGGCCACGTCGACGGCAAGGCCGCCACCGCCCGGGTCTCACTCCGGAGCGGGCTCGCCAACGGCACCTACACGGTGGCCTGGCGGGCCGTCTCGGAGGACTCGCACCCGATCGGCGGCGCCTTCACCTTCTCGATCGGCGCCCCCTCCGCGACCACGGTCTCGGCCGCCGCGCTCCAGGACGTCAAGCCGAACGGCGCGGTCGCGTTCGCCTACGGCACCGGACGGACCGTCGCGTACGCCGCCTTCGCGCTGCTGGCCGGGGCGGCCGCGTTCGTGCTGCTCTGCTGGCCCGCCGGGGCGGCGGTCCGGTCGGTGCAGCGGCTGCTGATGACCGGCTGGGTGTCGCTGCTGGTCTCCACGGTCGCGGTGCTGCTGCTGCGCGGCCCGTACGAGCGGGGCACCGGCATCGGGCAGGCGTTCGACCTCTCGCTGGTGCGCAGCACCCTGGACGAGCGGATCGGGACGGCGCTGTCGGTCCGGCTGCTGCTGCTCGCGGCGGCCGGGGTCTTCCTGTCGCTGCTGGTCGGGCAGTTGGGGCAGGCCAGGCCGGAGACCTTGCAGGACGCGGACGGTGAGCAGGACGAGCTGCGGCAGCTGGAGCAGCGGGCCGCCGACCGCCCGCTCCGGGACGCCCGGCTGGGCCTCGGCGTGGCCGGTCTGGTGCTGGCCGTCGCACTCTCCGCCACCTGGGCCGGGGCGGACCACGCCTCGGTCGGCGACCAGGTCTGGCTGGCCCTGCCCGCCGCGATGGTGCACCTGCTGGCGATGGCGCTCTGGCTGGGCGGACTGACCACGCTGCTGCTCGCGCTGCGCAGCGGGGTCGACGTACGGACGGTCGAGCGGTTCTCGAAACTGGCGTCCGGCGCCGTCGGGGTGCTGGTACTGACCGGCGTCTACCAGGCCTGGCGCGGACTGGGCAGTTGGGGCGCACTGGTGGACACCGAGTACGGGCGGCTGCTGCTGCTCAAGACCGGCGCGGTGGTCGCGATGGTGGGCGTCGCCTGGTTCTCCCGGGGGTGGGTGGCCCGGCTGCGCTCCGGTCCCGTTGCGGAGGCCCCGGTTCCCGAAGCTTCGGCCGGGCCGGCGACTGAGGCGTCCGAACCGGCGGCCGTCGGGGCCGACCCGGTACGGGCCGCGCAACTGGCCAGGCAGCAGGCGGCCCGGGCCGAGGCGACGGTGCGTCAGGAACGCGACGGCACGCCCGCGCGGGCGGGGCTGCGCCGGTCCGTCCTGGTCGAGGCCGCGGTCGCGGTGGTCGTCCTGGTGGTCACCACGATGCTGACCAACACCCCGCCCGGCAAGGTCGCCGAAGCGGTCGCCGCCGCCCCGGGCCGCGGCCCGGCCACCCTGCCGGGCGCGATCCCCAGCACGGTGCCGGGGAAGACCGTGGAGCTCAAACTCCCGTACGACACCGGCGGCCGCACCCCGAACGCCAAGGGCACCGCCACCGTCGCCGTCAACCCGGCGGGCGTCGGGCTGAACAGCGTGCAGCTCACCCTGACCGACACCGCGGGACAGCCGGTCGAGGTGCCCGAGGTGGAGCTCGCCTTCACCCTGCCGGACCGGGATCTCGGCCCGCTCCCGGCCACCCTCAAGGCCGAGGGCCCGGGCCGCTGGTCCGGCACCGGCCAACTCCCGCTCGCGGGCAACTGGGTGGTGTCGGTGACCGTACGGTCCTCCGACATCGACCAGGTGACCGAGGTCAAACCGCTCAAGATCGGCTGACACCGTATGACCTCTCTCTCCGGACTCTCCCGCCGTGCCTTGTTGGGCAGCGCCGGGGCCGCCGGCCTGGCCGTCGGGGTGGCCGGTGGCGCGCTGGGGCAGCAGGCCCTGGCCGCCCCCGGCTCCTCCGCCGACACCGGCGCCGCGCTCGGCCGGGCCGCGATCCCGTTCCACGGGCCCCGGCAGGCGGGCATCCTGCAACCCGCCCAGGCGCGCGTGCAGTTGGCCGCCTTCGACCTGGCCGACGGGGCCGGGCGGGACGGGCTGCGGCAGCTGATGCAGCAGTGGTCGGCGACGGCCGCCCGGCTGACCCGGGGAGCGGACGCCCCGTCGGCGGAGAACCAGATCGCGCTGGACGCCGGGCCGTGCTCGCTGACCGTCACCTTCGGCTTCGGCGCCTCGCTGTTCGACCGGACCGGTCTGACGGACCGTCGCCCGGCCGGCCTCGCCCCGCTGCCCGACTTCCCCGGGGACGCCATCGACCGGGCCCGCAGCGACGGCGACCTCTGGGTGCAGATCGGTGCCGACGACGCCCTGGTCGCCTTCCACGCCCTGCGCGTGCTCCAGCGGCAGGCCGCCGGACTGGCCACTCAGCGCTGGCAGATGACCGGCTTCGGCCGGACCCCGGGTGCCACCCCGCACCCGATGACCGGCCGCAACCTGATGGGTCAGGTGGACGGCACCAACAACCCGAAGCCGGGCCAGGACGGCTTCGAGGAGAAGATCTTCACCAGCGGCGCCGGCGACGGCTGGCCGGCCGGGGGCACGTACGCGGTGGTCCGGCGGATCAGGATGCTGCTCGACAACTGGGAGAGCCTGCCGACGGACCGTCAGGAACGGGTGGTCGGCCGCCGCAAGTCCGACGGCGCCCCACTCTCGGGCGGCACGGAGACCACCGCGGTGGACCTGACGGCCCGGGGCGCGGACGGCACCCTCGCCATCCCGGCCGACGCCCACGTCCGGGTGGCGGCACCGGCCTCGAACAGCGGGGCGACCATGCTGCGGCGCGGGTTCTCGTACGCGGACGGGGTCTCGGCGGACGGGTCGCCGGACGCGGGGCTGCTCTTCGTGGCCTTCCAGGCCGACCCGCTGACCGGGTTCGTACCGGTGCAGCGGAAGCTGGCGCGGGGGGACGGGCTGTCGCGGTTCCTCCGGCACGAGTCCAGTGGGCTCTACGCAGTGCCGCCGGGGGCGCCCGAAGGCGGGTACGTGGGGCAGTTCCTACTGGACTGAGGCGCCTCCCGAGCTTGCACTGTCCAGGGGCTCGGGGAACTGCGACGCCGACCTCGTACAAGGTGATCTGTACGTAAGTGGTCAGGAACTTTCGTACGTGACCCCGGCGCCGGACCTCCTCGCAGTTCCCCGAGCCTCTGGTGCTGCGCCGTGTGCCCACGGGCCGGACGGCGGGAGTGGTGGGCCGGGGGAGTGACTAAGGTGGGTTGGTCGGGCAGCACCAGATGCATTTCGTACGGAGGCGGCATGTCGGCCACCCGCTACACCTACCTCGGTCCCGCCGGAACGTTCACGGAGGCGGCGCTGCGTACGCTGCCGGAGGCCGCGACCCGGGAGCTGGTGCCGATGGCTTCGGTGCCGGCCGTGCTGGACGCGGTGCGGGCGGGCGAGGCGAGCGGTGCGTTCGTGCCGGTCGAGAACTCCGTCGAGGGTGCCGTCACCGCCACCAGTGACGAACTCGCCACCGGCACCGCCCTGATGATCTACCGTGAGGTGCTGCTGCCGATCTCGTTCGCACTGCTGGTGCGGCCGGGGACGGCGCTGGACGACATCAAGACCGTCACCAGCCACCCGGTGGCCCAGCCCCAGGTGCGCCGCTGGCTGGCCGCGAACCTGCCGGACGCCCGCTGGGAGTCGGCCGCCTCGAACGCGGACGGCGCGCGGCTGGTGCAGGAGGGCCGGTTCGACGGGGCGTTCGCCGGGGAGTTCGCCGCGCCGATCTACGGTCTCGAACCACTGGTCACCGACATCCACGACGCGGCCAACGCGACCACCAGGTTCGTCCTGGTGGGGCGGCCGGGGCGGGTGTCCTCGCCGACCGGGTCGGACAAGACCTCGATGGTGGTCTGGCTGCCGGACGACCACCCGGGTGCGCTGCTGGAGCTGCTGCAGGAGTTCGCGGTGCGCGGGATCAACCTGATGCGGATCGAGTCCCGGCCGACCGGCGAGGGGCTCGGCAACTACTGCTTCCTGATCGACTGCGAAGGGCACCTGAGCGAGCGCCGGGTGAGCGAGGCACTGATGGGGCTGCGGCGGATGTGCCCGCAGGTCCGGTTCCTCGGCTCCTATCCCCGGGCGGACCAGGGGCAGCCGACCGCGCTGCGGCCCGGCACCTCGGACCAGGATTTCAGCCTGGCCGCGGACTGGCTCTCCCGGGCACTGGACGGGCGCGGCGAGGCCTGAGGTCGCCCCGCTCGAAGGTGATCCGAATCGGTCATTTCATGCCCGGAAATGCCAATTCCCGACACGCCGACAGCTTCACCCGGCCGGTCGACCGACCGTTCCGTACCGCCGCCCGCCGCMCCCSTCGGCGGGCGGCGGGCTTCGTCCACAGTCCCCCGATCCATCCACAGGCGGGCCCCGGCCGAGTTATCCACAGTTATCCACAGGCTTGGGGACGAGTCGACAAACCGGCATATCCACTGGCCGGGCCGGTCAGATCATCCGCTTCTCGGCCAGAGCCGACTAATCGGACCAGAGTCATCCTTCCTCCGGCAAATCACCCGTCCGAGTGCGCGAATTCCCTCACCTGAGAGGAGGAATCGGGGTTTGAAACCTCAATTCCTTCGCAGATCACCGGTCCGGCCTGCACATCCCGGTCATCCACAGGCCCGAGGTCGAGCCTGTGGAAATCCGGCCCCGGGCGACCTCTGCACAGCAGTTATCCACAGATTGACGGCAGTTATCCACAGGCCTGGCGGGCCGGCCACACCGCGCTGACCTGCGCCGGGGCGAATGAGCGGGGGCAGGATGCCAGAGAAGCGGGCAGAAAGCGACATATACGACAGGAAGCTGCCACTTCAGTCCTTCCAGCCCCTCCGGCCCCAGCGGACCCGAACAGCGACAGCAAATCAGGTACCGGTCCGGCAGCCCTGCCCCGGTAGGCTTGCCACGTGATTGACCTTCGCCTGCTCCGTGAGAACCCCGACCGAGTGCGCGCCTCGCAGCGTGCCCGTGGTGAGGATGTCGACCTGGTCGACGCCCTCCTCTCCGCCGACGAACGGCGCCGCTCCTCGGGCAGTCGCTTCGACGAACTGCGCAACGAGCAGAGGACGCTCGGCAAGCAGATCCCCAAGGCCCAGGGCGACGAGAAGGCCGAGCTGCTCAAGCGCACCGGCGTACTCGCCACCGAGGTCAAGGCGGCCGAGGCCGAGCAGCGCGAGGCGACCGAGGAGGCCGACCGACTGCTCCGTCAGCTGGCCAACCTGATCGACCCCGCCGCCCCGGTCGGTGGCGAGGAGGACTTCGTCACGCTGGAGGAGATCGGCACCCCGCGCGACTTCGCGGCCGAGGGCTTCGAGCCCAAGGACCACGTCGAGCTGGGCAAGGTCCTCGGCGCGATCGACACCGAGCGCGGCGCCAAGGTGGCCGGCTCGCGCTCCTACTACCTGACCGGCGTCGGCGCGCTGCTGGAGCTCGCCCTGGTCAACATGGCGGTCGCGCAGGCGGTCGAGGCCGGCTTCACCCCGATGATCACCCCCGCCCTGGTCCGCCCGGCGGCCATGGACGGCACCGGCTTCCTCGGCCAGGCCGCGGAGAACGTCTACTTCCTCGAGGAAGAGGACCGCTACCTGGTCGGCACCAGCGAGGTCCCGCTCGCCGCGTACCACATGGACGAGATCATCGACGCGGACAAGCTGCCGCTGCGGTACGCCGGTTACTCGTCCTGCTTCCGCCGCGAGGCCGGCACCTACGGCAAGGACACCCGGGGCATCATCCGGGTGCACCAGTTCGAGAAGGTGGAGATGTTCGTCTTCACCACGCCCGAGGACGCCGAGGCCGAGCACCGTCGCCTGCTCCAGTGGGAGAAGGACTTCCTCAACGCGCTCGAGCTCCCCTACCGGGTGATCGACGTCGCCTCCGGCGACCTCGGCTCCTCGGCGGTGCGGAAGTTCGACATCGAGGCCTGGATCCCGACCCAGGGCAAGTACCGCGAGGTCACCTCGACCTCGAACTGCACCGAGTTCCAGTCCCGCCGGCTCGCCATCCGGCTGCGCGAGGAGGGCGGCAAGGTCCGTCCGCTGGCCACCCTGAACGGCACCCTGGTCGCCGTCCCGCGCATGATCGTGGCGATCCTGGAGAACCACCAGCTGGCCGACGGTTCGGTCGCCGTACCGGAGGCGCTGCGGCCCTTCCTGGGCGGACGAGCCGTCCTGGAACCGGTCAAGTGACCTCCGGGCCCTACCGGTTGGTCGCGACCGACCTGGACGGGACGCTGCTGAACTCGGCAGAGACCGTCACCCCGCGCACCCGCGCCGCGCTGGCCCGGGCCGTCGCGGCCGGGGCGCTGCACATCATCGTCACCGGCCGGTCCGCAGTCTGGGCCCGGCCGGTGTTCGACGAGATCGGCTACACCGGGCTCGCGGTCTGCGGGCAGGGCGCCCAGGTGTACGACGCCGGGGAGCACCGGCTGCTCACCTCGCTGACCCTGGACCGCCGGGCGGCGGCGGAGGCGATCGCCAAGATAGAGGCCGAGATCGGCACGCTGGCGATCGCGGCCAACCAGGACGGGCTGGACGGCGAGGTGCTGGCCGGGCCCGGCTACCAGCTGCAGACCGGCTCCGGGCTGCCGATCCGTCAGGTCGGCGCCGAGGAGCTGCTGGTGGCTCCGATCAGCAAGCTCTACGTGCAGCACCCCGGGCACGGCGACGACTCCCTGGCGGAGGTGGCCCAGCGGGTCGCCGGCGACCTGGTCGGCGTCACCATGGCCGGGGCCGGGATCGTGGAACTGCTCCCGCTCGGCCTGACCAAGGCCACCGGGCTCGCGGTCGCGGCGCACCGGCTCGGCGTGAAGGGTGCCGAGACCATCGCGTTCGGGGACATGCCCAACGACGTGCCGATGTTCGGCTGGGCCGCCCACGGGGTGGCGATGGCCAACGGGCACGAGCAACTGCTCGCGGTCGCGGACGAAGTGACGGTCAGCAACGACGAGGACGGCGTGGCCGTCGTGCTGGAACGGCTCTTCGCTTAGCGGAGGCAGCTCCTGACCGTAGCTGCTCGGGTGCCTGCCTAGCCGCCCGCCGGGCCGTAGGAGACGTCGTCGCAGGCGGCGGTGTCGGCGGGGCGGGCGGCTTCGGCGATGCTGCTGGGGATGGCCGTCGGGGTGGTGACGGGGGTGGTGGTGGCCCCGTGGGCGGCGGCGTAGTCCTTGCCGAGGACCAGGTTGATGCCCACCCTGCTGGAGGACTCCAGGGTGGCGCCGGGGAAGAGGTCGGCGACGGTCTGGGCGGAGACCTTCTGGCCGGGGCCGTACTGGACCACGGTGGTGGCATGGGTCTGGGTGGAGGCGTTGCCGACCGTGCCGACGGTGAACTTGGACTCCTTGAGGGCGTTCACCGCACCGGTGGTGAGCCCGGCGGTGCTGGTGCCGTTGTAGACCGAGACCTTGATCCCGGTGCCCTTGACGGGGGCCGGCGGGGCGGCCGGGGCCGAACTGACCGGCGCGGCCGGGGCCGAACTCGGTGCGGCGCCGCCAACGTTGGCGTCCTGGCCGTCCAGTGTCCTGCCGGACTTGAGGGCCTGCCAGAGCACGTCGACGTCCGGCTTCACCAGGGCCACCCGGGAGCCGTCGAAGCGCCAGGGGGTGGTGATGAACTGGATGTTGTGCAGGTCGATGTTCTTCATCGACATCGCGAACGAGAGCAGCTTGGCGGCCGAACCGAGGCCCTCGTCCACGATCAGCGACTTGGTGGCCGCGTTGGCCAGCGGGAGCAGGGTGGTGGCGTCCATGCCCTTGCTCTTGACGTCCTTGATCAGGGCGGACAGGAAGGCCTGCTGACGCTTCATCCGGCCGATGTCGGAGCCGTCGCCCACGCCGTGCCGGAGCCGGACGTAGTCGAGCGCCTTCTGGCCGGAGACGGTCTGCTCGCCCTTGGGGAAGATCTGCTTGCCCTTGTGGCCGAGATTGGGGTTGAGGTTTCCCTCGTAGATGGCGTTCGGCAGGCAGACGGTGACACCGCCGACCGCGCTGGTCATCGCGGCGAAGCCCTGGAAGTTCACCACGATGGTGTGGTCAACCCGGAGGCCGGTGAGTTTCTCCACGGTGTTCTGGGTGCAGGCCGGGTTGCCCGCATCGGTCTCGCCGACCGAGAAGGCCGAGTTGAACTGGATGCTCGTCTCCTCCTTGGTCCACTTCCCGTTCGGCAGCTTGCACTTGGGGCGGGCAACCATCGCGTCGCGGGGGAAGGAGACACCCACTGCGTGCTTCCGGTCGGCGTAGACGTGCAGCAGGATCGTGGTGTCCGAGCGGGCTCCGCCGTCCTCGCCGCCACCCAGGTCGGCGTTGCCGCCGGCCCGTGAGTCGGAGCCGATCAGCAGCACGTTGATCGGGGTGTTGCCGTTCGCGTCGGGAGCGGCCGCGTCCGGGCGGTCCGAGCTGAGGCCATCGCTGTCGAAGGTGCTGATGTTGCCGTTCAGCTTCAGGTAGATCGCGCCGCCGGTGAGCACCACCAGAGCGATCGCCCCGGTCGCCACCCAGGCCACGACCTTCTTCTGCTTGCGCTTCTTCCCGCCCGGACCCGCCGGCCCGCCCTTGCCCTTGGCAGCGGCCCTGGCGGCCGCCCGCCCGCCCGGCCCGGCGGGCGGCGGCACCTCGACCCGGCCCTGCTG
>NZ_JBFUMY010000110.1:0-10037 GCF_054049135.1 Kitasatospora sp. P5_F3 | reverse complement strand
GCCCAAGGAGCGCCGCCGGGTGGTGGCGGCCCGGGTGGTCGGCGAGCTGTTCATCACGCTCGGCCTGGTGATGCTGCTGTTCGTCTCGTACCAGCTGTGGTGGACCAACGTGCAGGCCGACGCGGCCGCCGACGGCACCCGCAGCCGGCTGGAGGAGCAGTGGAACCAGGCGGTGCAGGCCCCGGCCGCCACCCCGGCGCCCGGCGCGAGCACGCCCCCGCCGGCCGCCTTCGAGCCGGGGAAGGGCTTCGCGATCCTGCACATCCCCAAGCTCGGTCTCAAGTACCCGATCGCCGAGGGCACGCTCAAGCAGCAGGTGCTCGACAAGGGCCTGGTCGGCCACTACACCGGTACCGCGATGCCGGCCGACAAGGCCGGCAACTTCGCGATCGCCGCGCACCGTACGACGCACGGTCAGCCGTTCCGGCAGATCGGTCAGTTGGTGCCCGGGGACCAGATCGTGGTGGAGACCGCGACCTCGTACTTCACCTACCAGGTGGCGGGCGGCATCCCGGAGACCCCGCCGTCGAACGTCACGGTGATCCAGCCGGTGCCGAAGGGCTCGCCGTTCAAGGAGGCGGGCCGCTACATCACCCTCACGACATGCACGCCGGAGTTCAGTGCCAGGGGAAGACTGATCGTCTTTGGCAAGATGGTCGAGGAACGACCGAGGAGCCAGGGACAGCCCGCCGTACTGAACGGCTGACAGGCCGGCAGAGGGGGCGCGCAGTGCGGATCCAGCTGAACGGGCCAGTGCCTCCACAGCGGCGGCGCAGCCGGGCCGCAGCCGTCCTCGGAGTGGTCGGCGAGCTGCTGATCACCGCCGGGCTGGTGCTGGCCCTGTTCGTCGGCTACTCGCTCTGGTGGACCGGGGTGGTGGCGGACCGTCAGGCGGACACCGCGACCGACCGGCTGCGGGACACCTGGTCCGCACCGGCCGTGCCCGGCGCCGCAGCGGCCGCCGCCCCGCCGGTGTACGCGGTCGGCGACGGGATGGGCTTCCTGCACGTCCCCGCCTTCGGGAAGGGCAACCAGACGCTGATCCGGATGGGCACCGACCCGGCGATACTCAACGAGGGTGTGGCCGGGGTCTACGAGGGTCCCTACCGTTCCGCGATGCCCTGGGACGCGCAGGGCAACTTCACCCTGGCCGCGCACCGGGACGGGCACGGGGCCCGCTTCCACGACCTGGACAAGGTCGGCGCGGGCGACGCGGTCGTGGTGGAGACCCGGGACCAGTGGTACGTCTACCGGGTCGACGGCGCTCTCCCGCAGACCTCCAAGTACGACACCGGCATCATCGCCCCCGTCCCCAAGGGCTCGCCGTACACCGGCCCCGGCCGCTACCTCACCCTGACCACCTGCACCCCCGTCTACACCTCCCGCTACCGGATGGCGGTCTGGGCCTCCCTGGTCCGGGTGGACCCGGTGGACGCCGACCGGACGCCGCCGGCGGAGCTGCGCTGACCTGGTGTGTTCCGCCTGACGGGCGCTCGGGGCGCGCTCCCGTGCGCTGCGCCGAAGCAGTGACGGTCCGTCAGAACTCCTCGTTTGGTAGGTCGGTACCGGGCCACCAGGGCCCGGGCCGGACGAACGAGGTGAGAACCATGGACCGTGAAGCGGTGTTGCTGGAGTCCCGGACGATGCGCGGCGGGATGGTCGAGCGGACCGAGGTGCTCGACAAGGTGAAGGCACTGCTGCTGCTCCCGGACGGGGTGCACGTGACGGCGCGCATGATCGCCGACTACTTCGAGGTTGGGGACAAGGCTGTGGAAAGCCTGGTGCAGAGGCACCGGGCGGAGTTGACGGAGAACGGCTACCGGATGCTCAGGGGCGCCGACCTGCGGGAGTTTGTCTCCTTCAACGTGAAGGAGACAAAAGCCCCCGGATCCGGCCTGGGGATTTTCCCCCGCAGGGCGGTGCTCAACGTCGCGATGCTGTTGCGCGGGAGCGCCGTGGCCCGGGCCGTCCGCCGGGAGCTGCTGGAGCTGGCCGACCGGCCGGTGGACGACTCCGGTGACTGGCGGCAGGCGGTGGCGGAGTTGCGCGGGGAGCTGGCCGAGATCCGCCGGTTGAACCTGGCGATGCTGCGTCAGGCGCACTTCGACCGTGAGGTGATAGCCGGGCTGAGCGTCCGGATGGCCGACTGCCGGAGCGAGGTGCGGACGCTCGGCGGGCGGGTGGACCTGCTGTGCACGATGCTCGCGTCGCCGCACGGAGGGCGTCGCCGGCGGCGGTGAGGTGAAACGACGGAGGGGCCGCCCACCGGGCGGCCCCTCACGGTGTGTCAGTTGTTGCCCGCGGGTGGGGAGGTGCCCCCGCCGGGCTTGGGGGGCATGGTGAAGAGCTGGATGCTGGTGCCCGCGTCCACCAGGGTGTTGGGGCCCGGCCTGGTGTCCATGACCACGTTGGCGGTGTCGCCGCCGGCTCCGGTGAAGCTCCACTCGAGGCCCTGGGCCTTGAGCGCGGCGGTGGCGTCCTTGACGGTCTTGCCCTTGAGGTCGGGGACCTGGACCTTGTCCGCCGCCTTGTAGACGGTCAGGGTGACCTTGCTGTTCGGGGCGGCCTTCGTGTTGGCCTTCGGGTCCTGGGCGGAGACCTGGCCGATCTTGGACTGGTCGGTGATCGGGGCGGTCTTGATCTCGACCTGGAAGCCCGCGGCCTCGAGGGCCTGCCGGGCGGCGGCGTCGGTCTGGCCGACCACGCCGGGGACGTTGACCTTGGTCTGGCCCTGCGAGACCACCAGGGTGATGGCGGAGCCGGGCTCCGCCTTGCCGGCCGGCGGGTTCTGCGAGATCACCTTGTCCGGGGCGACGGTGTCGTTCGCCTCGTAGCTGGTCTTGACGGTGAACCCGAGCTTGCCGAGCTTGTCCGTGGCCACGGCCAGGGTGTCGCCGACCACGCTGGGGAGGTCGGCCTGGGCCGGGCCGGTGGAGACCTGGACCTTGATCTGCGTGTCGGCGGCGACCTGGGTGTTGGCCGCCGGCTCCTGGGTGCAGATCTGACCCTTCTTCACGGCGGCGTCCGGGCAGGGGATCTCGGCGCCCGCGACCACCACGAACTTGTCGTTGGTGTTCTTCGCCTTGGTCTTGGCGTCGTCCAGGCTCAGCCCGACCAGGCCCGGGGTCAGGGCCTTGGAACCGCCGCCACCGCCGCCCTTGGTCATCGCGTCGACCACGAAGTAGGCGCCGACCAGCACCAGCACCGCCGCGATCGCCAGGATCACCCACGAGGTGTTGTTGCTCTTCTTCGGCTGCCGGCCGCGGCCACGGTCGTAGTCGTCGTAGCCGCCGTTCCCGTTCCCGCCGTTGCCGTCGTCCTGGTAGCCGTAGCCCGGCTGCTGGGAGCCGACCTGCGGCAGCATGGTGGTCGGGCCCGCCGCGCCCTGCTGGGGCAGCAGGTTGGTCTGCCCGTACGGGTCGTGCTGGGCGTTCGGGTAACCCTGCTGGTCGTAGCCGTACCCGGCGGCGCCGTACGCGGCGGCCTGCTGGGCGGCGGCGACCGGCAGGCCGTCCAGGAAGCGTTCGATGTCGTCGCGCATCTCGTCGGCGCTCTGGTACCGGTAGTCCCGGTCCTTGGTGAGGGCCTTGAGCACGATCGCGTCGATCTCGGGGCGCAGCTCGGGGTCGTACGTCGAGGGCGGCAGGGCCTCCTCGCGGACGTGCTGGTAGGCGACCGCGACCGGGGAGTCGCCGACGAACGGCGGGCGTACGGCGAGCAGCTCGTACAGCAGGCAGCCGGCCGAGTAGATGTCGGACCGGGCGTCCACGGTCTCGCCCTTGGCCTGCTCGGGGGAGAGGTACTGGGCGGTGCCGATGACGGCCGAGGTCTGCGTCATCGTCATGCCGGCGTCGCCCATCGCGCGGGCGATGCCGAAGTCCATCACCTTGACGTTGCCCTGCCGGGTCAGCATCACGTTGGCGGGCTTGATGTCGCGGTGCACGATGTTGGCGCGGTGCGAGTACTCCAGCGCCTGCAGGATGCCGATGGTCATCTCGAGCGCGCGCTCGGGCAGCAGCCGCCGCCCGGAGTGCAGCAGCTCGCGCAGGGTGGACCCCTCGACGTACTCCATCACGATGTAGGGGATGGAGATGCCGTCGATGTAGTCCTCGCCGGTGTCGTACACGGCGACGATCGCGGGGTGGTTCAGCGAGGCCGCGGACTGGGCCTCGCGGCGGAACCGGGCCTGGAACGACGGGTCGCGGGCCATGTCGGCGCGGAGCGTCTTCACGGCGACGGAGCGGCCGAGCCGGGTGTCATGGGCGAGGTACACCTCGGCCATGCCGCCGCGCCCGAGGACGCCACCGAGCTCGTACCTGCCGCCGAGGCGACGAGGCTCTTCCATAGTTCCGACCCTCTCCCCCACCGGCTGGTGAGGATGTGACGTAGGTGGTCCCCGCACGCTGTGTTGGACGCTGTCGCCGTCACCTCGGTTCTGTGACGTCGACCCCACGGCCGGAGCCGTGGACGGCGGTGGGCGGACCCGCTGCTTGCGGATACGCTACCCGCCCAACCTGAGGGGGCCGGAACAGCCCGAAGGCTGAGACCGGACCGGTACCGACCGGGCGGGTCCCATTGTGACAAAGGACCGACCGGGTCGGTACGGAAACCGGGTGGCCAATCCGGCCGGGCGTTACCGCTCCAGTGCCGCCTTCATCAGGGCCTTGGCGATCGGGGCGGCCAACCCGCCGCCGCTGATCTGGTCCCGCTCGCTGGAGCCGTCCTCGACCACCACCGCGACCGCGACCTGCCGACCGTCGGGTGCCTTGGCGTAGGACATGAACCAGGCGAACGGCAGCCCGGCGTTGTTCTCGCCGTGCTGTGCGGTGCCGGTCTTGCCGCCGACCTTCAGGCCGTCGATCTGGGCCTTCTTGCCGGTGCCGTTCTGCACCACGCTCTCCATCAGCTGCTGGAGCTTCTGCGCGGTGGCCGGGCTGACCGCCTGGCTGAGCTGGCGCTCGGAGTGCTTGGAGATGGTGGTGAGATTCGACGCACGCTCCTCGTCCACCATGTACGGCGCCATCAGCCGGCCGTCGTTGGCGATCGCCGCGGCGACCATCGCCATCTGCAGCGGGGTGGCCCGGGTGTCGTGCTGGCCGATCGAGTCCATCGCGGTGCCGTCGGCGCTGGACTTCGAGGGGAAGAACGACTCGGAGGCGCGGATCGGCACGTTGATGCCGGGGTTGTTGAAGCCGAACCGCTCGGCCTGCGTGCGCATCTTCTCGCCGCCCAGATCGGCGCCGATCTTGCCGAAGACGGTGTTGCAGGAGTAGTCCATCGCGACCTTGACGGTGGCGTTGGCGCACGGCTCGTCGTCCGAGGCGTTCTTCAGCTCGACGTTGGTGTTCGGCAGCACGTAGCGCTGCGGAGTGTCGGTGACGTCCTCGATGTTCTGGTACCGGCCGTTCTCGAACGCGGCCGCCGCGGTGATCAGCTTGAAGGTCGACCCCGGCGGGTACGTCTCGCGCAGCGCGCGGTTGAGCATCGGCTTGTTCTGGTCGGCGTTGAGGTCCTTCCATGCCTTGGCGTCCTCGTCGCCGGTGCCCGCGAAGCGTCCTGGGTCGTAGGACGGCGTGGAGACCAGCGCGAGGATCGCTCCCGTGCGCGGGTCGATCGCGACCGCCGCACCCTTCTTGCTGCCCAGCGCGTCGTACGCGGCCTTCTGCGCCTTGGCGTTCAGGGTGGTGACCACGTCGCCGCCCTGCTTCTCCTTGCCGGTCAGCATGTCCAGAGTGTTCCGGAAGAACAGCCGGGAGTCGGAGCCGGACAGGATGCCGTCGGAGAGCGACTCCAGCTGGCTGGTGCCGAAGGCCTGCGAGGAGTAGCCGGTGACCGGTGCCCACAGCGCGCCGTCCACCCAGGCGCGCTTGTACTTGTAGCGGTACCCGTTGACGAAGTCGGACTTGGTGATCGGCTGGCCGCCCGCCACGATGATGTTGCCGCGCGGGTAGGCGTACCGGTCGTACTTGTTCCGGTCGTTGTGCGGGTTGCTCGCCCAGGCCTCGGCCTGCACACCCTGGACCCAGTTGACCCGGACCATCAGGGCCAGCACCAGCACCAGACAGAAGATCGAGACCCGGCGGATCGGCTTGTTCACGCGAGGGCTCCCCTGGTCTGTTCGGTCGCGCCGTCCACCGTGGTGGTCGGAGCCGGTTCGGCGGCCGGTCGGCGGGCACTGTCACTGATCTTCAACAGGATGGCGATCAGAGCCCAGTTGGCCACCAGCGAGGAGCCTCCCTGGGCCAGGAACGGCATGGTCATACCGGTCAGCGGAATCAGGCCGGTGACTCCGCCGGCCACCACGAAGACCTGCAGGGCGAAGGCGGAGGACAGGCCGACCGCGAGCAGCTTGCCGAACGGGTCGCGGGCCGCGATCGCGGTGCGCAGGCCGCGCTGCACGATCAGCCCGTAGAGCAGGAAGATCGCCATCAGCCCGGTGAGACCGAGTTCCTCGCCGAACGAGCCGAGGATGAAGTCGCTCTTGGCGGCGAACTGGATCAGCCAGGAGCGACCCTGGCCGAGACCGGTGCCGGTGGTGCCGCCGGAGCCGAAGGCCATCAGGGTCTGGCCGATCTGCTCGGTGGCGCCGGACGGCGGCTTGTCGGCGAATGCGGCCATCGGGTCCAGCCAGGCGTCGATCCGGGTCTTCACGTGCGGCTCGGAGGTGGCCACCAGGGCCGCGCCGCTGATCGACATCAGCAGGCCGAAGACGATCCAGCTGGTCCGCTCGGTGGCGACGTAGAGCATCACCACGAACAGGCCGAAGAACAGGAAGGAGGAGCCGAGGTCGGTCTCGAACACCAGGATCAGGATCGACAGCAGCCAGACCACGATGATCGGCCCCAGGTCGCGCCCACGCGGCAGGTACATCCCCATGAAGCGGCGGCTGGCCAGCGCCAGCGCGTCCCGCTTGACCATCAGGTAGCCGGCGAAGAACACCGTCAGGATGATCTTGGCGAACTCGCCCGGCTGGATCGAGAAGGAGCCGAACCGGATCCAGATCTTGGCGCCGAAGTCCTCGGCCCGGCTCGGGAAGAAGGCCGGGGCGGCCAGCAGCACCAGCGCCAGCACCATCGAGATGTAGGTGTAGCGCTGCAGGATCCGGTGGTCCTTGAGCACCAGCACCACGCCGATGAACAGCGCCACCCCGAGCGCCGACCACATCAGCTGGTTCTTGGCGGCCGGGAAGTTGTTCCTGAGCAGGCCACCGGCCTTGTCGAGCCGCCAGATCATCACCAGCCCGAGGCCGTTCAGCAGGGTGGCCAGCGGCAGCAGCAGCGGGTCCGCGTACGGCGCGAACCGGCGCAGCACCAGGTGCGCGACCAGGGCGATCGCGCCCATGCCGAGCCCGTAGGCCAGCATTCCGGAGGGCAGTTTGCCGTCCATCGCCAGGCCCACGTTGGCGTACGCCAGCATCGGCACCACCACCGCGAAGGCCAGCAGCACCAGCTCGGTGTTGCGGCGGTTGGGGGCGCCCTGGGGCGTGATGGTGGTGTTCTCCCGACGCCTTCGGCGCGGTTCCTCACCACCGGTCTGACTACTGCTCAGGTCAAAGGTGCTCAACGGAAGGCCGCTCCCCGACGGCAGTGGGACCAGCTGGAGGTCGGTGTCGCTACTGGGTCGGGCAGGAGGAGGCCAGCTTCTGTTCCTGCTCGTTCAGGGTCGGTGCGGTGCCGGTCGGCGTGGCGGCCAACTTCTTGCAGACGGCCACCTGCTCGCCCAGCTGCTTCACCTGGTCCTCGGCGTCGGTCAGGCTGGTGGCCTGGATGGTCTTGGTCAGCTGGGTCTGCTGGTAGGCGGGCAGGAACTTCAGCTCGACCTCGCTGTGCCGACGGTAGACCGAGGACAGGTCGAGGCCGGCCAGGTTCTGGTTGATGCCCCGGTAGACCGAGACCGAGCCGCCGTCCGCGCCGACGTAGTACTGGTTCTGGGTCCAGCGCCAGCCGAAGTACCCGGCGCCGCCCAGCAGTCCGAGCAGCACCAGCAGGGCGAGCGAGAGCTTGAGCCAGCGGCGCTTGCGGCGCGGCTCCTCCTCGTACTCGTCGTAGTCCTGCTGCGCGGGGTAGCCCTCGGCGGGGCCGAAGCCGGGCTGGTAGCCGTCGGCCGGGCCGAAGGCACCCTGCGGGGCGGCCGGCCGGCCCAGACCGGCCGCGCGGCCGGCCGGGGTGTTCAGGATCGCCTGGTCGGTGGCACCCGGCGGGGTGTCGGCCACCGCGCCCACCACCACCGGGACGTCGGCGAGGCCGCCGCTGAGCAGGTCGGTGGCGCCGACGTCGAGCACGTCCGCCACCACGCAGGTGATGTTGTCCGGGCCGCCGCCGCGCAGTGCCAGCTGGATCAGCTCCTGGACGGTCTGCTCGGGGGAGTAGAAACTCCCGAGCGTCTCCTCCAGGGTCTGGTGGCTGACCGGGCCTGACAGACCGTCGGAACAGATCAGGTAGCGGTCGCCGGCCCGGACCTCACGGATCGACAGGTCGGGCTCGACCTGGCCGCGGCCGTCCAGCGCGCGCATCAGCAGGGAGCGCTGCGGGTGGGTCTCGGCCTCCTCCGGGGTGATCCGGCCCTCGTCCACCAGCCGCTGCACCCAGGTGTGGTCCTGGGTGATCTGGCTGAGCGAACCGTCCCGCAGCAGGTACGCGCGGGAGTCGCCGATGTGCACCAGGCCCATCCGCTGACCGGTCCACAGCATCGCGGTCAGGGTGCAGCCCATGCCCTCCAGCTGCGGGTCCTCGTCGACCATCTGACGCAGCCGCTCGTTGGCGCCGTGCACCGCGTCGTTGAGCAGGGTGAGCAGGTCGGCGCCGGGTACGTCCTCGTCCAGCCGGACGATCGAACCGAGCACCTCGGAGGAGGCGACCTCACCGGCCGCCGCCCCGCCCATGCCGTCGGCCACCGCCAACAGCCGCGGGCCGGCATAGCCGGAGTCCTCGTTCCCCTCCCGGATCAGCCCCTTGTGGGATCCGGCGGCGAAGCGCAGCACGAGACTCATGCGGTCCGAGCCCTCCTTCGGGTGGACGGTGTGCTGTCCCTCATGCGCCGCTACTTCCGCAGTTCGATGACGGTCCTGCCAATTCGGATCGGCATACCCGGCTGGAGCGGCGTCGGCGTGGTGAGCCGCTGCCGGTCCAGATAGGTGCCGTTGGTGGAGCCTAGATCCTCGACCGTCCACTGCCCAGTCTGATCCGGGTAGATCCTGGCATGACGGGAGGACGCGTAGTCGTCGTCGAGCACGATCGTGGAGTCATGGGCCCGGCCGAGCGTGATGGTCTGGCCCTGCAGAGCCACCGTGGTGCCCGCCAACGAGCCCTGGACGACCACGAGTTGGGTCGGCCCGCCGCGGCGGCGACCGCCCTGGGTGGGCGGCCCGGAAGCCTGCTGCGGCGGCCTGGCCGGCCCACCGGGGCCCGCTCCGGCAGCCGCCGGGGCGGCCGCACGGCGGGCGGTGCGCTGGTTCACCTTGGTGCCGAACAGGTCACTGCGGATCACCTGCACGGCCACGATGACGAAAAGCCACAGGACGGCCAGGAACCCCAGCCGCATGACCGTCAAGGTCAGTTCTGACATAGCCGGCCCGCCCGTGAGTGAGCGAAGCGAGTGAACAAATCGGACACTACCCTTCGACCTGTCGGTAGACGATGGTGGTGCTGCCCACGACGATCCGTGAGCCGTCGCGGAGCGTAGCGCGCTGGGTGTGCTGTCCGTCCACCACGATGCCGTTGGTCGAGCCGAGGTCCAGCACCATCGCGGGCGTTCCCGGGCGGATCTCGGCGTGCTTGCGGGAGACCCCGGGGTCGTCGATCCGCACGTCGGCCTCGGTGGAGCGGCCGAGCACGCAGGCGTTCCCGGTGATCTGGTGCCGCTGCCCGTTGACCTCGATCCAGCGCCGGGTGGCGGCGCCGGTGTGGCCCGCCCCGGGGAACGGCCGGACGTTGCCGCCCGGCTGAGGGGGCGTCGGAGGCATCGAGGGGGGTGCGGCGGGCGGCGGCGGCGCGCCGTACGGAGCCGCGCCCTGCTGCTGCCACGGCGCGCCGGGGGCC
>NZ_JBFUMY010000109.1:0-10038 GCF_054049135.1 Kitasatospora sp. P5_F3 | reverse complement strand
GGGGGCGCCTTTGCATGCGGTCCTCCCGGATTGTCAGTGCCGCCGTTCACGATGGAGGGGCTCGGGTCAGCCGGCCCGGGTCACCCGCTGTGGACCGGGGGATCGCATGACCATCAGTCAGCCCGAGACCGTCCCACTGCTGCCCGCCCCACTGCTGCCCGCGCCCGCCCGGCCGATCCGGGGCGCCGACATCCACCCCGTCCCGCGCCGGGCGGCCGCGCCGCCCGCCGCACTGGACCTGCTCCGGCACGCCGAGCTGACGCTGATCCAGTCCCGTCAGTACGAGGACCCGCTCCAGCGCTACGCCACCGCACACCTGGCCGCGCTGCGCACCACCGCCGCCGTGCTGGCCGTCCGGGGGCGTCCGGAGAAGCGCACCCGGCGGCGGCAGGCGATCCGCAGTGCCTGGGAGGTGCTGCCCGAGGTGGCGCCCGAGCTGGCCGAGTGGGCCGTCTACTTCGCCGCCGGGGCCCGCCGCAGGGCCGCCGCCGAGGCGGGCATCCGGCACGCGGCCACCGCCCGCGACGCGGACGACCTGATCCGGAACACGGCCCTCTACCTCCGCCTGGTCCAGCGCCTCCTGGACCTCCGTCCCGACCAGCCGTTACCACTGGACGCGAGCTGAGCGAGGGAGCCCGGAGGGCCTCAGGCAGGCCGTAAGGTGGTGGCGTTCAGTGACATCGCTGTGGTGAGGAGCCTCCACCGTGTACCCGACCCGTCCTCGCAGTGCCCTGCGTACCGCCGTGGTGTGGGAGGTGGTGCGAGCCGCTCTGGAGCAGCGGGCCGGGGATCTCGGCCGGCCCGTGCTGGAGGTGCTCGACACCGGCGGTGGCACGGGCAACTTCGCCGTGCCGGTCGCCCGCCTCGGGCACCGGGTGACGGTGGTCGACCCGAGCCCGGACGCGCTGTTCGCACTGGAGCGCCGGGCCGCCGAGGCCGGGGTCACCGACCTGGTCCGGGCGGTCCAGGGCGACACCCAGACCCTGCCCGACCTGGTCGAGCCCGGCACGGTGGACGCGGTGCTCTGCCACGGCGTGCTGGAGATGGTGGACGACCCGACCGAGGCGCTGAGCAGCCTGACCGGGACGCTGGCCAAGGGCGGCCTGGTGAGCCTGCTGGCCGCGAACCGGAACGGCGCCGTGCTGGCCCGCGCACTGGCGGGTCACTTCACCGACGCCCGGGCCGTCCTGGACGCCCCCGACGGCCGCTGGGGCCCGCAGGACCCGATGCCCCGCCGGTTCAGCGTTGAGGAGCTCGGCGACCTGGCCGTCGCGGCCGGTCTCGCGGTCACCTCGGTGCACGGCGTCCGGGTCTTCGCGGATCTGGTCCCCGGTGTCCTGGTGGACACCGAGCCGGGCGCGATGGAGGCGCTGCTCAAGCTGGAGCAGGCCGCTGCCGAGCAGCCCGCCTTCCACGCCGTGGCCACCCAGCTGCACGTTCTGGCCGCGCTGGTCTGAGGTCGTTCCGACGATCCGGGCACTTGTCGGAGCGCTCCCGCGTTGGTCACCTTCGGGTCGGGTGAGCGAACGTGGCCGGTGCCACGGACGCGTGACCATCCCGATCCGGCCGCTCGGACCGTATGATCTGGGTAAAGCCGGAAAGCATGACAGCCAGGCGCATGGGGCATATGGACGACACAAGGCCCAGCCAGGGGTGGCCGGTCCGGTCGCCCCGCGACCGACGAGTAGGAGGACTCCGTGCCGCTCTCGGAGCACGAGCAGCGACTGCTCGAGCAGATGGAGCGAGCGCTGTACGCCGAAGATCCCAAGTTCGCGTCAGCGCTTGAGGGAACCGGGCTGCGCACCCACACCCGTCGGAGGGTCTACCAGGCCGCCGCAGGGTTCGTGGTGGGCATTGCCCTCCTGATGGGAGGCATGGTCGCCCAGCTAATCTGGGTGAGCGTCGTCGGATTCCTGGTGATGCTGGGCTGCGCGGTCCTCGCCGTTACCGGCTGGAAGCGTGGTCCGGCCGGGCATGGAGCGGGACCGAAGGCGTCCCCTGCTCCGCGCCGGAAGGCCGGTGTGATGGACCGGATGGAGCAGCGCTGGCAACGCCGTCGGGACGAACACGACGGAATGTGAGCCGACCGGAAGTACGGAGCTGAATGAGGGCGGGCAGTCGATTCGACTGCCCGCCCTCAGCCTTGTCGGGACCGGTGCCCGGTCAGGACCGGCCCCGGCTCAGGACTTGTTCCGTCGCAGCAGCCCGGCCAGCCGCCGGACGGGTGCGAAGACCCGCCCGGTCCGCTCCCGGACGGCGTCCTGGACAGCCAGCCGCCGGTCGGCGATCCGCCGGCGCAGCCGCGCGGCGGAGGCGGGCAGCAGGACCGCCCTGGCCCGGCCGCGCCGTCCGGCGGCGGCCCGCAGACCCTCGGCGGCGGTCCGGACGTCCGGACCGAGCGGCAGCTCCGGGGCGGCCGTCCGGGCGTACAGCACCCGTTCGGTGGCCAGCGCCACCCGGCCCGCCGCCGCGGCGGCCGGGGCGTCCAGTCGGCCGGCCTCGGCGATCCGGTGCGCGGTGCCGCGCGGGGAGTACGAGTCGTCCGGCGGGATGCCCAGGTCCCAGGCGGTGTCGATCAGCTCCTCCCAGGCGGCCAGCACCTGGTGGTCCGTCAGCTCGGGGGAGCCGGCCAGATGACGGCCGCCCCCCAGCCTGCGGCGGCGTTGGCCGATCCGCCAGAGCATCGGGGTGGCCAGCAGGGCCAGGACCACCAGGACGGCCAGAAGCCCGGTCAGCGCGGGCCAGGAGAGCCACCAGGGCAGCGGCTGCTCGGGCTTGAACGTGACGTCCGCCCCGTCGTCGCAGGCGTCCTGGCGCTGCTGCTGCCCGGTGCAGGTGCTGCCGGCACTGGGAGCGGCGGAGGCGCCGGGGTCGGCCTGGACGCTGGGCTGGGCGGTCGGGGCGGCGGTCGGCTGGGTGACCTTCTCCGAGGTGTAGCCGGGGGTGCTGCCCCGGCTGGGGGTCGGCTCGAAGCGCAGCCAGCCGGAGCCGGGGAAGTACAGCTCGGGCCAGGCGTGGTAGTCCTGGCTGCGCACGATGAAGTTGCCGCGGCCCTGGTCGGCGCCGGGGGCGAAGCCGATCGCGACCCGGGCCGGGATGCCCAGGGAGCGGGCCATCGCGGCCATGCTGGCGGCGAAGTGCACGCAGAAGCCGGTCTTGTTCTGCAGGAACTTGGTGATCGCCTCGTTGCCGGTGCCCGCGTCCACCTTGAGGCTGTAGGTGAACTCCTTCGACGTGAACCAGTTCTGCAGGGCCACCGCCTGGTCGTACGGGGTGGTCTTGCCCGCGACCACCTTGCGGGCGGTCTCGGCGACCACCGGCGGCAGGGTGTCGGGCAGGGCGGTGTACCGCTTCGCCAGGTCGGCCGGGGTGGTTCCGGCGGCCCGCAGCTGGGCCGGGCTGGGCTCGAGCTCCAGGCTGGTCACGTCGTAGCCGATGCCGTCGCTCTTCTGGCCCCGGTCACCGACCACCGTGCGAGTGCTCGGCTCGTACCGCCAGTTGCCCCGGACGGAGACCGACTGGGCCGGGTACGGCATCGGCAGCCACTCGGTACTGAGCTTGTCGGAGATCTTGATCGAGGTCAGGAAGCTGGTGGACGTGACGTCCTGGCCGAGGCCCTGGGCCGGCGGCATCGGGTTCGGGATCGGCTGCAGGTGCTGCTCGGAGACCTTCCACTGGACGCCGTCGAAGCTGTCCAGGGCGCCGATCCGCAGGTACAGCTGGTTGCCCTGCAGGGAGTCGGTGGAGTACCGGAGCATCTCCACGTTGTCCTGCCGGTTCAGATTGGCCGTCAGGGCGACCACCGGGCTGAGCGAGGTGACCTGGCGGCCGGTGCCGTTGCCGAGCCCGTCGCCGTCGCCCCGGTCGATCAGGCCGAGGTCCGAGTAGGGCACCAGCAGCGGCACCGCCACGGCGACGGCCAGCGCCAGCAGGCCGATCCGGTGGCCGCTCTGGGAGAGGCCGCCGGAGCCGTCCTGCGCGGTGCCGTGGAAGACCCGGCCCCAGCGGGACAGCCGGTCCTGGCCCTCGGCGTTGAGTAGCAGCAGGTAGCCCAGCGCGGCCAGCAGGAACCAGAGCCAGGCGGCGTCCGTGGTACCGATGCCGGTGCCGACCGAGTACAGCGTGAGCAGCGGCAGCCCGGCCAGCGCGGCCTTGCGGAAGGTCACCGCGAGGGTGTCCACCAGGACGGCGATCAGGGTGACCGAGCCGACCAGGATGAGCGTGATGCCCGGGGAGTCGGGGGCCGGGATGGTGTACTGCTGGATGTCCTCGTTCCCGCTGGCGATCAGGGTGCCGACGGCGTCCAGCGCGCGCGGCCCCGGCAGCACCGCGTAGTCCATCGAGGACTGCACGGTCAGCAGGAGCAGCACGTACAGGGTGACCAGCAGCTGGAGCGAGGCCTGCAGGGCGCGGGCGACCGAGAGCCTGCGCAGGCCGGCCCCGGCCGCGCCGACCGCCGCGATCATGACGAAGGCCTCGCCGATCCAGCCGCTCGGCTGCACCAGCGGGATCAGACAGAACGTCACCAGCGTGGTGGCCAGCGCCGAGTAGAGCGTCAACTTCGCCCGGGTGGTCACGTACGGGGCTCCTCGGGGCGGGTGGTGCGGAAGCTGGTCATGAGCCGACCCCGTTCCGGTAGGGGGCCGGGCCTGCGGTGCGTTCGGCCAGCCGCCAGAGGGCGGGGACGGAGTCGCCGGCCCGCGCGGGCAGGACCGTCCAGCCGGCCTCCCGGAGGGCGCGGACCTGGTCGGCGGCCTCCTCGTCGGGCGCGTCCGGCAGGATGTGCCGGAGCCCGGCCCAGGTGGCGGTGTCCAGCAGGATGGCGACGGCGCCGCCCGCGCGGCGGCGGAGCCGGCCGAGCCGGGCCACCTGGTCGTCGTCCAGCGAGCCGAGGATCGCCACGATGACGCCCTCGCCGCCGAGTCGGAGCACCTCCTCGGCGCGGGCCAGCCCGCCGCCGTCGGACTGCTCGACCACGGCCAGGGCGTCCAGCAGCAGCCCGGCGGCCTCGCCGACCGAGGCGATCACGCCGCTCTCCGGGCCCGGCACGGCCAGGCCGGTGTCGGTGAGCAGTCTGGTCCGGTAGCCGCGCTCCATCAGGTGCACGCCGACCGAGGCCGCGCAGCTGACGGCCCATTCGAAGGAGGAGGCGGGGCCGCTGCCCCGGTGCCCGATCTCCCGGGTGTCCAGCAGGACGGTCGCGCGGGCCTTGAGCGGCTGCTCCTCCCGACGGACCATCAGCTCGCCGTACCTGGCGGTGGACTTCCAGTGCACCCGGCGCAGGTCGTCGCCGTGCCGGTACTCGCGCGGGATCACGTCGTCGTCCCCGGCCAGCGCCAGGGTGCGGGTGTTGGAGTCGCCGTGCCCGGACGACTCGCCGGTCAGCCGGACCGCGGGCAGGCTCTGCACCTGCGGCACCACGGTCAGCACGTCGGAGGCGGCGAAGGACCTGGTCAGCTCGCACATCCCGAACGGGTCGGCGACCCGGAGCTGGAGCGGCCCGAGCGGGTAGCGCCCGCGCAGGTCGGAGCGGACCCGGTAGGAGACCTCGCGGAAGCCGCGCGGTTCGACCCGGTCCAGCACGAAGCGCGGGCGAGGCCCGAGCACGTACGGGACCTTGTCCTCCAGCAGCAGCAGGCCGGTGGGCACCCGGGAGACGTTGTCGAGCCGCAGGTGCACCCGGGCCTCCTGCCCGGCCGCCACCCGGTACGGGCTGAGCCGGCGGCCGCCCGCGACCCGGTAGCGGGTGCGGACCAGCAGCAGGGCGGCGGCCAGCGGGAGGGCGGCGAGCAGCACGCCGATCTGGAGCAGGGCGTCCTGCCCGAAGACGTACGCGCAGAGCACGGCGGTGAAGCCGGCGGCCAGGAAGGAGCGGCCCCGGGTGGTCAGCCCGCGCAGGCCGGTGCGCAGTCCGGACGGACTGTCGGCCCGGGGCACCTCAGACCCGCCCCTGCGGACGCGGGATCGGCAGCCGGGCCACCAGGTCGGTGACGATCTGCTCGGTGCTGCGGCGGCTCAACTGGGTCTCGGCGGTGGGGATCAGACGGTGTGCCAGCACCGGGACGGCGAGCGCCTGGATGTCGTCGGGGAGCACGTACTCGCGGCCGTCCAGCGCGGCGGCGGCGCGGGCGGCTCGGATCAGGTGCAGGGTGGCGCGCGGCGAGGCGCCGAGGCGCAGCTCCTGGTGGTGGCGGGTGGCGCCGACCAGCTCGACCGCGTAGCGGCGGACGGTGTCGGCGACGTGCACGGTGCGGACCACGTCGACCAGCTTGAGGATGTCGTGGGCGTGCGCGACCGGCGTGATGTCGTCCAGCGGGTTGGCCCCGCCGTGCACGTCCAGCATCGCGAGCTCGGCCTCGGCGCTCGGGTAGCCGATCGAGATCCGGGCCATGAAGCGGTCGCGCTGGGCCTCGGGCAGCGGGTAGGTGCCCTCCATCTCGACCGGGTTCTGGGTGGCGATCACCATGAACGGCGAGGGCAGCTCGTAGCTGGTGCCGTCGATGGTGACCTGGCGCTCCTCCATCGACTCCAGCAGCGCGGACTGGGTCTTCGGCGAGGCCCGGTTGATCTCGTCGCCGACCACGATCTGGGCGAAGATCGCACCGGGCCGGAACTCGAAGTCCCGGCGGTTCTGGTCGAAGACGTTGGTGCCGGTCACGTCGGACGGCAGCAGGTCGGGGGTGAACTGGATCCGGCGCACCGTGCAGTCCACCGACTTGGCGAGCGCCTTGGCCAGCATGGTCTTGCCGACGCCGGGCACGTCCTCCAGCAGCAGGTGGCCCTCGGCCAGCAGCACGGTCAGCGCGATCCGGACGGCCTCGGGCTTGCCCTCGATGACACTCTCCACCGAGGCCCGGACCCGCTCGGCCACCGCACCGAGCTCATGCAGGCTCGAACTGCCCGCGCCGGTCTGTCCGTTGTAGGTCGTCACGCGATTGCTCCCATGCCCCGAAAATCACCTGGCCGCCACACTGCCGGGTCGGCCCGCAGGCGCATTCTTCCCTGTCAGGTGGGCTGTCGTCACCCGCCCGGGCGACACGCGCCACACTGTCCCGGTTCGTCCGGTGGACGCCTGGGACGGTGCCGTGGTTCCCGGGCAGCAGAACGGGCCCGGACGGCGTTGGCCGGGCCCTTCGAGCGGAGCGACGGGTCAGTGGATCTCGCGGAGCAGGCCGGTGTGCACGTCGAAGACGAATCCGCGCACGTCGTCGCGGTGCGGGATGAAGGGGGAGGTGCGGACCCGCTGCATCGACTGCCGGACGTCGCCGTCCAGGTCCACGAAGGACTCCACCGCCCAGGTCGGCCGCTGGCCGACCTCCTGCTCCAGCTCCCGGCGGAAGTCCTCGGTCAGCCCGAGCAGACCGCAGCCGGTGTGGTGGATCAGTGCGATCGAGCGGGTGCCCAGGGCGCGCTGGCTGATGGTCAGCGAGCGGATGGTGTCGTCGGTGACCACCCCGCCGGCGTTCCGGATCAGGTGGGCGTCGCCGAGCTCGAGGCCGAGCGCGGCGAAGAGGTCGAGCCGGGCGTCCATACAGGCCACCACGGTGACGTTCCGGACCGGCCGGGCGTCCATCCCGCCGTCGCGGAAGTGCACGGCGTAGGCGCGGTTGGCCTCGACGAAACGGTCGATGATGGCGGGTTCGGCAGCGGCGGTCGGCGTGGGCCCGTCGGGGGTCACTGTCATGCGGAAGACGGTAATGGGATTTCGGCCGCCGTGGTGGGGTGGAGGCCGGTGGGTGTGGCCGGTGTGACGGAGCGCATATCCGCCGACCGGCCTCCTCGTCTGCTTCGCCCCACTCTGTCCCGGCGCACGCCGAGCCTCGTGCGCGGTACCGCCGAGTGGGGGACCGGCCCGCCCGAACCGTCCCGACCTGCGGTGATTCATGACTCCAGCCGGGTGGTGCGCCGTCGCGGACGATTGACTGGGCAGGTCCGGGCGGTAGAGTTCGGCGCAGTGGAGCAAGGGCCGTACGGTCCGTCAACTCCCCTGCCGGGCACGGCCGTACGCAGCCCGTGGCCTCCTCCCGCTCCGTGCCACCTGGCGCACCTTCCCCGGTGCCGGGCGGCACTCCTTCCCCGGGCGAGCGGGCGGGGACCACGGGCTGCGTACCCGCTGCGCTCAGCCATTCACGTACGGATCACCTTGTAAGGGCCGGCGTCGCAGTTCCCCGAGCCCCTGGACCGTAGATGCCGGAGCACCTGCCAAAATGGTCGGCATGAGCACCGACAGCCCCGCCCCCAAGCACGTCCCGGTGATGCTCCAGCGCTGCGTCGACGCGCTGGCTCCGGCGATCACCGCCCCCGGTTCGGTGGTGGTGGACGCCACCCTCGGGCTCGGCGGGCACAGCGAGGCGCTGCTCACCCAGTTCCCCGAGATCCGGCTGGTCGCGGTGGACCGCGACCCGGCCGCGCTGGAGCTCTCCGGTGAGCGGCTGGCCCGGTTCGGCGACCGGGCCACCCTGGTGCACGCGGTCTACGACGAGATCCCGCAGGTGCTGGCCGACCTCGGCATCCCGAAGGCGCAGGGCATCCTGTTCGACCTCGGGGTCTCCTCGATGCAGCTGGACGAGGCCGACCGGGGCTTCGCGTACGCCCAGGACGCGCCGCTGGACATGCGGATGGACCAGACCCGGGGCCTGAGCGCGGCCGAGGTGCTGAACACCTACACGCACGGCCAGCTGGCCCGGATCCTCAAGGTCTACGGTGAGGAGCGGTTCGCCGGGAAGATCGCCTCGGTGATCCTGCGCGAGCGCGAGAAGGAACCGTTCACCAACAGCGCGCGTCTGGTCGATCTGGTACGCAACGCCATCCCGGCCGCCACCCGGCGCACCGGCGGCAACCCGGCCAAGCGGACCTTCCAGGCGCTGCGGATCGAGGTCAACGGCGAGCTGGAGGTGCTGGACCGGGCCATCCCCGGCGCGCTGGACTCGCTCGCACTGGGCGGCCGGATCGTGGTGATGTCCTACCAGTCGCTGGAGGACCGCCTGGTGAAGCAGTACTTCGCCGCGGCGGCCACCAACACCGCACCGCACGGCCTGCCGATCATCCCCGAGGAGCACCAGCCCTGGCTGAAGCTGCTCACCCGGGGTGCCGAGCTGGCCACCGAGCAGGAGATCGAGGAGAACCGGCGCGCCGCGCCCGTACGGCTGCGGGTGGCGGAGAGGATCAGGGAGACCCGCGGTTAGTCGGACCGGGGGGCGGGGACGGGCGAGGGAGAGACGCGGTGCCGGTGGCCGGTGGTGGCCTGACGGGTCGAACACAGCGGGAGCGCGGCGCGCTCCCCGGCCAGGGCGGCAGGACGAGGATCACGGTACGGCCGGGCCGGGGGTCCTCCCGGGGCCGGACGCCGTTCGCGGTCCTGGTGGTGGCGCTGCTCTCGGGCGGTCTCTTCGGGCTGTTGATGCTGAACACCGCGCTGAACGAGGGCTCGTTCGAGCTCAGCCGGCTGGAGCGGCAGTCCACCGAGCTGACCGATCTGCAGCAGACCCTGCAGGCCCAGATCGACCAGCAGTCCGGGCCCGACGCGCTGGAGCGCAGGCTCCGCGAGCTCGGCATGGTGCCCGGCGGCGACCCGGCGTTCCTGGAGGCCGCCGACGGCTCGGTCAAGGGCAAGCCCGCCGAGGCCAAGGACAGCCCGCCGGTCAAGCGCTCGGGCGAGGAGCTCTGGCCGCAGCCCGGCCCGAGCGCCCAGTCCGCGCCGCCCGCCGCGCCGCCCGCCGCGCCGAGTGGTGACCCGGGGGTCCAGATCGACCCGGCCCCGCCTGCCGCTCCGTCAACTCCCGCCCCGTCCGCCGGAGGTACGCCGCGATGAGTACGCCCCGTCAGCCCCCGCGCGGCGGCCCGGGCCCGCGCCGGCCCGCCCGACCGCAGCCGGGCCGGACCCAGGGGGGGTCCAGATCGACCCGGCCCCGCCTGCCGCTCCGTCAACTCCCGCCCCGTCCGCCGGAGGTACGCCGCGATGAGTACGCCCCGTCAGCCCCCGCGCGGCGGCCCGGGCCCGCGCCGGCCCGCCCGACCGCAGCCGGGCCGGACCCAGGG
>NZ_JBFUMY010000108.1:0-10044 GCF_054049135.1 Kitasatospora sp. P5_F3 | reverse complement strand
TACGCGATGCGCTGGGTGGCGAAGAACATCGTCGCCGCCGGTCTGGCCTCGCGGGCCGAGGTGCAGGTCGCGTACGCGATCGGCAAGGCCGAGCCGGTGGGCCTGTTCGTGGAGACCTTCGGCACCGAGACCGTGCCGGTCCTGAAGATCCAGGCCGCCGTCTCGGAGGTCTTCGACCTGCGTCCGGCCGCGATCATCCGCGACCTGGACCTGCTGCGGCCGATCTACGCGAAGACCGCCGCGTACGGCCACTTCGGCCGGGACGACGCCGACTTCACCTGGGAGCGCACCGACCGCGTCGAGGAGCTGAAGAAGGCCGTCAACTCCTGATCCACGTGAGGCGGCGGTCATCCCGGTCCGGGATGGCCGCCGCCTTTCGCGTCTCTGTCGGTCGGGTTTGGTAGATGTTGGAGCGATGAGCACAGACGACGCCGGTGAGCAGCTGGCCTTCATCCGGGACACGGTCCGCCGGGCCAAGCCCCGGACGTGGCGTGGCGCGCTGCTGGCCGACGAACTGCCGGTGGCCCGGGTGGTGGTCGACAAGGGGCTGCTCAGCCTCGACAAGTTCTTCGACTACGCGGTGCCCGCGAACCTCGCCGAGGAGGCCCAGCCCGGCGTCCGGGTCCGGGTCAGGTTCGGCGCCAGGGTCGGGGCGGGCGGTCGGCGCGAGGGCGGAGAGCTGTACGACGGCTTCGTGGTCGCCCGGCTGGCCGGCTCGGACTTTCCCGGCGTACTGGCCCCGCTGGCCCAGGTGCTGTCCCCGGAGCCGGTGCTGACGCCTGCTCTGCTGACGCTCTGCCGGACGGTCGCCGACCGGTACGCCGGCTCGCTGGCCGATGTGTTGCAGCTGGCGGTGCCGCCCCGGCACGCCAAGGCGGAGGCCGAGCCCTCGCCCGAGCCGCTGCCGCCGCCCGCCGCTCCGGCGGTCGGCAGCTGGGACCGCTACGTCGACGGAGCGGAGTACTTGACGGCGCTCGGGGACGGTCGCGCGCCCCGTGCGGTGTGGACCGCGCTGCCCGGGCCGACCTGGCCCGAGGAGATCGCCCGCGCGGTGGCCGCCACCCTGGCCGGTGGCCGCGGCGCGCTGGTGGTGCTGCCCGAGGGGCGGTCGGTGGCCCGGGTGGACTCGGCGCTGACGGAGCTGCTGGGGGAGGGGCAGCACGTGGCGCTGGCGGCCGACCTCGGGCCCAAGGAGCGGTACCGCCGCTGGCTGTCCGTCAGCCGGGGCTCGGTGCGGGCCGCGATCGGCACGCGGGCGGCGATGTTCGCGCCGGTGCGGGACCTGGGCCTGGTGGTGGTCTGGAACGACGGCGACGGCAGCCACAGCGACCAACGCGCGCCGCACCCGCACGTCCGGGAGGTGGCGCTGCTGCGCGCCGCCGAGGAGGGGGCGGGTGTCCTGCTGGGCGGGCTGTCGGTGACGGTCGAGGGTGCGCAGCTGCTCCGTACGGGCTGGGCCCGGCCGCTGGCCGCTCCTCGGGAGACGGTCCGTCAGGTCGCCCCCCGGGKGCGGACCGTGACGGACCTGGACCAGGGGCGGGATGCGGCCGCCCAGTACGCCCGGCTGCCGCGCCCGGCGTGGGAGGCGGCGCGCGAGGCACTCACCCGGGGGCCGGTGCTGATCCAGGTGCCCCGGCGTGGGTACGCGCCCCGGCTGGCCTGTGCGCAGTGCCGGACCGCCGCGCGGTGCCGGCACTGTGAGGGTCCGTTGGCGGCGGGTGCGGCCGGGGCGGTGCTGGAGTGTGCCTGGTGCGGGAAGGCCGAGCCGGAGTGGCACTGCGTGGAGTGCGGGTCGTTCCGGCTGCGGGCCCAGGTGGTGGGCGCGAAGCGGACGGCGGAGGAGCTGGGGAAGGCCTTTCCTCGGGTGCCGGTACGGACCTCCGGGCGGGATTCGGTGCTGTCGGTGGTCTCGGGGGAACCCGCGCTGGTCATTTCGACGCCGGGGGCCGAGCCGGTGGCCGAGGGCGGGTACGCGGCCGCGCTGCTGCTGGACGGCTGGGCGCTGCTGGGCCGGCCCGACCTGCGGGCCGGCGAGGAGGCGCTGCGGCTGTGGATGTCGGCAGCGGGTCTGGTCCGTCCGGCCGGTGAGGGCGGGACGGTGGTGGTGGTCGCGGAGCCCACCGCACGGCCGGTGCAGGCGCTGGTGCGGTGGGATCCGGCGGGGCATGCGGCGGTCGAGCTGGAGGAACGGGCGCAGCTGCACTTCCCGCCGGTGTCGCGGATGGCCTCGGTGACGGGTGCTCCGCAGGCGGTGGAGGATCTGCTGTCGCTGATCCGGCTGCCCGACGGGGCGGACGTGCTCGGTCCGGTACCCGCCCCCGGGGGGCGGGGGCAGGAGTGGGAGCGGGCCCTGCTCCGGGTGGCACCCGGTCAGGGGGCGGCGCTGGCCACGGCCCTGAAGGCGGCTCAGATCGCCCGGGTCGCGCTGCGGTCACCGGACCAGGTCCGGATCCGGATCGACCCTCCGGACATCGGCTGAGTCTGAAGCTGCGCCGGTGGCACGCGCCAGGGGCTCGGGGAACTGCGACGCCGACCCCGGGGCGGGGGCAAAGTGCGGGTGTGGTCAACCCCGGGCGCGGTTGGCGTTGCCTGGCGTGCGGGTTCAAGCGAAAGTGCCTGACCGTTTTCGCAGCGATCACGCACCACGGGTCGGCGTCGCAGTTCCCCGAGCCCCTGGCGGTGCCTGGCTGAGCCGTTGCCTCAGGTGCGGAGGGGGAGGCTGGGGCGTTCGGGTTGGCGGGCGGGGGGGATGGTGCGGGTGAGGGGTGGGAGTTCGTCCTCGGGTTCGGGGCGGGTCTGGGACGGGAGCCCGGTGGTGAGGAGTTCGCCGCTGGGGCGGCGCATGCCGTAGCGGCGGTGGACGGCCTGCTTGGTGACGCCGAGGGCGGAGCCGACCGAGTCCCAGGAGAAGCCGAGCGCCCGGTCGAACTCGACGGCTGCCGCGACCAGGGTCTCGACGCTCTCCCGGAGTTCCTGGGCAAGCCGGACGGTGGGCGCGGGGGCCCGGCCGTAGACCACGAAGCCGGCCGAAGTGCTGGGCCGTCGTGGGCGGTAGACGTTGCCCAGCTGGGCGGTGAGGGTGCGGAGGGCGTCGACCTGTCGCCGTACCCGTTCGATGTCCCGCACCAGCAGGTGCAGGCTGGCCCGCGCCCGGGCGTCGTGGTTGATCTGCTCGGCCATGGCCTCTGGTGCCACCTTTCCCTACGTGTTTCCGGCCCGGGCCGTCGTACGGCCCGGTCAATCCCACTTGACCAACGCCCGAGTGCGCGCCTGGTCACGCGCAAGGAGCAGACGGGATATGCCAGAACCTCGGCCGAACGGGCAGGTGGGATTGCATAGACTGGGCTCCGGCCGTTGTCGATCGACCCTCAGGAGACCCGCGGTATGGCGATCCAGCCGATCCGGATATTCGGTGACCCGGTGCTGCGGGCCACGGCCCGGCCGGTGACCACCTTCGACAAGGAGCTGCGGCGCCTGGTGAAGGATCTCACCGAGACCATGCTGAACGCACCCGGCGCGGGCCTGGCGGCACCTCAACTGGGCGTCTCGCTCCGGGTGTTCACGTACAACGTGGACGGGGTGGTCGGGCATCTGATCAACCCGGACCTGTCGCTCAGCGAGGAGGAGCAGGACGGCCCCGAGGGCTGTCTCTCGCTGCCGGGTCTGCGGTACGACACCAAGCGGGCGTTCGGCGTGGTGGCCAAGGGGGTCAACATGCACGGGGAGCCGGTGACCGTCGAGGGTACCCAGCTGCTGGCCCGCTGCATCCAGCACGAGACCGACCACCTGGACGGCATCATCTTCATCGACCGGCTGGACCGCGAGCAGCGCAAGGCCGCGCTGAAGGCGATCCGGGAGGCGGAGTGGGGCGAGGCGCCGGTGGTGAAGATCTCGCCGCACTCCACCTTCGGCTCCGCCCGCTGACCCGACCGTTTCGCTGACACCTGTTCAGACTCCTCGAAAGGCACCCATGCGCCTCGTCTTCGCCGGCACCCCCGAGGTCGCCGTTCCCGCCCTGGACGCCCTGATCGCCTCGGAGCGGCACGAGGTGGTGGCGGTGGTCACCCGCCCCGACGCGATCTCCGGCCGGGGCCGCAAGCTGGTGGCCAGCCCGGTCGCGCAGCGGGCCGAGGCGGCCGGGATCGAGGTGCTCAAGCCGGCCAAGCCGAGCGACCCGGACTTCATGGCCCGGCTGACCGAGCTCGCCCCGGACTGCTGCCCGGTGGTGGCGTACGGCGCGCTGATCCGTCCGGGTGCGCTGGAGATCCCGAAGCACGGCTGGGTGAACCTGCACTTCTCGCTGCTGCCCGCCTGGCGCGGTGCGGCGCCGGTGCAGCACGCGGTGCTGGCCGGTGACGAGGTGACGGGTGCTTCGACCTTCCTGATCGAGCAGGGCCTGGACTCCGGTCCGGTGTACGGCATCCTGACCGAGGAGATCCGGCCGAGCGACACCAGCGGCGAGCTGCTCGGGCGCCTCGCGCAGGCGGGCTCGCGCCTGCTGGTGGCGACCATGGACGGGATCGAGGACGGTGCGCTGCAGGCTGTCCCGCAGCCCGCCGACGGCATCACCCTGGCGCCGAAGATCAACGTCGAGGACGCCCGGATCGAGTGGGCCCACCCCGCGCTGCGGGTCGACCGGCTGGTGCGCGGCTGCGCGCCCGCGCCGGGTGCCTGGACCACCTTCCGGGGCGAGCGGCTCAAGCTCTCCGGACCGGTGAAGCTGGTCATCGACAGCGCCGAGCTGCCGCCGGGCGAGCTGGCCGTGGTCGGCAAGAACAGCGTCCGGGTCGGCACCGGCAGCCACGAGATCGAGCTCGGCGAGGTGCAGCCGCAGGGCAAGAAGCCGATGCGGGCGGCGGATTGGGCCCGGGGCGTCCGGATCGAGCCCGGCGAGCTGCTCGGCCGGTGACCGGGTCGGGCCTGACCGGTCCTACACTTACGGTCTGAATCCGCAGCACATTCCGAGGTACCAGAGGCACCGCATGAGCACTCCCGGCAGCAAGCCCGCGTCCGACAGCAAGCGCCCCGCGCGTCCGCACCGCCGCCCGAAGAAGGACCCGGCCCGGATCGTCGCGTTCCGCGCGCTGCGGGCGGTCGACGAGCGCGACGCGTACGCCAACCTGATCCTGCCCTCGCTGCTGCGCGAGGCGGAGCAGAAGGGCATGGACCGTCGGGACGCGGCGCTGGCCACCGAGCTGGTGTACGGCACGCTGCGGCTCCGGGGCAGCTACGACGCGATCATCGCGGCCTGCATCGACCGGCCGCTGCGCGAGGTGGACCCGCCGGTGCTGGACGTGCTCTCGCTCGGCGCGCACCAGCTGCTGACCACCCGGATCCCGACCCATGCGGCGGTCTCCGCGACGGTGGAGCTGGCCCGGGTGGTGCTCGGTGACGGCCGGGCCAAGTTCGTCAACGCGGTGCTGCGCAAGATCAGCGCGCAGGACCTGGACACCTGGCTGGCCCAGGTCGCCCCGCCGTACGAGGAGGACGCCGAGGACCACCTCGCGGTGGTGCACTCGCACCCGCGCTGGGTGGTCTCCTCGCTCTGGGACTCGCTCGGCCGCTGGCAGCCCGACGCCTCGGGACGCGCCGCGCTGGAGGACCTGCTGCGGGCCGACAACGAACGCCCCGAGGTCACCCTGGTGGCCCGCCCCGGGCGCTCCACGGCGGCCGAACTGCTGGACGCCAGGCCGGAGTCGGAGCCCGGCCGGTGGTCGCCGTACGCCGTCCGCCTGGCCGAGGGCGGCGAGCCCGGCGGGATCGAGGCGGTCAAGGAGAACCGGGCCGGGGTGCAGGACGAGGGCAGCCAGCTGGTCGCGCTCGCGCTGGCCGCCGCGCCGGTCGAGGGCCGGGACCGGCTCTGGCTGGACAGCTGTGCCGGGCCGGGCGGCAAGGCCGCGCTGCTCGCGGCGCTGGCCGCCGAGCGGGGCGCCGCGCTGGTCGCCTCGGAGAAGCAGCCGCACCGGGCCCGCCTGGTGGCCCGCGCGCTGGACGGCAACCCGGGTCCGTACACGGTGATCACGGCTGACGGCACCAAGCCCGCCTGGGCCGACGGCACCTTCGACCGGAGCCTGGTGGACGTGCCCTGCTCCGGCCTCGGCGCGCTGCGCCGCCGTCCGGAGGCCCGCTGGCGCCGCCGCCCCGAGGACCTGGCCGGTTTCGGCCCGCTCCAGCGCGACCTGCTGCGCGGCGCGATCCGGGCGACCCGGATCGGCGGCGTGGTCGGCTACGCGACCTGCTCGCCGCACCTGGCCGAGACCCGCGCGGTGGTGGACGACGTGCTGCGCGACACTCCCGGTCTGGAGTGGATCGACGCCCGCCCGCTGCTGCCCGGCCTGCCCGGTCTCGGCGAGGGCCCGGACGTCCAGCTCTGGCCGCACCTGCACGGCACCGACGCGATGTACCTGGCGCTGTTCCGCCGCACAGCCTGACGTAATTGACCCCGGGTCGGAAAAGAATGCTGGACAGACCGGCGGCGGCCGGGTGAGGGTGGCGGACATGGAGTTCACCCACCTCGGCCGCACCGGCCTGTCCGTGTCCCGACTCTGCCTCGGCACCATGAACTTCGGCCCGCACACCACGGAGCCGGACGCCCACGTGATCATGGACACCGCCCACGAACTGGGCGTCAACTTCTTCGACACCGCCAACGTCTACGGCTGGGGCGAGAACAAGGGCCGGACCGAGGAGATCCTCGGCAGCTGGTTCGCCCAGGGCGGTGGCCGCCGGGAGAAGACCGTGCTGGCCACCAAGCTGTACGGCGACATGGGAGAGTGGCCCAACGAGGGCAAGCTCTCCGCGCTCAACATCCGCCGGGCCGTGGACGCCAGCCTGCGGCGGCTGAACACCGACTACATCGACCTGTACCAGATGCACCACGTCGACCGGGCGACGCCGTGGGAGGAGATCTGGCAGGCGATGGAGGTGCTGGTCGCCCAGGGCAAGATCATCTACGTCGGCTCCAGCAACTTCGCCGGCTGGCACCTGGCGCAGGCTCAGGAGACCGCCAAGGCGCGGAACTTCCTCGGCCTGGTCAGCGAGCAGTCGATCTACAACCTGCTGGAGCGCACCGTCGAGCTGGAGGTCGTCCCGGCCGCGCAGCACTACGGCCTCGGCCTGATCCCGTGGTCCCCGCTGAACGGCGGCATCCTCGGCGGCGTGCTGCGCAAGGAGCGCGAGGGCCTGCGCCGACTGGAGGGCCGGGCCGCCGAAGCTGTGGCGGCCAAGCGCGAGCAGATCCAGGCGTACGAGGACCTGGCGGCCGAACTCGGCCAGGAGCCGGGCGACATCGCGCTCGCCTGGCTGCTCTCCCGCCCGGCGGTGACCGCCCCGATCGTCGGCCCGCGCACCCTGGACCAGCTGCACGCGGCGGTCCGGGCGCTGGATGTGACGCTGGACCAGAAAACCCTGGACCGGCTGGACGAGATCTTCCCCGGCCACCGGACCGCGCCGGAGGACTACGCCTGGTAGACCTCTGCTCCGGTCGGCCGGGTGCACCGGCCGACCGGACGGGGCGTCAACTCCGTTCGGCGGTGAAGCTGTTCACCAACTCGGCGAAGGTGGCCGGTGCGGTGACGTTGACGAAGTGGTCGGCCCCGGCCACGGTCACCCGGTGTGCGCCGGGGAGGCCGCTTGCCACCCGGTCCGCGCAGTGGTGGGTGAAGGCGTGGTCGTACTCGCCCACCGCGACCAGGGTCGGGACGGTCAGGCTGGCCAAGTGTTCGATGCCCGGCCGGGCGGGCGGCAGCGGCTCCGCCGGATGGCCGAAGTAGAAGCCGGGGGAGCCCGCGCAGATGTCGGCCAGCCAGGCCCGCTGCCCGGCGTCCAGCCGGGTGCCCCAGACGGCCAGGTCGGCCGCCACCGCCGCGGCCAGGTCCGCGCGGGCGGCGGCCGCCGCCCGGGGTTCGAGGGCGGTCAGCAGGCGGTCCAGGTCGGCCTGCTCGGCCGGGTCGGGATCGGGCAGGTGCAACGCCGAGCCGACCAGCATCAGGCCGCGCACCAGCTCGGGGAACTCCACCGCGAAGTCCAGCGCCTTGCGCCCGCCGTCGGAGGAGCCGACCAGGACGGCGCCCGCCACCCCGGCCCGGTCCAGCACCGCCCGGAGGTCGTCGACCGGGGACCAGGGCGCGGTGATCGCAGAGGAGTACCGGCCGACGCCCCTGTCGTCGTACCGGGTCACCCGGTGGGCGGCGGTCAGTGCGGCGAGGTTGGGCTCCCACTGCCGCAGGTCGGTGGTGCCCGCGTTGAGCAGCACCAGGTCGGGCCCCTCGCCCTGCTGGGTGTACCGCAGCCGCCCGCCGGGCACCTCCGCGTAGTGCACGTCCTGCTCCGTCATTCCCCGACCCTCCGTCAGCACCGTGTCCGTGACCCCGGCAGGAGAGCACAGTGCGGTGGCCGTTCTCCACCGAATTGGGACCGGGTCGACGCGGCGTCAGGCCGCTCCCGGTCGTCCGGCGGGCGGCGCGGGCGGCGGGAGTGGGTGAGGATGATCGGATGAAGCCGATCACGCATCAGGTTCCCTACCACGCGCAGTGGGAATCGCCCGAGCTGGTGCCCGACATCCTGGCCGGGACGGCGCTGGCGGTGGACGACCCGCTCTGGGCACTGTCCGGTGCGGCGGACCAGGAGGAGTACGAGTACTGGTCCTGGCGCCTGTGCGGGGTGGCCTGCCTGCGGATGGCGCTGGACTACTGGTGGGGCGTCAGCCCGCCCGCCGTCCGGCTCGCCGAGGAGTGCCTGGAGGCGGGGGCGTACGTACGTCACCCGGACGGCCGGTTGGACGGTCTGATCCACGCACCGTTCGCCGCCTATGTGGAGCGCCGCTGGGGACTCTCCGCCCAGGCGGTCTCCCCGCTGTCGACCGAGCGGATCAGGGCGGAGCTGGCCGACGGCCGGCTGGTGATGCTCTCGGTCCACCCGTCGATCCGCACCCTGGACCCCGATCCGCCGCGCCCGGGCGGGCACCTGGTGCTGGCGGTGGGTGCGACCGACGGCGAGCTGGTGATCCACAACCCCTCCGGGTTCCCGGACGGTTCGCAGAGTTTCGCCCCGGTGCCGTGGCCCGCGCTGCCGCGCTACTACGCCGACCGGGGCATCGTGCTCGGCGCTCCGGGCAGCGGGGGCAGTGCGGGCAGCGCCGGCTGAGCGTCAGAGCGCGGTGGGGAGACTGCGCAGGACAAGTCCCAGCCCGACGGCCAGCACCAGCAGGGCGGTGAGCAGGCCGCTCCACGGTGCGAAACGGCGGAGCCCGGCCAGCAGACTGCCGTCCGCCGCTGCGGCGATCCGGTCGCCGATCCGGAGGAAGAGCAGGCCCGCCGCCGTGAGGGTCGCGGCCATGCCCAGGCCGTAGGCCAGTACCAGGGCGACCCCGAACATCGTCCGTCCGAGTGCGACGGCGCCCAGCAGCACCACCAGCGCGGACGGGCTCGGGACCAGGCCGCCGGCGACGCCCAGGCCGATCAGGCCGGTGCGGCCGAGTGGCTCGGCGTGGTGGTGGTGGCCGAACAGGCCGTGGTCGTGGTGATGGTGGGTGGGGGCCTCCAGTACGGCTACGGCACCGGCCTGCTCCGGGGCCTCGTGCGGATGCTGGTGATCGTGCGGGTGCGGGTGGTCGTGGCCGGGTGAGTGGTCGTGGTCGTGCGGGTGCTGGTGCGCTGCCCCGGTGGTGGGCCTGGTCCGGCGGCGTACGTCGCGCAGCAGCAGCGCCCCGACCGCCGTCACCAGCAGGCCGCTGACCACGCCGAGCCGTCCGAGCAGCACGTCGCCCGCCAGCGCGGAGAACCCGGTCAGCAGCAGCCCGAGCACGAGCACGCCCGCCGTGTGGGTGAAGGTGACGGTGGCTCCGACCGTGACGGCGTCCCTGACCCGGCCGCGCCGGCCGGCCAGGTAGATGCCCATCGCCGCCTTGCCGTGCCCGGGGAGCAGAGCATGGCCCGCGCCGAGGACGGTGGCCAGCAGGACGGCCAGCAGGCCGACCGGGACGGTGAGGCGGTGCGCCGCGCCCAGGTCGGCCAGCCGGCGGTCGAGCCCGGCCAGCCACCCGGC
>NZ_JBFUMY010000107.1:0-15155 GCF_054049135.1 Kitasatospora sp. P5_F3 | reverse complement strand
GTTCGGGGTGGGGGTGGGGTTCGGGCCGGTCCCGCCACCGGTCGTCAGGAACTGGTTGTTCGCCACGTTCCAGTGCGTGGTGAGGTAGCTGCCGGGCGACGGGTTGGTGTGGAAATAGTCGTCGTGGTTGCAGTCCAGCCGGTCGTCGTGGGCGCGGTCCGGGCAGTGGGTCTGCATCTGCGGGTAGTACGGCGCGTCGGAGTAGCACATGAGGTCCCACTCGTCGACGCAGTGGCCGGCCTTGCTGCTGTTCGGCGCACTGTTGTTGACGGCACCGAGGTTGTGGCCGAGCTCGTGGGCGGCGGTGGAGCCACCCCAGCAGCCGGAGTCGGTCCGCCCGAACGAGGGGCCGAAGTTGCTGAGGTTGTCCTTGCCGGGACGTTCGTCACCGTTGAAGGAGCCGATACCGCAGTACACCTGGGCATCCGCGAAGATCATGTACTTGCGGTCGCGCCGGTTGAAACCCTGGCCGGAGAGAGCCTTGTTGGTGGCGCCGAACTCCTGCATCGCGGCGGCCGGGACCTCCACGTCCAGCACCGACGCGGTGCAGTCGGACTCGGTGACGAAACGGACGTGCCGCACACCCCCGGTCTCGGCGGCGCTGGCGTTGTAGATGATGTCGGCGTCGGCGGCCCACTTCTTGAACGAGGCCCGGTACTCACCGAACCGGTCCTTACCCGGCGCGTGCAGGTAGAGCACCTGGACCCGGTTGCCGGTGGACCCGTCGCCCTCGCAGACCACCCCGGCCCCCGCCGCAGCCGCAGTCGCCGCCGCGGATGAAGGGGAACCGGCCGCAGGTTCGGCGGCGAGCGCGGAGCCCGACCGGGCGTCGAACACCGGCGGGGCGTCCTTCAGCAGGTCGGCCGCAGCGGGCGGGCTGTCCGTACCGGCGGTAACCGCAGTCGGCTCCGCTTCCGGGACGGCTGCCACGGCGGGCTTGGTCTCCTTGTGTATGTCGACGCCCTTCGGCGGCGCGTCCGGCCCGTGGGTGCACAACTCGGCGTCGGAGACCTTGAAGACCCCGGCGCAGCGATCACCACTCGCGGCCGGAACCAGACCGCCGTACACCAGGCCGCGGGTCGTGTCGTTCGCCGGCACCTTGGCAACCGGCGTGGGCGGCTCGTTGTGCAACGGTGCCGCAGCCGGCCCGATCTCCTGTGTGACGGCGGCATCAGCCGAGACGACGACCGGCCGCCCGCCCTCCAGCGCTGTGCCGACCGTGATGCCGCCCGCGACGAGCCCGGCCGTCACGACGGCCGCGGCGATCAGCCGACCACGGCGACTACTGCGACGGTGTGTCGCTGCTCCCCTGCGTCCCATGCGTTTCTCTCCCCAGTAACAGGTGTGTCGGGTGTGGTACCGACACATGGGAGACAGCTGGGACGGGCAGGGATAACAGAAATCGCACAGACACGGCAGCTTTGGTTCGTGATCGGCTGTGGCGCGGTGCGGGTCAGCGGTCTGGTGGGGCTGCTTGCGGACATGGGTGCGGCCACCGCGATCATGATCTTTTGTGACGAAGAATCAGAGCGCGGTGGCCGTGCTGTCTGCTGCTCATCCTGCCAAACATCACATACCTCTCGAATCAGATATTGGCGACATGGGCGTTGACTTCGGAACGGCTTGCTGGTGGGCTGTCCGCCGGGGGCTTGGACCGGACGTTTTCAGGTTGAGGAGGGTCCTGTGCAGGCTCGGGTTTCGGTGGCCGCCGGTCGGCGGTTGCGGCAGCAGATCGAGCAGAGCGCGGCCCTCCGTGAGGTGCTCTGGCACCCGGCTGCGCTGGCGGCCCGGCGGGTCACTGCGCGGACGGCGCGTCAGTTGGCGCCCAAGGTGGCGGACCGGCTGATCGCGGATCTCAAGGGCACCGAACCGCTGCTCGCGTCAGTGCGGGCGGAGCGCAGGCGGGGACGTCGGCGAGCCACCCTGCAGTTGGCCGCGACGCTCTCGGCCGCCGCCGTGGTCAGCGGGCTGCTGGTCGGGATCCCGGGCACGGCCTATGCCGAGACGCCGGCCGGACGGACCGTCAGCAGTGCGCCCCGGACGCCGCTCGGGACGCTGGCCGACCCTCAGGTGTACCCCAGGCCCCAGCAGCTGACCGCCGTCGGAAAGCCCGTCAGCGTGCCGCCCGCGGTGAATCTGGTGAGCGCGGACCAGGCCGACGAGCCCGCCCTGGACGCGGTCCGGGAGCTGCTCGGGACGGCCGGCGCGACCACCGTCACCCCACTGCCCGACCTGCCTGCCGAGCCCGCACCGGGCAGCCTGACCGTGTACGTCGGCGGGCCCCGGGAGACGGCGGGCGGGGCGGTCGACCGGGCCCTGCGCAGCCTCGCGACGGCGGCCGGACAGCAGCTCTCGTTCGACGGGCTGCCCGCCGGGGGGTACCTGCTGGCCGCCGGTCAGCTGCCGACCACCGGCGGCAGCTACGGCGCGGTGGTGCTGGCCGGAGTGGACGCCGCCGGGACGTTCAACGCCGCACAGAGCCTGCGGCAGCTGCTCGCCCCCGTCCAGCCCGGCCAGGGCCAGGGCCCCGGCGCGCTCGGCTTTCCGGGCGTGGTGGTCCGGGACTGGCCCAGCGGCGCGGCCGTCCGGGGCATCGCCGAGTCGTTCCACGGCACGCCCTGGAGCGCCGAACAGCGGCTGGCCCAGCTCGACTTCCTCGGCCGGACCAAGCAGAACTTCTACCTCTACGCCCCCGGCGGCGACCCGTACCGGCTCTCCCGCTGGCGCGATGCCTACCCCGCCGCGCAGGCCGCCGAGCTGCGGGAACTGGCCGACCGGGCCCGGCAGAACCACGTCACGCTCGGGTACTCGATCGACCCGGGCCAGTCGTTCTGCTACAGCTCCGCCAAGGACCTGGACGCGCTGCTCGGCAAGCTGGACGGGCTGCGCAAGCTGGGCTTCGAGGCGTTCCAGCTGGAGTTCCTGGACGTCAGTTACGACGAGTGGCACTGCTCCACCGACCGCCGCAGCTTCGGTACCGGACCCGAGGCGGCCGCCAAGGCGCAGGCCGCCCTGGTCGGCAAGGTCAGGGAGCGGCTGACCAAGGGGAAGATCCCGCTCACGGTGGTGCCGACGGACTATCAGAAGGCGGCCGCCTCGCCGTACCGGACGGCGCTGGCCGCGGCGCTGCCGAAGGACATCCAGGTGGCCTGGAGCGGCGGGTCGGCGATCCCGGCGAAGATCACGGGTAGTCAGTTCGCCGAGGCGGCCAAAGCCGCCGGGCACCGGCTGGTCACCCTGGACAGCTACCCCGTCAACGACTCCGCGCCGGACCGGCTCTACCTCGGTGCGTACCAGGGACGCGACGCCGAACTGGCCACCGGTTCGGCCGCGCTGGTGACCGCCGCGATGGCCCAGCCGGTACTCTCCCGGATCCCGCTGGCCACCGCCGCCGACTTCGCCTGGAACCCGGCCGGCTACCAGCCTGCCGAGTCCTGGCGGGCCGCGCTGCGGCCGCTGGCCGGGACGGGCGCGGGCCTGGCCGCGGTCACCGCGCTGGCGGGCCACAGCTCCTCCTCCCCGCTGGCCAGGACCGAGTCCGGCTATCTGACCCCGCTGGCCGAACGGTTCTGGGCCGCGCTGGAGCCGACCGGCGGCAGCACGCCCGACCCGGCCCGGCTGACCGAGGCCGCCGCCCCGCTTCGGGACGCCTTCGCCACCATGGCCGGGGCCCGGCAGGCGCTGGCCACCGAGGCGCTCGGCGCGGAGGCCGACCCGTGGCTCACCCAGCTGGCCGGCTACGGCCGGGCCGGGGTGGCGGCGGTCGACATGCTGCTGGCCCAGCGCGGTGGCGACGGCACGGCCGCCTGGCAGCACCGGGTCACCCTGCGCAGCGAGCGCGACCAGCTGGCGCAGGGCGGCGCGGTGGTCGGCGCCGGTGTGCTGGACCCCTTCCTGGACCGGGCGTCGAAGGCAGCCGACAGCTGGTCCGGCGTCACCCCCGGTGCGGTGGGCGCCACCACCACGCTGGGCACCGCGCACGACCACCGGCCCGCGCTGATGACCGACGACTCCGCCGACACCTTCTACTGGACCTCCGCACCGCCGCAGCCCGGCGACGCGATCGGCCTCGACCTCGGCCCCGGCCGCCCGCTGGGCACCGTGACGGTGCTGATGGGCAGTTGGGGCGACGGCCCGGACGCCCGCAGCGCGGCCGGCGACTTCCTGCACGACGGCGTGCTGGAGTACACCACCGGCGAGGGCGGCTGGAAGGAGCTGGCCGAGATCCGCGGCCGGCAGAACCTCACCGCGACGGCGCCCGCCGGGGTGGTCGCCAAGGCCGTCCGGCTGCGCGCCACCAGCGCCCAGAAGACGGCCGTCGCGGTCCGCGAGTTCAGCATCGCGGCCCCCGGCGAAACCCCCGCCACGGTGACCGGCGGCCCGGACGCCGCCCCCGGCTCCCCGGCCGCCGCCGTACTGGACGGCAGCCCGGACACCGCCTACCGCGCCGCGAGCTCCCCCGACGGCAACGACGCCCCGCTCACCGTCGAACTCGGCGCGCCCCGGCCGCTGGACCGGGTCACCGTGCTGACCGACCCGACCGTCCGGGCCACCGGCATGGTGGAGGTCCAGCAGGCCGACGGCAGCTGGGTGGCGGTCGGCGCCGTCGGCCCTGGCTGGAACGAGCTGTCCGCCCAGGGCCGCCCGGTCGGCGCGATCCGGCTGCGCTGGGCGCCCGGCGGCGAGCCGCCCGTGGTGAACCAGATCATCCCCTGGTACGCCGACACCCCCGCCGCGCGGCTCGGCCTGACCTCCCCCGTACTGGACGTGATCACCGGCGCCACCGTCCCGGCGCAGACCAGGGCCGTGGTCGAGTCCGGTCGTCCCGATGTGATCACCGGCGAGCTGAAGGCCGAGGTCCCGCTGGTGGCCAAGGGTCTGACGATCGCTCCGGTCCCCGCACTGGCCGTGCCGCGCGGCGGCCGGGTCGTCGCGCCGCTCCAGGTCACCGCGGCCGCCGGCACCCCCACCGGCACCTACCAGGTGCCGGTCAGCTTCACCGCGGGCGGGCTGACGGTCCGCCAGGTCCTGCAGGTCCGGGTGGTCCCGCCGACCACCGGGCCCGACCTGGCGCCCGGCGCAGCGGCCTCGTCCTCCGGGGACGACTCCGCCAAGACTCCCGCCAATGCCGTGAACGACCGCGACCCGAAGACCCGGTGGACCGCCCCGGCGAAGGACGACGCCTGGGTCCAGCTCCGGCTGCCGGCCGCCACCCGGCTCGGCTCGGCGGTGCTCTCCTGGCAGCCCGCCTACGCCTCCGCCTACCGTCTTGAGACCTCCCCCGACGGCCTGCACTGGACCACCGTCGCCACCGTCGAGGACGGGCGGGGCGGCACCGAGACGATCCGCTTCGACGCTCCCGACGCCCAGTACCTGCGGGTCCAGGGCGTCACCCGGGCCACGCCGTACGGGTACTCGCTCACCGGCATCGAGGTCTACGCCGCCGGCTGAGGCCGGGCCCGGCTTTTGGCAGGTCCCGAGGTTGCACTGTCCAGGGGCTCGATGCCCGTGCCGCAGGTCCCGCAGAAATAACGGCGGGCCGCCGACACTCCCGGAGGGGGTGGCGGCGGCCCATGAGGCGTACCGAGGATTGGCTGGCAGGCCCTGTCTGTCAGGCGGAGAGCGGTTCGTGCTCGCCGCGGTGGGTCCGGCCGTGTGGAGCCGGGAACGCGGCTCCGTGGTCGGTATGGTCGTGGTGTTCGTACTCGCGGAACTGCTCGGTCGCGCCGTACGGCTCCAGGTAGGGCCGCCAGCGCGGGTCCTTGATGCCGGTGCCGATGATCCGCCAGGCCAGCCCGCTGGGCGGGGCGGGTGGACGTTTCATCCGCCAGCCGAGATCGGCGAGATGGCGGTCGGCCTTGGTGTGGTTGCAGCGGCGGCAGGCCGCCACCACGTTGTCCCACCGGTGCTGGCCACCCCTACTGCGCGGGATGACGTGGTCGACGCTGGTTGCGGCGGCCCCGCAGTAGACGCAGCGGCCCTGGTCACGAGCGAACAGGGCGCGGCGGGTGAGCGGGACGGGCCCGCAGAAGGGCACCCGGACGAACCGGGTCAGTCGGACGACGGACGGCGCCGAGACGGCGCTGGTGGCGCTGTGCAGAGTGATTCCGGAATCCTCCAGGCTGACCGCCTTGTGGTTGAGGACCAGGATGAGAGCGCGGCGCATCGAGACGACACCGAGTGGTTCGTACGACGCGTTGAGGACCAGGACATGCGGCACGGAGGCCTCCTTGGACGCCTGCGGCGCGTGGCTCGCGCCGGGACGAGCGGGTGACCGCGTGGGGTTGTCTCCCCGACGCGATCTCCACCAGTGTCGCCTTACGCCGTTGTAGGGCGCCACCAATCCTGCGAAACGGAGCTGATGTGGGTTCCGTCATATCCGATATGCCCAGCGGGTGGCCAGGATGCACCATTCGTCGCTGGTAACCGGCCCCTTCGGCCCATTCCGGGGGCCTGACGGGTCGTCCGTCCGGGTGGTGCGCGGCCGCTAGGGTGGCAGTTCGTCCTGATCAGTGGCCCGCAGGCGGCCAGTGGTCCCCCAGCAGGAAGGACTCCGCTCGTGTCCAGCTCCGGCGCTTTCGGCCTCCTCGCCGACGCCTCGTCCTCGCCCTCCCCTTCGTCCGGGCCGTCCGACGATCCGCTGTCCAAGCTGCCGACCTCGCCGGCCGAGGCCGCCGAGGCGACCAGGCAGGCCGCGGGCTGGCTGAGCAGCAGCTGGCAGGGCTGGCTGGAGAACGGTCTGCGGATCCTGCTGATCGTGGTGCTGGCCCTGGTGCTGCGGGCGGTACTGCAGAAGCTGATCAGCAAGTTCATAGCGCGGATGGTCCGGCCCCCGGAGAGCGAGGCCGAGCTCGGCCGGCTCGGCGGGCTGCTGGCGAACAGCGGGGTGGTGAACACCGAGCGGCGGCAGCAGCGGTCGGCGGCGATAGGTTCGGTGCTCCGCAGCGTCACCTCGTTCACCATTCTGGGTACCGCCGGGCTGATGGTGCTCTCCGCCCTCGGGGTGAACCTGGCGCCGCTGCTGGCCAGCGCCGGTGTGGCCGGTGTGGCGATCGGTTTCGGCGCACGGAATCTGGTGACGGACTTCCTGTCCGGGGTCTTCATGATCATGGAGGACCAGTACGGCGTCGGCGACGAGATCGACACCGGGGTGGCGACCGGCACGGTGCTGGAGGTCGGCCTGCGGGTGACCAAGCTGCGCGGGGCGAACGGCGAGATCTGGTACATCCGCAACGGCGAGGTGAAGCGGATCGCCAACATGAGCCAGGGCTGGGCGACCGCCTCGGTGGACGTCCAGATCGGCTACAAGGAGGACCTGGTCCGGGTCGAGGAGCTGATCAAGGAGACCGCGGAGCGGCTGGCCAAGGAGACCCCGTACGACGAGCTGATCTGGGGTCAGGTCAAGGTGCTCGGGGTGGAGTCGGTGGCCTTCGACTCGATGGTGCTGCGGGTCGAGGCCCGTACCTCGCCGGGCAAGGCGCTGCTGGTCGCGCGCACCCTGCGGCAGCGGCTGAAGGCCGCCTTCGACGAGGCGGGCGTGAAGCTCAAGGAGGACGCGCCGGCCACCGTCACCGTGGCGGCGGCCGCCGAGCCCGCCGGGGCGGCACCCTCGGTGCTGGCCGATCCCGGCTCCCCCGCCTCCCAGATCGCCAAGCCCATCCCGGCCCAGCCGGACATGCCCTAGCGACTCGGCACGGAACCCCGTCCCAGCGGCTTGGGGCGGGGTTCCGCGCTGTCCGCACGTAACGCTTCGGCATCCTCCCGAGGGGGGCCCATTGACACCCTCGCACCCTGCGCCCTACCGTCCTTCTCAGCGATTGGAAAGTTTCCTAACTATTCATGCAGCGCCACCCCGACCAGCACGTCCGGGTGGTGAGAGGGGAGGATCTGGGCTGTGACCGACAACACCCGTACCCCCATCGCCGGTACTCCGAGCCTGCTCCGGGCGATCAACGACCGGGCCGCGCTCGAGCTGCTGCTCGCCCACGGTCCGCTCTCCCGGACCCAGATCGGCAGCCTGACCGGGCTCTCCAAGCCCACCGCCTCCCAGCTGCTCGGCCGCCTGGAGAGCGCCGGTCTGGTCCTGCCGGTCGGCACCACGGCCGGCGGCCCCGGGCCGAACGCGCAGCTGTACCAGGTCAACCCGGCCGCCGGGTACGTGGCCGGGCTGGATGTGACGACCACTCATGTCCGCACCGCGGTCGCCGACATCACCGGCAGCACACTGGCCGAGGCGCTCACCCCCACCAGGGGCTGGCCCGCCGCCGAGACCGTGCAGCGGACCGCCGAGGCGCTGGCCGCGACCGTCCGGGAGGCTGGCCTGACGCCGGGTGACCTGCACGGGATCGTGGTCGGGGTGCCCGGTGCGCTCGACCCGGTGAGCGGCAAACTGCGGTACGCCGCGCACCTGCCCGGCTGGCACTCGCCCAAGCTGCTGACCGACCTGGAGACCGCGTTCGGCGCACCGGTCACCATCGAGAACGACGTCAACCTGGCCGCCGTGGCCGAGCAGGCCTTCGGCGCGGCGCAGGGCAGCGAGGACTTCGTGCTGCTCTGGGCCGAGGAGGGCCTCGGCGCCGCGATCGTGCTGGCCGGCCGGCTGCACCGCGGTTTCACCGGTGGCGCGGGCGAGGTCGGCTACATGCCGGTGCCCGGCGCCCCCGTGGTGCACAACGTCCGGCGCAAGAACTCCGGCGGCTTCCAGGAGCTGGCCGGTGCCGAGGCGGTGCTGTCGCTGGCCCGGCGGCACGGCCTCGGCGGCAGTACCAGCGAGGCGGTCGTGGCCCGCGCTCTGGAGACCCCGGGAGCCGGCGACGAGTTCCTCGACGAGCTGGCCGAGCGGCTCGCGGTCGGCCTGGCGTCGATCGTCGCCGTGGTCGACCCCGAACTGGTGGTGCTCTCCGGCGGCACCGCCACGGCCGGCGGCGACCGGCTGCGCGCGCTGGTCCAGGACGCGCTCGCGCGGATCTCGATCCCCCGGCCCGAGGTCCGCAGCAGTACCGTCCCCGGCTCCCCCGTCCTGCACGGCGCCCTGCAGCGCGCCCTCGCCTCGGCCCGTGAGTCGGTGTTCTCCACCCACTGACTCCCGGGCCGCCGCCCATGACCCACCGTCACCCTGTAGCCCGCCCACCGCCCGTGCGATTCCGCCTGCCCCCACAGTCCCAGGAGGACTCTGAGATGCACTCCGTCCGCAGATCGTCCCGTCTGCTCGCCGCCGTCACCGGCAGCGCCGTTCTGGCCCTGCTCGCCACCGCCTGCACCGGCACCAACTCCTCCGGCGGCCAGGACGACTCGGCCGCCGGCAAGGACGTGACCATCACCTTCTGGCACGGCTGGAACCAGGACAGCGAGACCAAGGCCATCGAGGACAACGTGGCCGCCTTCCAGAAGGCGCACCCGAACATCCACGTGAAGATCGTCCCGAAGATCGAGGACGAGAAGAGCGAGCAGGCCCTGCGGGCCGGCGGCGAAGACGCACCGGACGTGGTCTCCTCGTTCACCACCGACAACGTCGGCAAGTTCTGCTCGGCCAAGGTCTGGGCCGACCTGAACCCGTTCCTGAAGAAGGACGGCATCGACCCGGCCAAGACCTTCCCGGCCCCGATGCTCAAGTACAGCCAGTTCCAGGGCAACCAGTGCTCGCTGCCGCTGCTCGGCGACGCGTACGGCCTGTACTACAACAAGACCGCCTTCGCCGCCGCCGGGATCACCGCGCCGCCGAAGACCTTCAGCGAGTTCGAGGCGGCCGCGGCGAAGCTGACCATCGCCGAGGGCGACGGCTTCAAGCAGCTCGGCTTCATGCCGGCCTACCACGGCTACGAGAGCAGCATCGCGCACCTGCTCGGCCAGTACGGCCCGAGCTACTTCGACGGCGAGGGCAAGTCCACCGTCGCCACCGACCCCAAGGTCGGCGCGCTGATGGACTGGCAGAAGAGCCTGGTCGGCAAGCTCGGCGGCTTCGAGAAGCTGGAGAAGTACCGGACCGGCTTCGGCGACGAGTTCAGCGCCAAGAACCCGTTCCACACCGGCCAGGTGGCGATGGCGATGGACGGCGAGTGGCGGACCGCCGCGCTGGACGAGGAGAAGCTGCCGTTCGAGTGGGCCACCGCGCCGTTCCCGGTGCCGGACGACCAGGCCGCCACGTACGGCCGGGGCTACCAGACCGGCACCATCATCGGCATCGCCCGGGGCAGCCAGAAGCAGACCGCCGCCTGGGAGTTGGTGAAGTACCTGACCACCAACACGGACGCCGTGGTGAGCTTCGCGAACGCGATCCACAACGTGCCGAGCACCTTCGAGGCGCTCAACTCGCCGAAGCTGAGCAACGATCCGAACTTCCGGACCTTCATCGAGATCGCCAAGAACCCGAACTCGAGCACCACTCCGGCCAGCCTGAACGGCGGCGCTTACCAGGTGAGCCTGCAGAACCTCGGCTTCGACTACGAGTCCCGCCCCGGCGGCGCTGACGCGAAAGCGCCGCCGGGAGGCGCTCCGGACCCTGGCCTTCCTGTCGCCCTGGCTGATCGGCTTCGCGGTCTTCTTCGCCTACCCGCTGATCTCCACGGCCTACTTCTCCTTCATGAGGTACGACGGCTTCAGTGCACCGACCTTCCGGGGTCTGCAGAACTGGAGCTACGTCTTCACCGACTACCCGTCGTTCTGGCAGGGCCTGCGCAACACCCTCTGGCTGGTGGTCGTGATGGTCGCCCTGCGGGTCGTGTTCGGGCTCGGCATCGGTCTGCTGATCACCAAGGTGAAGACCGGCGCGGGCGTCTTCCGCACCCTGTTCTACCTGCCCTACCTGGCTCCGCCGGTGGCCGCCACGATCGCCTTCGCGTTCCTGCTCAACCCCGGCACCGGCCCGGTCAACGCCCTGCTCGGCGACCTCGGGCTGCCGACGCCGGGCTGGTTCACCGACCCGGACTGGTCCAAGCCGGCCCTCACCATGCTGGCGATGTGGGGCATCGGCGACCTGATGGTGATCTTCATGGCCGCCCTGCTGGACGTCCCCAAGGAGCAGTACGAGGCGGCCGAGCTGGACGGGGCGGGCCCGGTCCAGAAGTTCCGCTTCGTCACCATCCCGAACATCTCGCCGATCGTGCTGTTCGCCGTGGTGACCGGCGTGATCCAGACCATGCAGTACTACACCCAGGCGATCGTGGCCGGGAAGGTGGCCAGCGGCGTGATCGGCGGCTCCGGCCAGCAGTTCGAGCCCGGCTACCCGAACGGCTCCACCTGGACCCTGCCGCAGATGGTCTACAACCTGGGCTTCCAGCGCGCAGACTACGGCTCCGCCTGCGTGATCGCGCTGATCCTGTTCGTGATCTCGATGGCCTTCACGTCGCTGCTGCTGCGCCGTAAGTCGGGTCTGCTGGCGAGCGAGGACTGACCATGACCGCAACCATCTCCCTTCCGCTGACCCGCCGGGACGCCGCCGCCAAGGTGGCCCGCCGCCGGGCCACGCTGCACTGGGTGGCCGTGCACTCGCTGGCCATCGCCGCCGCGCTGTTCTTCGTGCTGCCGTTCGTCTTCGTCTTCCTCACCTCGGTGATGACCGACCGTCAGGCGATTACCGCCGACCTGTGGCCGCACACCTGGCAGTGGGACAACTTCGTCAAGGTGTGGCAGACCGACGGCTTCCTCACCTGGTGGCGCAACACCCTGCTGTACGCGGGCCTGGGCACGGTGCTGACCGTGGTCTCCAGCCTGCCGGTGGCCTACGCGATGGCCAAGTTCCGCTTCCGCGGCCGGAATCTGGCGCTGATGGCGGTGATCTCGATGATGATGCTGCCGCCTCAGGTGATCATCATCCCGATGTACCTGTTCTGGGCCAAGCAGCTGCACCTGAGCGGCACACTCTGGCCGTTGATCATCCCGATGGCCTTCGGCGACGCGTTCTCGATCTTCCTGCTCCGGCAGTTCCTGCTGACCGTGCCCAAGGAGTACATCGAGGCGGCCCGGATCGACGGCTGCGGCGAGTTCCGCACCCTGCTCAAGGTGGTGGTCCCGATGACGAAGCCCGCCATCGCCGCCGTCGCGCTGTTCCAGTTCTTCTACTGCTGGAACGACTACTTCGGCCCGCAGATCTACGCCAGCGACAACCAGGCCGCCTGGACGCTGAGTTACGGCCTTGCCTCGTTCAAGGCCTCGCACCACACCAACTGGAACCTCACCATGGCCGCCACCCTGCTGGTGATGGCACCGGTGATCGTTCTGTTCTTCTTCGCACAGAAGGCCTTCATCGAAGGCGTGACACTGACAGGGGTCAAGGGCTGATGTCCGCACTGAAGTTGGCAATCGTCGGCGGCGGTTCCACCTACACACCCGAGCTGATCGACGGCTTCGCCCGGCTCCGCGACACCCTGCCGATCGGCGAGCTGGTGCTGATCGACCCGGCCGCCGAGCGGCTGGAGCTGATCGGCGGGCTGGCCCGGCGGATCTTCGCCAAGCAGGGCCACGGCGCGGTGGTCACCACCACTACCGACGTGAGCGTCGGGGTACAGGGCGCGGACGCGGTGCTGCTGCAGCTCCGGGTCGGCGGGCAGGCCGCGCGCAACCAGGACGAGACCTGGCCGCTGGAGTGCGGTTGCGTCGGCCAGGAGACCACCGGCGCGGGCGGGTTGGCCAAGGCGCTGCGCACCGTCCCGGTGGTGCTGGAGATCGCCGACCAGGTCCGCCGGGCCAACCCGGACGCCTGGATCGTCGACTTCACCAACCCGGTCGGCATCGTCACCCGGGCACTCCAGACCGCCGGGCACAAGGCCGTCGGCCTGTGCAACGTGGCGATCGGCTTCCAGCGCAAGTTCGCCGCCCACCTGGGCGTCGCACCGGAGTTGGTGCGCCTGGACCACGTCGGGCTGAACCACCTGACCTGGGAGCGCGGCGTCACCCTGCTGGACGCGCCGGGCGCCGCCACCGGGCGCGAGGTACTGCCGGAGCTGCTGGCCGGCTTCGGCAAGGAGATCTCCGAGGACCTGCACCTGCCGCTGCCGGTGATCCAGCGGCTCGGCGTGGTGCCCTCCTACTACCTGCGCTACTTCTACCAGCACGACCAGGTGGTCGAGGAGTTGAAGGTCGAGGGCTCGCGGGCCGCCAAGGTCGCGGCGATCGAGCAGGAACTGCTCACCATGTACGCCGACCCCACCCTGGACACCAAGCCCGAGCTGCTCGGCCAGCGCGGCGGTGCCTTCTACTCCGAGGCCGCCGTCCAGCTGATCGCCTCGCTGCTCGGCACCGACGGCGGCACCAGCGTGCAGGTGGTCAACACCCGCAACGACGGCGTGCTGCCGTTCCTGCCCGACGACGCGGTCATCGAGGTGCCCGCCGAGGTGGACGCGAACGGCGTCCGCCCGCTGCCGCAGCGGCCGGTCGAGCCGCTGTACGCCGGCCTGATCGCCGGGGTCACCGCGTACGAGCAGCTCGCCCTGGAGGCGGCCCTCAAGGGCGGCCGGGACCGGGTCTTCGACGCCCTGCTGGCCCACCCGCTGGTCGGGCAGATCGACCTCGCCGACCAGCTGACGGACCGTCTGCTCGCGCACAACGGAGCCCACCTGCCGTGGGCGTGAGCTTCTTCTCCTTTCCCGGCCGGGACGGCCGGGGTGTTTATGAGCGGGGACCTGATGCAGCAGCTTGAGCAACTCCCCGGCGTTCTCGCCATCGACGCCGGGAACAGCAAGACCGACGTCGCACTGGTCGGCGCCGACGGCAGCGTGCTCGGTCACGCCCGGGGCGGTGGCTTCCAGCCGCAGACCGTCGGGGCAGAGACGGCGATCGCCGAACTGGCGCCGCTGGTCGCCTCGGTGGCCGCCCAGGCCGGGCTCGACCCGGCCGCCGGTGTGCTGGTCACGCACGTCAGCGCCTGCCTGGCCAACGCCGACCTGCCGGTCGAGGAGGCCGCCCTGCTGGCCGCGCTGACGGCCCGCGGCTGGGGCGTCGGCAACGCCGTCGCCAACGACACCTTCGGCCTGCTGCGGGCCGGTACGGACGGCCCGCGCGGCGTCGCGGTGGTCTGCGGCGCCGGGATCAACTGCGCCGGGCTGCTGCCCGACGGCCGCACCGCCCGCTTCCTCGCCCTCGGCAAACTCAGCGGCGACTGGGGCGGCGGGGCCGGACTGGCCGGCGCCGCGATGTGGCACGCGGTCCGGGCCGAGGACGGCCGGGGCGGCCCGACCGCACTGGCCGGGGCGATCGCCGCCCACTTCGGGCTGCCGTCCGCCACCTCGCTGGCCGAGGAGATCCACCTCGGGCGGGTGCCGGGGACCCGGCTGCACGAGCTGGTGCCGATCCTGTTCACCGCGGCCGAGGCCGGGGACGAGACGGCGCTCGAGCTGATCGACCGTCAGGCAGACGAGATCGTCCGGCTCGCGGTGGTCGCGCTCGGGCGGCTCGACCTGCTCGGGGAGGCCGCACCGGTGGTGCTGGGCGGTGGGGTGCTGGCCTCGCGGCAGCCCCTGCTGCTCGACAACGTCACGGCGCGGCTGGCCGCGGCGGCGCCGTTCGCCGAGGCCCGGGTCGTGGTGGCGCCGCCCGTGCTCGGCGCCGCCCTGCTCGGCCTCGACCAGCTCGGCGGCGATCCCGTCGCCCAGCAGCGCCTGCGGGACGCCTACCCGACCACGGCCACGGTGGGAGCGCTCCGCTAGGACGCCTGCGGCAGGCGCTCAGCCGTCTACTACCCAGGGGCTCGGGGCTCTGCTGATGTGCGGCTCCGCCGCGGGGCGAGGAGATCTGGCGCCGGGGTCACTGCGAAAGTGCCTGGCCACTTACGTACGGATCACCTTGCAAGGGTCGGCGTCGCAGTTCCCCGAGCCCCTGGTGGCTGACGCCCGGAGCGTCACTGCAGGTGGTCGTGGAGCCAGGCGGCGAGCTGCTTCGCGCAGGAGTCCACCGACTGCTGCCAGGTGCGGACCGCGCCGGCGCCCGCCTCGTCGCTCACGTGCTTGATCAACCGCACGGGCACGCCCGCGTGGCGGGCCGCCGTGACGATCGCGTAGCCCTCCATGTCGACCAGGTCGGCCTTCTCGGCCAGCCGGTCCCGGGCGGCCGGGTCGGAGACGAACAGGTCACCGGTGGCCAGCACCGGGCCACCGGCCACGTCGAGCTCGATCGGGTCGCCGTACCTGTGGCCGGTGAGCGCCTGCAGCCCCGGGGTGTCGAGG
>NZ_JBFUMY010000106.1:0-10646 GCF_054049135.1 Kitasatospora sp. P5_F3 | reverse complement strand
GGACTGGAGGGAGCAGAGCGACCGCTGGGACCGCTACCACTACGCCCGCGTCGCCGTCATCGTCGCCGCCTTCGCCCTGCTCGCCACCGCCCTCGCCTGAACCCGCGAACCGGGACCGCAGACGGTGGCGAGCGGTAAAAGCTTGGTGAGACTGATCAAAGTACGGCGAGACGGGTCAGCCGGCTGCCGGGGGTGGCGTTCCGTCAGGCGGCTACCCCGGCCCGGCCACTGGCCCCCCACTGTCCCCGGCCATTGGTCCCTGAACAGTGAGTGTTGTTCAGGGCGGTCGCCCGCCGGGCCGCCGGCCCTGGGCCTGCTGCTGCGTCTGGCCACCATCCCGGCCGGGCCTGCCTGCCGTCCTGTCCTGGCCGCCCGTTGCCGCGTACCCGGCAGGGATGAGGCTGCTGTGGGGAGGGGTGACGCTGCTGGTGCGCCGGACCGCTCACGGGGCCCGCATCGTCCAGGACCCGAGGATCATTTCTGGGTGGGGGTGCTCGTGTTGATCGTGGTGGTTCATTTCCTGGTCGGCCTCTTGTCCAACGTGGACTGGGACACCGGAGGGCCCACGGGCCAGGACTGGAACACCGTCTGACACTGAGCGTGCCTGCCTGCCCGCCGCCAGGACGCTGCCTCGGCCGCTACCTCGAGCGCAAGGCCGCCGGCGAAGCTGTCCACGTCCGCCAGGGCCTCACCCTCGAAGTCCGACTCGACCCACCCGGGCACCACCGGGGCGAGGCCGACATCGAGATCTTGAACTGCGCAGCCGACCTGGACCGCCTCAACCCGACTGCCGGAACCCGCATCCTCACCGACGACTGCGGCATGCGGCTCCGCGGCCAAAGCAGGGGCCTCGCTCCGCTGCGCCTGCCTGCCCGGTACCGCAAGACCGGTACCGGCATGGATGTGGTGGACGTTCCGGCCCCTTCCTCGGCCCCGTAGCCCGGGCGTTGGTCGGTGTCCGGGCGGGGCGCTGCGCTGGCCTTCTCTGTGCGTCCGGCTGGGGCCGGCCAGCTGCCCGCGTGGTTGGTGCGGGGCCAGGGCGGCCGCGTGAGGGGCCGTCAGGGGGCCGTGCTGGGGCAGCAGGCCGGGCAGGCCGACCACCGGCCCGCCTCGGTGCTGGCGGTCGTGCTGCGCCACAGTCAACCTATGAGATTGCAGGTTCCCTGCGGATTTCCACGGCGTCATCCTTGTGCGCGGGCGGCGGACCGCCCACTTTCGCCGATATCTGGGGCAGACATGGCGCGTTTGGCAGGAATTCCTGGTGGCAGGTCGATCGGTACGAGGTTCGCCGCCGTGGCGGCCGCCGGGACGCTGACCTTGGCAACAGGCGTGTTGGCGGCAGGCCCGGCGCAGGCATCGGGCAGCTACCAGGGTTGCCCGTCCGGGGCGGCCTGCATCTACGCGCAGGACAAGGGCTGGAACGGGGGCCACCCGGACCTCATCTTCTGGGACGGGGTTTACAACCTCAGCTACCAGGAGGGGAACCACATCGTCTTCAACAACCAGACCGACGGGTGGAAGGTCGAACTCCGCGAGGGGTGGAACGGTACCGGGACTGTGCGGGTCTATGTGCAGCCGGGCGAGCATGACGTCGAAAATCTGTCGCCCATCAACTCGGTTGTCCTCAGGCCGGCGTAGTTTGCGCCGAGGCCACAGCTAGAAGCCACGATACCTGGCCCCATTGAAGGGCCCGGCTGACCGGTCAGCGGTCGCAACACGAAGATCCGGTTCCGCCCCATGGCAGACCGGATCTTCGTCATTCCCCTCCAGTGCCGGCGGGGAGTCGGCGATTCTCACCAGGGCGAGCACGGACTCCCCGGTGGGCTGGCCCACCGGGCGCACGCCCGGATCCCGGAGAAGCTCCCTTGGAAGGACCGGCCTCCCTCATGGCCCAGTCCGGTGTTGCAGCCGCCCGAGCATGGCAGGGTGCCTAACTAGGCGGGCAACATCCGGTTGAGGAGTCAGACGGCGGCCGTGAGATCGGGTTTCGGGCTGGACCCCGGCCACCAGCTGTACCCAACAGTGGAGAACCGCCCGACAAACCACCCGGCAAATGGTCCACTTGGTCACGACAAAGGCCCGGTCCGCTGCAGCGGTACCGGGCCGTCGGGCTGAACCCGGCTGGCCTCTGCGAAGAATCAGCCGAACAATTCAACGAGACCTGCACCCTCGAATTAACTCCATCAGCCACTGCAGTTCCGAAGTCGCGGTGCCGGGATTCCCTTAGGAGTGGCAGGGGACCACGTACCACACCGGCGAGAAGTTGATGCTTTCCATGACCGGATACCCCGCCGTTATCCCGATGGTATCCCCGTCGTAGGCCTTGAACAGCGCGTCGGTGCTGTAGCCGGCGGGCGTCTGGTTGTTCCTGTAGGAGCCGACCCCGTTCCACTCGTGCAAGGCGTAGCTCGTGCAGTTGGGCAGTCCGTACACGCGCCCGGTGTAGGACGGTCCGGTGTAGAGGCAGAAGTCTCCCACGGCACAGTAGTTGTGGACCGTGCCGCCGGTGACCCAAGCGCCCGAGTTGTCGGTGCTGCTGGCCATCGCGGGCTGCGCAAGGAGGCCGAGTGCGGTGAATGCACCGGCCAGCGTCACTGCGGCTGCTCTGTGAAGCTTCAAGATTTTATCCCCTTTGTGAATTGGTATAAGACGTTTCGCCCAGTCCGGGCTGATATTCCGGCGGATCTTGGGACCCCTGGGGCCTTTGCGCTCTCAGCTATGTGAATCGCGAGGCCTAGGTTGACCACGGTGTGAGGGTAGCGGCCTGTGGGACACGAGCCGTGAGAATGGGTTCGGGCCCGGTAAATGGCCCGCTGGGTCACGACAGATGCCCGGTCTGCCACGGCGGTACCGCGCCGTCGGGCTGGACCCACCTGGGCTCCGCGAAGAATCAGCCGAACAACTCAACGAGATCTGCACTCGAAAAGTCCCGAGCGAACTTCATCAGCCAGTACGGTTCCGAAGTCGCGGGACCAGGATTTCCTTAGCCGCAGGGGCGCACGTAGTACACGGGGTTGAGGTTGACGGCGGCATCAGCCCCCCACTGGAGCCACCCGTGCCCGATGACATTCCCGGCGGCATCCTTGAACTCCGCGTCGGTGTTGTAGTTGGCAGGGGTCTGGTTGTTCTTCCAGGATCCGAGACCGTTCCACTCGTGCAAGGCGTAGTCCGTGCAGTTGGGCAGTCCGTACACGCGCCCGGAGTAGAGCATGCCGGTGTAGAGGCAGAAGTCTCCCACGGCACAGTAGTTGTGGACCGTGCCGCCGGTGACCCAAGCGCCCGAGTTGTCGCCGCTGCTGGCCATTGCGGGCTGCGCCAGGAGGCCGAGTGCGGTGAATGTACCGGCCAACGTCACTGCGGCTGCTCTGCGAAGCTTCAAGATTTAATCCCCTTGTGAATTGGTACGAGACATTGCGTCTAGCCTGGGCTGATATTCCGGCGGTCTTTGGGGTCGACCGTGAGGTCTTTGCGTCCTCAGCTATGTCAATAAGCGAAGCGCGAGATGTGGCTGACGGCAGATTTCTATCAGAGGGGCTACCGATCGACTACCTATGACCTCATAGGTTGACCGCGGCGTGAGGGCAGCAGGCTGGGGGACACGAGCCGGCATCGGGCAGCGGGCAGCGGCCCGGCCCCCGACCGGACCGGACCGACCCCGTGCGCGACCTTGACGCTAATCAGGTGCGGGGGGCTTGGATTCTCTGGGCGTCCGCCGGGGCCGGGCCGCGCGGGGTGGTGGAGCGGCGGCCGGTCGGTGCTGCGCTGGTCCCGGGCTACTCCTGGGCGGCCGGCTGCTCCGAGGTACGGGTCGCAGCGGTGACGGTCACACGCCGCCGAATCCGCTCGGAACGACCTGCGGCTGCGGAACAATCACCGGCGGATGCCCTTGAAGGCCACGCCCGCGATGTCGAAGAACTCCGTCTGCGGCGACGACGACGCCTGGGAGAGCGGGTAGACGCGGGTGGTGGGCAGGCTCGGTACGCCGTCGGGCGCGCGGACGGCAATCCAGTTGGCGAAGAGTCGGCACCGGGTTGCCGGCGGAGCGCACTTGGTCCTGGTGTGTCGTATTCGTCGTCGAGCTCGGCTGGACGGCTGCGATGTTCAACCGGTGGGGCCCGAGTGTCCCGCCTGGGTCGCTGACGTTGTGACGGTTCGTCAACGTAATCGATCTCCACGCGCTTTGGTGTTCCGGGTGCGGCTCGTGGGCGTCAGACTGGCGTGATGGTCTTGATCCCGACCGCCCGCGAGGGTGGCCCTGACGATGTGCCGGTGCCGGTCGGGCACATGGTGGTGTGCGGCGATGACGCGTTGGCGTACCGGCTGACGGTGGAGCTGGCGTCGCTGTACGGCCGGCGGGTGACGGTGGTGCTGCCATCGGTGCTGCGTGGTCACGGTCCCCGGCTGGCCGCGCTGGCCGAGGACGGCCGGTGGCCGGTCACGGTGCGGGAGGCGCCGGTGCTGGACGACGCCGCGCTGGAGGCCGCGGGGGTGCGGGAGGCGGTGGCGCTGGCGCTGACCTCGGGCGACGACCAGGTCAACATCCATGCCGCGTTGCGGGCGAGGCGGTTGAACCCGACGGTCCGCCTGGCGGTACGCGTCTTCAACCGCAGGCTGGGAGTGCGGGTGGAGCAGTTGCTCGACCGGGCGGCGCTCGCCCGTGACCCGGGCTTGTCGGCGGCGGCGCTGGAGGCGTCGACCACGGTGCTCTCGGCGTCGGCGACGGCTGCCCCGGCGATGGTGGCGGCGGTGGTGTCCGGCCGCAGCCATGTGGTGCAGGTCGACGGGCGGCTGTTGCGGGTGGCCGAGACGGCAGCGGGCGCGGAGCCGCCGGCGGGTCAGATCGCGGTCCTGGCCGTGCCGGGCGGTGGGCCGGGGGTGGGCGGTCCGCCGGATCTGCTGCTGCCCGACCCCGGAGCGGCCGAAGCCCAGGGCGGTCGGCTGGTGCTGGAGGTGATCGGCTCCGACCAGCGGCCAAGGCGACCGCGTCGGCTGCCCGGTCTGGCCGGGCTTCCGCTGGGCTCGCTGTTCGCTTCACGCCTGCGCTGGGCGCTGGGAGCCCTGGGCGCGCTGGTGCTCCTGTTCGCGGGGCTGACGTGGTGGGTCACCGGGAGCAGTCCGCAGTACGCGGCCTGGCTGGCCCTGCTGGACGTGCTCGGCATCGCCGATCCGGCCGAGGGAGCGGTGCGGGGCCGCAAGGTGCTGCAGGTCCTCTCGGCGATCAGCGGGATGCTGCTGATGCCACTGCTGATCGCCGTCGCGCTGGAGGTCCTGGGCACCTTCCGGACCTACTCCGTCCTGCGCCGGCCGCCGCGCCGCCTGGAGGACCACACGGTGCTGGTCGGCCTTGGCCGCGTCGGCAGCAGGGTGCTGGAACGCCTGTGGGAGCTGGACGTCCCGGTGGTGTGCGTCGAGAAGGACCCCACCGCGCTCGGCGTCGCCCAGGCCCGCGCCTACGGCGTCCCGGTGGTGATCGGCGATGCCACCCAGGACGGTGTCCTGGAAGCCGCGCGGATCACCCGCGCCCAGGCCCTGATCTGCCTCACCGGTGACGACAGCACCAACGTCGAGGCAGCCCTCTACGCCCGGGAGTGCCACCCGGACGTCCGCGCCGTTCTTCGCCTGTTCGACGACGACTTCGCCACCGACGTCTACCAGGCCCTCAAGAGCTCCTACCCCTCGGCCGTCACCCGCAGCCGCAGCGTCTCCTTCCTCGCCGCACCCTCCTTCGCCTCCGCGATGATGGGCCGTCAGGTGATCGGCGCCGTCGCCGTCGGCCGCGAGGTGATCCTGGTCGTCGCCGTCGACGTGGCCGCCAACCCGCACCTGGACGGCCGTACCGTCGAGCAGGCCCACCGCCCCGGCGCCTGGCGCATCCTGGCCGTCGACCTCGCCCAACCCGCCGACCGCACCCCCGACCTCGCCCACTCCCACCCCACCGCCTCCGAGCTCCTGTGGAACCCATCGCCCGACCGCCTGCTGGTACGGGGCGACCTGGCGGTGCTCGCCGCCACCCGCGAAGGCCTCGGCCAGCTCCTGACCCCCCAGCCTCTCGGGCACACCGGCACCCCACAGCCCGCCTCGGGCACCTGAGAGTCAGGAGGACCGTCGTGCCCGCGAGGCACATGGCGCGCCTACCGCACCGGCGCTACGGGTGCTTGTCGCCGCAGTGACCGTAGGTCAGTACGTTGTCGAGGTCGGCAAGGTGYACTTCCGGGTGATGGCGATGCTGGTCGTCAACACCGCGGTCGCGTCCGCGCTGTCGGGGTGACGTGCGGGCCGTCCGGACGGCCTGGGGCGGTCTACTGGAAGCTGAGGTCCTCCACGCCCTGGCTCCGGGTGGTGAAGTTGGCCTGGCCGGTGGCGCCTTCGTAGTTGCCCACGCCGCCGGTGAGCACGCTGGTGAAGGCGGTCGGGAAGGTGTTCCCGTTCGGGACGGCGGCGGCGTAGGTGACCTGGCTGCCCGAGTCCTCGACGATGAGGCCGGTGCAGTAGGTCTTGCCGGCTGCGGTGTTGAGGGCGTTGCAGCGCTGGAAGACGGTGCCGATGGCGTTGCCGTCGGTGTCCTTGACGATCCCGGAGCCGGTGGTGCGGACCCCGGCCGGCCCGGAGAACTCGAGGGAGACCGAGGGCAGGACGATGACCCGGTGCCCGCCGGAGGCGGGGGCGGGGGCATCGGAGGCGGAGGCGGGGATGCTCAACGCGCCGGCCACGGCGAGGACCGCGACGGCCAGGACGGTGGCGCGCTTCGCTGAGATACGTCGGTACACGGGAACAGCTCCTTGTGTCGTTCCGGGCCTGGTGCCCACAGCCGTGAGCAGTGGATCAGAGGCCGACTCCTCACCCGGCATCCGGCGCTTCCGGCATTCGGGTGTCCGTGTTGGCTGCCGAACGCGGGCCTGGCAAGCCATCGGACACGAACGAGGCGCCCCAACTTGGCCGTTCGGCTGGTTGTGGGCGTCACCCGTTGTCGGGCAGATCTTCACCCCCACCGATGGCGGCAGCCGCCCGGACGCCCACAGCTTCTCCACCGGCCCGCACAGCAGACCGCCTTCTCGCAGCCGGACCCGCAGGCTTCGGAAGCAACACTGCCGCCGGAACCGCGGCGTTTGTACGACGTCGTCATCGGCAGCGAGCCCCAGACCACCGGTGTCGCCCCGGAGCAGGTATCGGACAGTTCGGCGGGCCACAGCCGCCTTCGCACTGCCGGTGTACACCGAGCGGCTCCTCCGTCCCTTGAGCGGGCAGGCACGGGCAGGCCTTCTCCGGTCGTGCTCGTTCACAGGGGATGGCCTGTGAAGGCAAAGTACTTTTCCGCAGGCTGATATGACGATCAGTTACGTACTTGATATCTGGATTTCGAAGGCCGACGACGGTGCGGTGCCACCCGTCCCGATCCCTCCGGGCCGGCCGGTACCACTGGCCGCCGAGGCCCAGGTCGCGGTCCGGGCCCCGGCGGAGTTTGAGGGGGTCAGTTCCCGAAAGCCGCGTGCAGGTTCCGACGTTGAGGGATCAGCATGGCGTGTCGTGCATGTCGGGTCTATGGCTGTTCCGCGGGTCGGGAGGCCAGGTTGCCGGCCGCCTTCTCGACGGAGATCCGGATCGCCACCCTGACCACCTCCGGCGGGAGTTCGAGGTACTCCGTCCCGGCACCCGGCCCCTCGTACTGCTCCGCGAGGGCCACGGCCAGGGCCCGGCCCTCGTCCTCGCGGACGGTGGCCCGGCCGCGCAGCTCGACGTAGCGCAGCGGGTCGGCCGGGTCGTAGACGGTCAGGCTGGCCCGGGGCTCGCGCTCCAGGTTACGCACCTTGCGGCGTCCGGCGGCCGAGGAGATCACCAGCTCGTCGCCGTCGCGACCGACCCACACCACTGAGGTCTGCGGGCCGCCGTCGGGGTTGACCGTCGCCAGCACCGCCGGGACAGGTGCGTCGAGAAGGGCGCGGACGGCCTCGTTGAAGATCACTGTCATGTTCGCGACCCTAGGCCGATCCGCCGATTCCGTCGACCCCCTGACGGATGGTCGGTGGCCGGCCCTCTTCGGCGAGCTCGACGGCGCAGGGCTTCGGCGCCCGGTACCTCCCCGGCGCGCGCCAGGCTCTCCGCCATTTTCTGCCTGACTGGGGGACCCAGCCGGCGGTTCCTGCCGCGACCCCCAAGTTCAGCCCACGCCCCCGGAGTCGAAGGCGCTCGACCTCGCCGAGCTGATGCGTGCCGGCGTCTGGCCGGCCACCGAGGCCGTCATCCCGAGCTGGAACGTCGCGCCGGCCGGTGAGGTGCTCGCCGAGCCGGAGCGGGTCGACCGGGAGAGCGGTGGGAGCGTCATCCCAGGCGACGGCTGCTACGAGTGGAAATCCGTCCTCGCCACCGATGGCCACGGCCACCGAAGGCTTCACCGACATCCACCCCGACGGCAGTTGGACCGCCCGCCGTACGATCCTGCCGCCCGGCCACCGCACGAACGACGCCAAGTGTGACCGGCCTGACGGCTGTGGGTGGGCAGCTGCGACCTGGACTTCGCCGCCGCGCGCGCGGCGCTCTCGGGCTCTTGACGGTCGGTCGGTGGTGGGGGAGTGGTCGTGCAAAGCAGCGCAACCAGGGGAGGGTGTCAGGGCGCTACGGTTCGGCGGGGTCGATCCCAACACGGGTAAGGACGAGAGCCCGATGGTGTGGGTGGATGACGAGGCGAAGGGGCTGGTCGTCCAGGGTTGGAAGCCTGGTGAGGTGCTGCTGACGGAGGTCGGCAGTACGCGGTGGGTGCCCGGCCATGCCGTCGGTACCCCGACCTCGAGACCGTGACCCGTATRTCGCTGCGCCTGGCGGAGATCAGCAGGAAGGCGCTCGACGATGCAGAACGTGCCGGACTTCTCCGAGCTGCTGGCCGGTGCCCAGTACTCCGCGGTGCATCTGGAGATGCGTGACTCCTACAGCATCGCCGGTGAGGCCGCGGAGTTCGAGCAGCCCAAGCTGAACAGCCTCCACCCGCATGTCGACCCCGAGTCCCAAGGCTGGTCCGGCTGGGTGTCGCTGGTGCGGGGCGCCGTCGCTCGGGGGGCGTGATGCGCCGCGCCCGTATCGTTTCCGAGCCGGTCACCGAATCGCGTTGCCCGGTAACGAGTTTTGGCTGCTCGACGGCAGGATTGTCCGGTTCAACCACTTCACCGGCGACGGCGCTTCCGGTGGGCAGAGGGAGGCTGGGGTGGCCGCGCGGTCGAGGTAGGAGGGTTCCGCCCGTGACGGTCGAGGAGATGCCCGAGATCGACGGTGATGTCCGCAGGGCGTGCCAGGCACTGATGAGTGCCCGCCAACTGCTCGGCGCCGAGTACCAGGCGCTGGCCGAGGAGGAGAAGGAGACCAACGCGCGGGAGCGCCAGGAGACGGTTCGCCGGGTGCGTGAGGACATCTTGGCCGTCAACGACGCCGTGGTGCAGCCTTGACTACCTAGCCACCGCCGCCGGGTTGCGGGCGCGGGGCATCGACGGCCGATACTCCCACGACACCACCGGCTCCCCTGCACGCCCCTTCGACCGCTCGGGGTGCCGGCGGCCGTGGGTTACGAGGCCTTCGACAGCCTCCGGACGGCCGCCGACCGGCTGCGCCAGGTCTACTCGCCGACCCGGAAGTACCCCGCTCTCGCCCGGCCGCGTTTCCCGCAGAACACCGTCAGCGTTGTCGAGCATCTGCGCACCGCGGTCACGGCGCTGACGAGCGGACTGGCCACCGCCGATCTCGATGAGGACACCCAGGAACTCGGCGCGTCCATCCTGGAGATCCTCGACCAGTTGCAGCGGAACCTCCGTGTCGCCGTGCCGGCCCCGGCGGGGAACTGACCCCGGAGGCGGTGGCGGCCGTGATCCTCGCCAACTCCGCCCTCGCGAAAGCCGCCGCCACCGCCCTGGGCCGGGCCACGGACTGACGCCGATGGTGACGAGGTCGTCGCTGAGGTCGCAGCCAGCCTGTCGATCTGCTCCGCCTACGTCACCACCATGTCCCAGTGCGGTACGGGAACTGAGCTCGGGTCACCCGCCCGCCCCTCCAGCCACTAGCGTGCGGCCATCGAGTTCAGCAGTCCAGCCGATCGCCACACAACCGGGAGACCCCGCCCATGCCAATCCTCGTCCCCCGCATCTTCCTGACCACGGTCGTCCTCGCCGCCACGCTGACGCTGACCGCCTGCGACCCTGTGGCCGAAGCCGACCCCACCGCTTCCGCCGCATCCGCCCCTGCCGCAGCGCCCGCAACGTCCTTCTCGTCGCCCGCCGGTTCGGGCGAGCGCACGCTTGTCGAAGCCGCCACTGCCGGCGGGCTCACCAGGGACACCGGTGCCGACGCGGTGTCCGACGTCCCGGTCGACCCGGGCGAGATGCGTGACGGCATGCAGCTGGTGGTCGCGGACTACAACCCAGCCGGGCAGACCTCCGCCCGCCGCGTCCTTTTCGTCGGCGTCGACAGCGTTCCCGAGGACCCGAACAAGCGCCGAGAGCACCTCTGGCGCGGCCTGATCGACTACGCCCTGCAGAACGGCTCCACCGGCACTCCCACCACCGCCAAGCCGTACCAGCCCGGCCCGCTCGGCGGATCCCTCGAGTGCCTCAGCCTGCCCGTACCAGCCCGGCCCGCTCGGCGGATCCCTCGAGTGCCTCAGCCTGCCC